>NZ_JAWIRT010000002.1:196782-285206 GCF_036320045.1 Stenotrophomonas sp. SMYL20 | reverse complement strand
GATCCTGGTTACGGATCGTCGAGATCTAGGCTCGCACGGCGGCCCACGCCGGCTCTCGACGCCTACGCTGCCAGATTCCGATCAGATAAGGCTCGATCGGCGCATCCATGCGGCGAACGGTCCCGATCACCCCACCCTCTCCACCCTTCCCATCTGCGCGCGCGTGCCAGCTCAAGCAAAGGCAAGAGCAGAAACAGAACCTGAACATCCGAGGCGTAGTGGTTGCCTGTAATTGCAGGAGGCCGATTTTGATCCTGCATTTGTTTTTGATGTTGCCTTTGACGTTTGCATCCGTCTTCGCGGCCATGTTTGGAGGGGAGCGCAGCGGGAGGGGCGGCGGGACCGTTGGTGCCATGGATGGCGCCATCGAGCCCCCATGGATGGGTTTACGGCGTGTCCCGCCGCCCCTCCCGCTGCGCTCCCACTTCGGAACAGGAACGCGCCGCTCTTCAATCCACCTACCCCCGCTAGAATGTGCGCATGAAAGCCCTGCACTCCCTGTTCCTCGCCGCCGCCCTGGCGCCGGCCCTGCTGTCCGTCTCCGCCCCCGCCCATGCCTGGGGCGCGCAAGGCCACCGTCTGGTCGCCGAAGTCGCCGACGCCCGCCTCAACCCCACCGCCCGCGCCGAAGTGGACCGCCTGCTGGCCACCGAACCGGATGCCACGCTGGCCAGCATCGCGCCGTGGGCCGACCAGCTGCGCGCCAAAGACCCGGGCCTGGGCCGTCGCTCGGCCGGCTGGCACTACGTCAACATCGCCGAAGACAACTGCCACTACGAAGCACCGAAGCACTGCAAGAACGGCAACTGCATCGTCGAGGCCCTGAAGGCACAGAGCGCCATCCTCGGCGACCGCAGCCTGACCGACGGCGAGCGCCTGCAGGCGCTGAAGTTCGTCGTGCACCTGGTCGGCGACATCCACCAGCCGATGCACGCCGGTTACGCCCACGACAAGGGCGGCAACGACTTCCAGCTGCAGTTCGGCAACCGCGGTACCAACCTGCACTCGCTGTGGGACAGCGGCATGCTCAACACCCGCAAGCTGGACGACGCAGGCTATCTCCCGCTGCTGCAGAGCCAGCGCGCGCCGAAGCTGGCGCGCCAGTCCAACCCGCAGCGCGACCCGCAGACGTGGGCCGAGGCCAGCTGCCGCATTTCCATGCAAGCTGGCGTTTATCCGGCCACGCGTAAAATCGGTGACGAATACACCGAGCGCTACCGGCCGCTGGCCGAAGCGCAGCTGCGACTGGCCGGTGAGAACCTGGCGCAGTTGCTGAACCGCGTGCTCGGCACGCGCTGAGGAGAGTTCCGATGCCGGTCCAGGTGCAGTCGTTCTTCCACCGTGACAGCAACACCTTCAGCTATCTGGTCAGCGACCCGGCCAGCGGCGAGGCAGCGCTGATCGACCCGGTCCTGGACTACGACCCGGATACCGACGCCAGCAGTGAAGCGCCGCTGCATGCCGCGTTGCAGGCCATCGAACAACAGGACCTGCAGCTGCGCTGGCTGCTGGAAACCCACGCCCACGCCGACCATGTGTCGGCCGGGCGCCGCCTGAAGGAGCGCTTCCCGCAGGCCACGCTGGCCATCGGCGAAGGCATCCGCGCGGTGCAGGCCACCTTCGCACCGCGCTACGGCCTGCAGCTTCCTGCGGCCGATGAGATCTTCGATCACCTGTTCAGCGATGGCGAAACCTTTGCTCTGGGCGAACTGCGCTGTCAGGTGATCGCCGTGCCCGGCCATACCAGCGACAGCATCGCCTACCTGATCGACGATGCGCTGTTCACCGGTGACTCGCTGTTCATGCCCGACGGCGGTACCGCCCGCTGCGATTTCCCGGGTGGCGATGCCGCGCAGCTGTACCGTTCGATCCAGCGCCTGCTGGCCCTGCCCGATGCGACCCGCGTGTTCGTCTGCCACGACTACGGTCCGGGTGGTCGTGCATTCGCCAACGAAACCACCATCGGCGAACAGCGCGCACACAACATCCACGTGCATGACGGCGTGGCCGAGGCGGAGTTCGTCAGCGTGCGCCAGGCACGCGATGCGACGCTGGAAGAACCCAAGCTGATGCAGCCCGCGGTGAAGGCCAACATCCAGGGCGGGGCCTGATCCACGCCGCTGCGCTCGCCGGGCATGGCCCGGCGCTGCCCCGGTCATCGCAAGCGGTCATTTTCCCTGCGTACGCACCACGTGCTGTCCCTTCACGATCTCGAAGGTGAAGGCATACTGCAGGGTGACCGCCACCGGCTCGACGCGCTCGGCGCCGCGACAGTCGCCACGGTCGGCAGGCACCTTGCCAGCCGCGAAGTGGCAGACCGCTGCGGACGAGTACTTCCACATCGCCACGGCTTCCTGCGCCGCCTGCAGCAGGGGCGCATTCTCGCCTGCAGCACCTGCCGCGCACTCAGGGCGATCGGTCAGCGGCACGCTGCGTTCGACACTGCCCTGTGCATCAACCACCACCTGCAGGCAGATGGTGGTCGGTGCCAGCTCCGCACGCGGGTCACGATCACCGACCTCCGGATCCGGCGCCGCGTACAACTGCGGCATCCGGTAGCCCTCGCTCGCGCCCAGCGAATACGTCTGCACTTGCCCGCTGCCGCCACCGGCCTGCGGCCGCAGGCGCTGATGGCCGACATTCTCGCTGCGGGTATCAACGGTGGTCAGGCGATCCTGGGTCGCGCATCCTGCCAACAGCGCCGCCATCATCAACAGCGGCGCGGTCTTCACTGGGAGTCCTCGGTGTTGTCCATGGCATAGGTGATCGGAATCTTCACAGCCCCTGCAACGGGCTTTCCGTTCTTTATCGCCGGACGATAGGTCCAGCTCCGCGCAGCGGCGATCGACACCGCATCGAACACACCCGGATTGGTTGCGCTGAGCACCTGGACGTCAGTCGGATGGCCCTTGGCATCCACTTCCACGCGCAGGTTCACCACGCCCACCTGTCGCTGTTCGAACGCGGACTTCGGATAGGACGGCGGCGACATCTTGTCGACCTCTATCTCCCGATCCATGGCGGCCACTGTCTGGCCGTCTGCGGCTGCACCGCCCTGGCTGGCCCACGCCACCGCGCCCATTCCCAGACACAACCCGACCACCAGCACCTGCCCCGACACCCACGGCAATGCCTTCCGCTTGGACTGCTTCAACATGGCGATACGCTCCTTCAACACGGGTTGGCTGCGCCAATGGCAGACCGCTGGCGCAACCGGATGGACCAGCTGCGCCTTCAGCAGCGTGCTGGCGTAGAGACCGCGCAGCGCAGGCTGCGGGGCAATGGTGCGGGCATCGCAGGCCAGCTCCTGGTCACGCAGGAATCGGCGGGAGGCCCACGGCAGAAGCGGATGGAACCAGAACACCGCGCGTGCCATCAGCAGCGCCCCATTGGCCCAGTGATCGCCATTGCGACGGTGGCTGCGCTCGTGCTGCAGGATCAGGCCCTGCTCCTGTGCGGTGAACTGCTGGTCGAAATCCGGGCCTACCACGATGCGCGGACGCCACAGGCCGACCAGCGCGGGCAGGCCCGGGTCGGCGCTGGCCTGCCAGCTGCCATCGGCGCGTGCACACAGTTGGCCCATGCCACGTTCAAAGCGCCGCTGCGCACGTAGATCGCGTAGCAGACAAAGGACCGCTCCCACCATCCATGCCAGCAGCAACAGCCCGGCCCACGGCAACGACTGCCCTGCCATGCCTTCGACGGCGCCGGGTACCACTTTCAGCGGCAGCGTTGGCACATGCTCCAGAAGTGCCACCTGCGGCAACGGCAGCATCAGTGCCAGCAGCAGCAACGGCAGCAGCCACCAGCTGCGGTAGGCCAACGCCACGCCCCCCAGCCGCACCAGCAAGGGTCGCAGCACCGCCAGCACGACCACGCCCACCGCCAGCCACAGGCTGGCCTGCCACAGCCCATCGAGCAGCTCAGTCATGGTCCAGCTCCTGGATCAGTTTCTTCAGTTCGGCGATGTCCTGCGCACTCAACTGGCCGCGTTCGCTGAAGTGCGCAACCAACGGCGCAACGCGCCCTTCGAAGACACGACCAATGAAGTCCTGGCTCTGCGCCTCCACCCAGGCCTGCCGCTGCAGCAGCGGCCGGTACAGGTAGCGCCGGCCATCGCGCTCGGCAGTAATCGCGCCCTTGGTCAGCAGGCGGTTGAGCAGGGTCTTGATGGTCGGCTCGGCCCAGTCGCGGTGGGCCAGTGCGGCGACCACGTCATCGGCGCTACGCGGTGCCTGCTGCCATAGCACCTCCATCACAACGGCTTCGGCTTCGCTGATCGGAGTCATGGTTTACATCCGTAATCGACGACCTGATTACGCGCGTAATCGAATCGTCTGTCAAGCCCCTCGACTCCAGGTTCATCCCGGCTGCGCCAGCATCGATTCCTCCCGCCCCAGGCCCCGGATGAAAGCGCTGCCCAAGAAGGAATTCCCGGTCGAGCAGGCCCGCCGCTTCCTCGAACCCGGGCCGGTCGTGCTGGTCAGCACCGCCTGGCGCGGCCAGCGCAACCTGATGACGATGGGCTGGCACATGGTGATGGGCTTCTCGCCTTCGCTGGTCGCCACCTACCTGTGGGACGCAAACCACAGCCATGCGCTGGCGCGTGGCAGCGGCGAGTGCGTGATCAATGTGCCGGGTGTGGAACTGCTCGATACCGTGGTGGACATCGGCAACTGCAGCGGCCGCGAGGTCGACAAGTTCACCCGTTTCGAGCTTGATGCGCTGCCCGCGCGCGAGGTCGGCGCGCCGCTGGTCGGGCAATGCCATTCGTGCTTCGAATGCCGCTTGTACGACGACAGCCAGGTGGCGTCGAACAACCTGTTCATCTGGGAAATCGTACGCGCCCATGTTGCGCCCCGGCCGAAACTACCGCGCACGATGCATTACCGGGGCGATGGGCAGTTCATGGTGTCTGGCGCCGAAGTCTCCCGTCGACGGCGGTTCAAGCCCGACATGCTGTAATGCCCGCACTCCCCCACACGCAGGACCGCCGCGCATGACCGAACACCTCACCGACCTGGACGCCGCCGTCGACTGGTTGTTTGCGCGCGTGGACGGGCCGCTGCGGATCGGGGCACCGCTGGCACTGGGCAAGCCGCATCGGCTGCTCAATGCCCTTTACGCACGCGTCGAGCACGATCCGTCGCGGCCGCTGCAGCTGTATACCGCGCTGTCGCTGAACCCGCCGAAGGCGCGCGGCAACGGCCTGGAAGCGCGCTTCATGGCGCCGTTCGCGCAGCGCCATTTCGGCGACGATTTCCCGCGCCTGGCCTATGCCGATGCGATCGCGCGCGACGCGTTGCCGGCACATGTGCAGGTGGAAGAGTTCTACATGCAGTCCGGCGCCCTGCTCGGCTCGCGGCAGGCGCAGTCCAGCTATACCAGCCTGAACTACACCCACGCCGCCGATGCGGTGGCGCAGCGCGCGCCGCAGGTGATCGTGCAGAAGGTGGCGATGCGGCCGAACGACCGCCGGCTCTCGCTGTCGTGCAACAACGACATCACCCAGGACACGCTGGATGCGATGACCGCTCGCGGGCTGCCTCGCCCGCTGCTGATCGCCGAGATCGATCCGCAGCTACCCTACCTGGGTGGCTCGGCCACGGTCGATGTGTCGTTCTTCGATCTGGTGATCACCCCGCCACCACCGTACCCGGCGTTGTTCGGGCTGCCGCGGCAGCCGGTCGGCGATGCCGACTACGCCATTGGCCTGTATGCCAGCACGCTGGTGCGCGACGGTGGCACCCTGCAGATCGGCATCGGCACGCTGGCTGATGCACTCAGCCATGCGCTGGTGCTGCGCCACACCGACAACGCGCGCTACCGGCGCGTGCTGCATGCGCTGGATCCGCAGCTGGCCAGCCACCCGCTGGTGCAGGAAATCGGCGGACTGGATCCGTTCGAGGTCGGCCTGTATGGCTGCAGCGAAATGCTCAACGAGGGCTTCCGCCGGCTGGTGCAGACCGGCGTGATCAAGCGCAAGGTGCACGATGACCTGGCGCTGATGCAACGCATCGAGAACGGCAGCACGCTGTCCATCGACCACGCCACCCTGGCTGCCGAGGGCGAGTATCTGCATGGCGCCTTCTACCTGGGCTCGCCGGAGTTCTACGAGTGGTTGCGCACGCTGCCGGAAGACGAATGCCGTGCGATCGGCATGCGCCGCATCAGCGAGATCAACCAGCTGTACGGTGGCAACGAGACACTGGAACGCCTGCAGCGCCGGCACGCGCGCTTCTTCAACTCCTGCATGATGGCCACCGCGCTGGGCGCGGCGGTGTCGGATGCGCTGGATGATGGACGTGTGGTGTCCGGCGTGGGTGGTCAGTACAACTTCGTGGCGATGGCACATGCGCTGCCGGAAGCGCGCAGCGTGCTGATGTTCCGCGCCGCGCGCGATGACAAGGGCCAGCGCGAATCCAACGTGCGCTGGAACTACGGGCACACCACCATCCCGCGCCACCTGCGCGACATCTACCTCAACGAATACGGCATCGCCGACCTGCGCGGCCTGACCGACGAGGACTGCGTGCATGCGATGACCGCAATCACCGAGGCCCCGTTCCAGGGCGGCCTGCTGCAGCAGGCACACGCCGCGCGCAAGCTGCTGGCGGCCACGCAACCGGATCCGGAGCGCCAGCAGCGCAACACGCCGCAGGCACTGGCCGCGGCACTGGCACCGTTCCGCGTCGATGGCAGCCTGCCCGACTATCCGTTGGGCAGCGACTTCAACGAGATCGAGCAGGTGCTGGTGAAAGCGCTGGGCTGGCTGAAGGCCAACACGCAGACCCGCGGCGACAAGCTGCGCACGGTCTGGGCGGCGCTGCGGCAACCGGCTGGCGACGGCGATGCGGTGTACCTGCAGCGCATGGGCCTGCAGGCACCCAAGGATTTCGGCGAACGCCTGGACGCGCGACTGCTGCGCCTCGCACTGGCACGCACCGCCTGAAAAAAGGGACGGAGGGGATTAAGTCGTTTGTGCATAAACGACTTAATCCCCTCCGTCCCCTTTTTCTTGCGGCAAAGAAAAGGCCGGCGTGCGCCGGCCTTTCCCTTCCTGCTTCGCGAGGCTGCTTACAGCGCCTTGGCCGCTTCCACCACGTGGGCGGTGGTGATGCCGAAGTGCTTGTACAGCTGGTCGGCGGGGGCCGAGGCACCGAAGGTGTCGATACCAATCACCGCACCGTCCAGGCCGACGAACTGGCGCCAGAAACCGGTGACACCGGCTTCCACCGCAACGCGCTTGCGCACGGCGTTCGGCAGTACCGATTCACGGTAGGCCGCATCCTGGCGCAGGAACACGTCGGTGGACGGCATCGAGACCACGCGGGTCTTGAGGCCGGCCGCATCCAGCTGGGCCTTGGCTTCGGTGGCCAGCGAAACTTCCGAACCGGTGGCGATCAGGATCACGTCCGGGGTACCGGCGGCATCGGCCAGCACGTAGCCACCGCGCTCGATCTGGGCGATCTGCTCGGCGTCGCGCGGCTGGTGCGGCAGGTTCTGGCGGCTGAACACCAGGCAGCTCGGACCATCCTGACGGGTGATCGCAGCCTTCCAGCTCACCGCCGACTCGACCGCATCGCACGGACGCCACACGTCGTTGTTCGGGATGTAACGCAGCGAAGCCAGGTGCTCCACCGGCTGGTGGGTCGGACCGTCTTCGCCCAGGCCGATCGAGTCGTGGGTGTAGACGTGGATGGCGTGGGCCGGGATCAGCGCGCTCATGCGCACGCCGTTGCGGGCGTAGTCGCTGAACACCAGGAAGGTGGCGTCGAACGGAATGAAGCCACCGTGCAGGGCCAGGCCGTTGGCGATGGCGGTCATGCCGAACTCGCGCACGCCGTAATACACGTAGTTGGCGTTGGCGTCGTCGCTGGCAACCGACTTGCTGCCCTTCCACAGGGTCAGGTTGGAGTGCGCCAGGTCGGCCGAGCCACCGACGATTTCCGGCAGCAGCGGGGCGTAGGCTTCGATGGCCAGCTGCGACGCCTTGCGCGAAGCGATCGTCGGGCCTTCAGCGGCCACCTGGGCGATGTAGGCATCGGCCTTGGCAACGAAGTCGGCCGGCAGCTCGCCGTGCGAACGGCGGGTCAGCTCGGACGCTTCAGCCGGGTACTGGCTGGCGTACTTGTCGAACAGCTGTTCCCACTCGGCCTGGCGCAGGGTGCCAGCGCCATTGGCGCGCCAGCCGTCGTAGATCGCCTGCGGAATCTCGAACGGACCGTACTCCCAGCCCAGCTGCTTGCGGGTGGCTTCCAGCTCGTCCTTGCCCAGCGGAGCGCCGTGGCTGGATTCCTTGCCCGCCTTGTTCGGCGAACCGAAACCAATGGTGGTGCGGCAGCAGATCAGGGTCGGCTTGTCGCTCTGCGACAGCGCGGCCTCGATGCCGGCCTTGATGCTTTCCGGGTCGTGGCCATCGACATCGCGCACGACGTTCCAGCCATAGGCCTCGAAACGCTCCGGGGTATTGTCGGTGAACCAGCCCTCGACGTTGCCGTCGATGGAGATGTGGTTGTTGTCCCAGAAGCAGACCAGCTTGTGCAGGCCCCAGGTACCGGCCAGCGAAGCGGCTTCATGCGACACGCCTTCCATCAGGCAGCCATCGCCCATGAACACCCAGGTGCGGTGGTCGACCACTTCCAGTTCCGGGCGGTTGAAGCGCTGTGCCAGCAGCTTCTCGGCCAGGGCGAAGCCCACGGCATTGGCGAAACCCTGGCCCAGCGGGCCGGTGGTGGTTTCCACGCCCGGGGTCTCGTGGCGTTCCGGGTGGCCGGCGGTGTGGCTGCCCAGCTGGCGGAACAGCTTCAGCTGCTCGATCGGCAGGTCGTAACCGCTCAGGTGCAGCAGCGCGTACTGCAGCATCGAACCGTGGCCGTTGGACAGCACGAAACGGTCGCGGTTGAACCAGTGCGGGTTGCTCGGGTTATGGCGGAGATAGTCGTTCCAGAGGACTTCGGCAATGTCGGCCATGCCCATGGGCATGCCGGGGTGGCCGGACTTTGCGGTTTCAACCGCATCGGCGGCAAGGAAGCGGATGGCGTTGGCCAACTGGCGACGGGTAGGCTGCGTCATGGTTCTGTCGGAATCGGGAGGCGGCCGCGGACGTGCGGGCGGCCTATTGTCCCATAGTCGCCGGGCGGGGGGTCGGTTCACCTTGCCCGGTCGTGGGGGGGGGGGGGGGGGGGGGGGGGGGGGGGGGGCGGGGGGCGGGGGGGGGGGGGGGCGCCGGGCGGGCGCGCCCCCCCCCCCCCGTGCCGGCCGCTGGCCGGCAGTTGCGCAGAATTCAATGAAGATCATGAAGTTGCCGGCCAGCGGCCGGCACTACCCGCCCCCGGAGTTCGGGGGCTGCGCCATAGGCGCCGGGGTGTGGAGGCCGGTAAGGGGGGCCCGCGATTCGCATCGCGAAACGTGGGAGCGGCAGCGCGCATGCGATGACGCGTACCCGGCCAGCGGCCGGCACTACCGCCCCGGAGTCCGGGTGACGGGAATCCGGTCTCAGTCCTGCTGCGGGCCCAGCGCCGGGCCGTCGTGGGACTCGCCCTTGGCCACCAGCGTGGTCAGGGCCAGGTCGCCGGTCACGTTCAGCGCGGTGCGGCACATGTCCAGGAAGTGGTTCACGCCCAGGATCAGGCCGATGCCCAGCGGGTTCACGCCGACCATCGCGCAGATCATCGCGACCACCGGCAGCGAGCCCGACGGCACACCGGCAGTGCCGATGCCACCGAGGATGCAGACCGCCATCACCATGATCTGCTGGCCGATGCTCAGGTCCACGCCGAAGAACTGGGCCAGGAAGATCACCGTCACGCCCTCGAACAGCGCGGTGCCGTTCTGGTTGGCGGTGGCGCCCACGGTCAGCACGAAGCGCGACACGCGCTGCGGCAGGCCCATCTGGTCGGCCACGCGCAGCGCGGTCGGCAGGGTGGCGTTGCTGGAGGCGGTGGAGAACGCCATCACCGTCGCTTCCTGGGTATCGCGGAAGAACGACAGCGGCGAACGACCGGACAGCCATACGGCCGTACCGTAGCTCACCACCATGTGCAGGCCGAGTGCCAGCACCACCACGCCCACGTAGGCACCGAGGCGGATGATCAGCTCGAAGCCGAACAGCGCGGCCAGGTTGAACATGAAGCAGGCCACCGCATACGGGGCCAGGCGGATGACCAGGTTGATCAGGGTCATCGAAATTTCGAACACGCCTTCGATGGCGCGGCGCAGCGGCGCGACCTTCTCGTTGTCGGTCAGCACCATGCCGATGCCGAACATCAGCGCGAAGAACATCAGCGACAGGATCGCGCCGTTGTCAGACGCGGCCTGCAGCACGTTGCTCGGCACGATCGACAGCAGCATGTCCATGCCCTTCGGCGTGCCGTGGATGCCCGCGACAATCTCCTTGCTGCGCTCGGCGTTCTCCGACAGCATCATCGCAGCGACCTGCGGGTCGACGCCGACACCCGGCTTGAGCAGGTTCACCAGCACCAGCCCGATTCCCACGGCAATGCCGGACAGCAGCACGGTATAGGCCAAGGTCTTCCAGCCGATGCGGCCAAGGGCGCGGATGTCGCCCATCTCCGACACACCCATGATCAGCGCCGAGAAGATCAGCGGCACGATCAGCATGAAGATCAGGTTGAGGAACAGGCCCGACGCCGGGGTGGTGATGTAGTCCATTACCCACTTGGCACCGGCCTGCAGACCATCGACGCTGCCGCCCAGGGCGTGCACGATCAGTCCCAGGATCAGGCCGATCGCAAAGCCGATGCCCATCTTCCAATGCAGGGGCAACTTCTTCTTGTCGGCAGCAGCTGCTGTCATGCGCGGGTTTCCTCGAAAAATGAATGCACTCTAACAAAGCGCGCAAGCGGCGCCGGTTCAGGTTCGCCGCGGCGGATACAGCGGCGCCAGGCCAGTGTCAGCGGTGCCGGCAGCCGCCGACCAGTGCGGTCCGTCACGGAAGGCCTCGCGCAAGCGCGCACGCAGCGACGCCAGGTCGCCCTGCCCACCCCAGCGCGCCTGCTGCAGTTCCTGCAGCACCTGGCGCTGGGCGGCATCCTCAAGCCGCGCGATGACCTGCTCGATACGTTCGACACCGGCCATCGCACACAGCTGCGCTTCCACCTGATCAAACCCTTCACCATCCAGCGCGCGGCGCAGTTCGGCCACGCCGGCACGTCCAGTCGCCACAGCCGGCACAGCGCCCTTGGCCGCCACGGGCGCCGCCACGCGCGGGCGACGGCCTCGCTGCCAGCCCCACAACAGCGTCAACAGCCACAGCAACGCCAGGCCGATGGCGGCGCCCATCCACGGCCATGGCCGCTCGGACAAACCACTGGCGCGCGGATCGGTCGCCGCGATACGGCTGTCCTGGCCATCGCCATCCGGCAGCGCCGCATCGGTGTCGATCGGCGGCAGCGGTGCAGGTGGCGCACTGCCAGCCCCGTTACCGGCCACCACGGCCAGCGTCAGGTCCGGCAGCTTCGCTTCCTGTGCCTTGCCATTGCGCACGTCCCACCACGGCAGGCGCGGCCCCGGCACCACCAGCGAACCCGGCTGGCGCGGCACGATCGAATAGCGGCGGGTGATCTTCAGCCGCGGCGTACTGCCATTGAAGGTCTCTTCGTACTGCGCAGGTTCGGCGAACACCTGCGCGGCGTTGCCGACGTCGGGCACCGGCAGATCGGTGAACTGCGCGCGGGTGGCGCCTTCGGCAATCGCCTCCACCACCACGTTGGCCGCCTCGCCGGTACGGGCGCTGGTCGGTGCACTGGTGTAGCGCAGCTGCAGGCCCTGCAGCGGCAGCCATGGCTGCGGCGCGTGTGCCGGTTGCGCCTGCACCTGCAACGTGCGATCGGCGCCGGTGGCATTCATGCGCCCGTCGCCGCCGCCGAAGAAATCGTCGAAGAAGCCACCGGCACTGCGCCCGCTGAAGCGCGCACCGGCCAGCCGAAGTGCACCGCTGCGCTCGGGGATCAGCAGGAAGCGCCGCTCGACCACGTTGTAGCGGCGGCCGTTGACCTGTCGCACATCGGTGCGGTCATCGCCCACCCGCTGCAACGACGCGCCGGCCGGTGTATCCAGCACCAGTTCGCCGGAGGCCAACTGCGAAGCGAAATACAACCGCACCACCACGCCTACGCTCTGCTGCACATACGGTGTCTCGTCATCGACAGCGGTTTCGATGAACGCCACCGCATTGCTGTCGGGACCGGCCACGGCAGCGGCATCCACCTGCAGGGTCAACGGTGCGGTACGTACGCTGCCCACCTGCAGGCCCGGCACCACCAGTGCACCGCTACGCCGTGGCGTGAGTGCCACGCCATACAGATTGCGCTGCTGCATGCTGCCATTGCTCCACGCTACCTGGCGGCTGCTGGTCTGCCCGCTGAGGTCGAAGTCGGTGCGCAACGGTGTGAAGTCAGGGGCGCCCTGGTCGCTCTCGACATTGAGCGTGACCGTGTCGCCCATCGCGATGCGGTCGCGGTCCAGCCACGCACGCGGCTGCGCCCAGGCCAGCAGCGGCAGCCACAGCAGCAGTGCCGCCAGTACCTGTCGGGGCCAGTGCCCGTGCATGTTGATCGCCCGCGTCATCGCCCTTCCCTCTTCCTGCGTTCGTTTTCCAGCTGGAACTTGGCCCGCAGCAATGCGCCCGGATCATCCGGCACGCGTCGCATCCACGCCTCCACCGCCTGCTGCTCCTCGCGTTGGCGTGGGGTGGTGCCGTCGCTGCCTGGCACGGGCTTGCCATCCTGATCGCCTTTGCCCTCACGTGCCTGCTGAATGGCCTGCTGCATGCGCTGGCGCTGCTGCTCATCAGCCTGGGCCTGCGCTTTGGCATCCTCCACCTGTGGTGGCGCCTGCTGTCCATCGCGGCCGCGCTCGCCGGGCTGCGGGCTCGACTGGTTCTTGTCGTCACCGGGATTGGGCTGGCCCTGCTGACCCGACTGCGGCTGTCCCTGACCGGGATTCTGCTGGCCCTGCTGCGGCTGCTGGCCCTGCGGATTCTGCTGGCCCTGCGGATTCTGCTGGCCCTGCGGATTCTGCTGGCCCTGTGAATCGTTCTGCTGCTTCTGCTGCCCGTTCTGCGGTGGCTTCTGCTGATCCTGGCCTTTGCCGCCCGACTGCTTGCGCTTGCGCGCGGCATCGACCACGGCACGGTTGGCGACCGCATCGGCCATGCCGGGATGCAGTGCCAGCGCGCGGTCGTAGGCGGCAATGGCTTCGTCGTAGTTGCCCTGGCGGGCCAGCGTATTGGCCAGGTTGTACCAGCCCGCATCGCTGTCGATTCCCTCGAACTGCTTGCGGGCACTGGCGAAATCACCGTTGCGGTAAGCCTGCGCACCTTCGGCCAGACGCTGGTGCTGCACCTGGTCGGCGCGCTTCCACAGCGTGCCCTGCGCCGGCGGTGCGGCCGGCACCGCAGGCGCCTGCGCCTGCACATCACTCATCCATGGCAGCAGGCCCACCGCCAGCACCGCCGCCAGCAGCGCGCGGCGACGGAAAGCGAGCAGCGCCAGCAGCATCACCGGTGGCAGCAACCAGAACCCTTCATCACGCCATTGCTTGCCCTCGCCGGGCCGCTGCGCTGCAGTACCCTCGCGTGCATCAAGTACGCCCAGCGCACGCAGATCACTGTCATCGGTGGCGATGCGGGCATAGCGGCCTCCGCCTGCGGTCGCCACCGCACGCAGGCTGCCTTCATCCAGCGCGGCCTGGCGGATCTGCCCAGTGCCATCCCGGTACGCCGCACCGGCAGATGTGCCCAGCCCCAGTACCGACACCTGCATGCCGAGGCTGCGCGCCTGCGCTGCGGCCAGTGCCGCTTCATCATCCGCCTGATCGCTGACCAGCAGGATCTGCCCCCGCAATGCCCCGATCTGGCGCATCAACCGCGTCGCCCAGTCGATGCCACGGTCGGCGCGTTGTCCGTCGCGCGGCATCACATCCGGCGACAGCGCGTCCAGATACAGCGCGACGTTGCTGCCGTCATCGGTCAGCGGTGCCACGGTGTAGGCATCCTCGGCATAGACCACCAGGCCCACCTGGCCACCCTGGCGGGCACGCAGCAGCTCGCCCACTTTCGCCCGAGCCTGCAGCAGGCGCGACGGCGGCAGATCGGTAGCATTGATCCGGCTGGACAGATCCAGCACGACCAGCAGCGGTGCGCTGGCCTGGAACATCGGTTGTGCCTGCTGCCGCCAACTCGGCCCAGCCATGGCCAGCGCTGCCAGGGTCCAGCCCAGCAGCACGGCCCAGGGCAGGCGTGCACGGCGGCGCGTGCCCGCAGCCAGCAGATGCGGCAACAGGTGGGCATCCACCGCTGTTCGCCACACGTCGCTGCGCCGCTGCCGATACAACGCCACCGCGATGATCAACGGCAGCGCCAGCAACGCCCACAGCCATTCCGGACGCAGGAAGTGCAGCGCGTTCCAGTCGGGAAGATTCGAAGCAAGCGCGATCATCGGCGACGCTCCGGCCACAGCCAGGCCAATGCGCCCAGCAGCAAGGCCAGGCCCAGCGCCCATGCATAGCGTTCCTCGCGCGGTCGCAGGCTTGGCCCCTTCGCGGCGATCGGCTCCAGCCGGTCCAGTTCGGCATAGATGCCGGCCAGCTGTGCAGTGTCGCGGGCGCGGAAGAACTGGCCGCCGGTCATGCTCGCGATCTTCTTCAAGGTAGCCTCGTCGACCGGATCCTGGTCGGCGGAAATGGGAATACCGAACAGGCGCATGCTGCCATCACCGCCAAAGGCGACGGTGTGGATACGCACGCCCTCGGCACGCGCGACTTCGGCGGCACGCAGCGGTTCCAGCACGCCGGCATTGCTGACGCCGTCGGTCAGCAGAATCAGCACGCGCTGGCCTTCAGGCTGGCTGCGCAGGCGCTTCACCGCCAGGCCGATGGCATCACCGATGGCGGTCTCGCGCCCGGCCAGGCCGACCACGCTGTCGCGCAGCTGGTCGCGCACGCTGGCCAGATCGGCCGTAAGCGGCGTCAACGTGTAGGCGCGGTCGCCGAAGATCAGCAGGCCGATGCGATCACCGGCGCGGCGATCGAGGAAGTCGGCCAGCACCGCCTTCGCGGCAGTGAGGCGATCCACCGCCTGCCCGCCCAGCACCATGTCGCCCTCGCCCATGCTGCCGGACACGTCCATCGCCAGCATCATCTGCCGGCCCTCCTGCGGCGGCGTGATCGCTTCACCCAGCTGTTGCGGGCGAGCCAGTGCGACGCACAGCGCGCACCAACCCAGCCACAACAGCAGCGTGCGCAGCCACGACACGTCAACGCGGCCGCCACCGGACAGCGCTTGCAGTTCCGTCGCCGCATAGGGCACCCGCAGCGCAGCGCCGGGATCGGCACGACGCTTCCACCAGCGCATCAGCAACGGCAACGGCAGCGCCAGCAGGGCCAACGGCCACGCCAGCTGCAGGTCCGGCCATGGCCAGTAACTTGCCAGCAGATTCATCGGCGCCGCTCCAGCAGCATGGCCAGATAGCGCTCGCGCGCCCAGCTGCGCAGCGCCGCCACATCGTTGGCGTCCACCAGTGGGCGATAGGCGCCTTCCGCCAGCAGACTGCGACGTGCCGCGGGCAGCGTGCCTTTCGGATCCACGCGCTGCCACCAGGCGTCATCGCGCAGGGATTCACTGCCGGGCTGCGCCAGGCGTGCGGCGCGACGCAGCAGTCCGGCGATGGCCGCCAGTTCCGCAGCAGCATCGGCGGTAGATGCCAGCTCCTGATCGAACAGCTGCAACCAGCGCTGGCGGCGACGGCGACGTTGCCACCAGAAGAAGGCCGCCACCACCAGCAACAGCAGCACCACGCCGCCGATCATCAGATAGCCCGGTGCCGGCGGCCACCATGATGGGGCGGGTGGCACCTGCACATCGCGCAGCGGCAGGTTCGCGCTCATGCCGGCACCTCGGTCGGTGACGGCGCCAGCCAGGCGTCGCTGGCTGCATCGGTGGACAGTACCTGCACGTCGACGCGGCGTGCGCCGAGCTGGCGCCGCAGCGCCTGCAACGGTTCGACGAAGTGCGCCTGCCAATGTGCCTGCACCTCGCTGCGGCGCAGGTCGAGACCGATGCGCTGCTGCGCGGTCTGGAACTGCAGCGCGGCCGAGGGCGGCTGCATCTCCAACGGATCGACCAGCAGCACCAGGCTGAGGTCATGGTGCTGGGCCAGCGCGCCCCAGCGCGCCGGTGGAATGCGGATGGCCTGCTGCGGATCGGCCAGCACCAGCACACGTGCACCCGGGCGCAGGACGCGACCGGCATGGTCCAGCGCACGTTCCAGGCCAAGGTCATCGGCCGGGGGCTGCGCATACCAGCGGGTGAGCGCGTCCAGCACGCGCAATACGCCGCGCGGGCCGCCTGCCGGTGCAATCGGTGGTTCACGGTCGCTGCCACGCAGGGCGCCGATGCGATCGCCACGACGCTGCGCCGACCACGCGGCGACGGCGCCCGCGCGTGCAGCCTGCACCGATTTGAAGCGCACGCGGGTGCCGAAGTACAGGGCCGGCGAGGTATCGGCCACGATCAGGCTGACCCGCTCGCGTTCGGCCTGGAACAGCTTGGTGTGGGCACGTCCGGTACGCGCGGTCACCCGCCAGTCGATATGCCGTGCATCATCACCGGCCACGTACTCGCGTGACTCGGCATATTCCATGCCACGCCCGCGCAGCGGCGACGGCGCCTGCCCGGCATTGCCGGCGCGGCCACGGCGTGGCGGCGGCGGTCGCTGTGCAAGGCGGCGCAGCGCCACCAGTTCGGACAGTTGCGGGCGCAGCCCGTCACCGTCACTGACGGAGGAGGCGTGGTGCAGGGATGGATCGGTCATGCGCAGGCTCAGGGTGCCGGCACCCGGGCCAGCAGCTCCTGCACCAGGCGCTCACCATCCCAGCCTTCAGCGGTGGCTTCGTAGCTGGGCAGCACGCGATGGCGCAGCACGTCGGCAGCAACCGCTCGCACGTCATCGGGGGTGACGAAATCGCGGCCAGCCAACCAGGCGCGCGCACGCGCGCAGCGCTCCAGCGCGATGGAACCGCGCGGGCTGGCGCCCCATGCAATGCGGCGGCCAAGGCCAGCGTCATAGCGCGACGGATCACGCGAGGCCAGCACCAGCTCGATCAGGTAGCGTTCCAGCGCCGGCGCCATGTGCAGGTCCAGCACTTCGCGGCGGGCATCGAACACATCCTGCATCGGCAGCTTTTCCGGCGCTTGTGCGGCTTCGCCCAACGCACCACGGGCGCGCTCGCGAGCCAGGCGCAGGATCTCCGATTCGGCGGCCTGGTCCGGGTAGCCGATGCGCACATGCATCAGGAAACGGTCCAACTGCGCTTCCGGCAGCGGGAAGGTGCCTTCCTGCTCGATCGGGTTCTGCGTGGCCATCACCAGGAACAGCGGCGGCAGCGCGTAGGTGTGGCGGCCCACGGTGACCTGGCGCTCGCCCATCGCTTCCAGCAGTGCCGACTGCACCTTGGCTGGCGCGCGGTTGATTTCATCGGCCAGCAGGATCGGATGGAAGATCGGGCCGGGTACGAATTCGAAGCGGCCTTCCTGCGGGCGCCAGATCTCGGTGCCGGTCAGGTCGGCCGGCAGCAGGTCCGGGGTGAACTGCACGCGGGCGAAGTCGGCCTCCAGGCGCGAGGCCAGCGCGCGGATCGCCGTGGTCTTGGCCAGGCCCGGAGCGCCTTCCACCAGCAGGTGGCCATCGGCCAGCAGCGCGATCAGCAGGCGTTCGACCAGCGCGGCCTGGCCGACGATCTCGGCCGACAATGCGTCGCGCAGCTGGCTGAAAGCGGCATGCAGGCGGGAGGTGGCCGGCGCGGACGGCGGCGAGACGGTTTCGGGCATCGGCGGTGGCAGGTTCATGGGGGCCTTTGACCGGCGCGGGACGGCACGGGTTCCCGACATCATCGCAGGGTGCCCTGCGAATGGCATCAAGAACGGCTGAACGGCCCATCCACGCATGGCGTGGATCTACTGGACATGGGGGCGTGGATCTACCTGTGCGAACGCAGAAGGGCCGCGCATGGCGGCCCTTCTGCGTTTCGCGGGTGACGCGGGCTCAGTTCTGCTTGGCCACGCGCAGCACCTTCGGGGTCACGAACACCAGCAGCTCGGCCTTGTCCTTGCTGCGGCCACGCTTCTTGAACAGGTTGCCGAGGAACGGGACATCACCCAGGAACGGGACCTTGCTGATGCTGTTGCGATCGGTGAACTCGTACACGCCGCCGATGACCACGGTCTGCCCATCCTCGACCAGCACCGCGGTATTGACCTCGCGGCGGTTGATCGACGGCACGGTACCGTAGCCTTCCAGCTGGATCAGCCGATCCACTTCATCCTTCTTCACCTGCATGTTGAGGAACACGCGGTTGTCGTTGGTGATGGTCGGGGTGACCTTCAGCTCCAGCACCACTTCCTTGAACTGCACATTCGGCGTGGCGACACCACCCGCACCGGCACTGATGGTCACGTAGCCGATTTCCTTACCCTGCTTGATCAGGGCCTCGCGCTGGTTGGTGGTGACCACGCGCGGGTTGGAGATCACTTCGCCACGCGACTCTTCCTGCATGGCCGACAACTCCACGTCCAGCAGGTAGCCCGCATTGAGAATCGACAGTGCCAGCGAGCCTGCCGGGTTGGTCGATGCCGCCGGCATGGCCCAGTTCAGGCCACGGGTGATCGCCGAACCGACCGGAATCGGCGCCGGGCCGGTGCTGCCGCCCGCCACCCAGTCGCGGTACGCCTTGGCGTTGGTCGCATTGGCTTCGACCTGCGCCTTCCGGGTTGCCTCATTGGCTTCCAGATTGCCACTGAAGTAGGCGTTGTCACGGCTGCCGCTGATGCCGAACCGCGCACCCAGCTCACGTGCGAACGTATCGGTCGCGATGACGATGCGGCTCTCGATCAGCACCTGGTCGACCGGGCGGTCGATCACGTTGATCAGCTCACGCATGCGTGCGATCTTCTTCGGAATGTCGCTGATCATCAGCGTGTTGGTGCGCTCGTCGGCGACGATGCGGCCACGGCCGGACAGGAAGCCACTTTCCTCCTGCGACGACCCACCACCACCGCCACCTGCACCACCCCCACCGCCACCACCGCCGATGCCCTTGGCTTCGGTCAGGGCTTTGAAGATCTGGGTGGCGCTGTGGTAGTTGATCTGGACGTAATCGGTCACCAGGTCTTCGCGGTTCTCGATGGCGATGCGAGCGTCTTCCTTCTCCTGCTCGAACTTGGCCAGTTCGGCCTGCGGGCCGACCCAGATCACGCTGCCGTCGCGTCGCTTGTCCAGGCCCTTGGCACGCAGCACGATGTCCAGCGCCTGGTCCCACGGCACGTTGACCAGGCGCAGCGTCACATTGCCCTGCACCGAGTCGGAGGCCACCACGTTGAGGTTGGACTCTTCGGCGATCAACTGCAGCACGGTGCGCACCGGCACGTCCTGGAAGTTGAAGGTCACCGGCTTGCCGGTGAAGCCACGCTGGCCGACGGCCTTTGCCGCCTGGGTGACGCTGCCTGCGGTCACTGCACCGACGGCGGCCGGAGCCTGCCGCGCGCTGATCTCGACCACGTATTCGTTGCCGCTCTGGTAGGCCAACGACTCCACCGCACCACCGGTGCTCAGCACCAGCTGGGTGCCGGCGCCGGACGGTTTGGCGTCGATGCGCTGCACCGGCGTGGCGAAGTCGACGACATTCAGGGGCTTCTGCAGGTTGGCCGGCAGGCGGGCATTGCCGACGTCGACCACCACGCTGTTGCCCTGCGTGCGCAGGTCCGGGATCGCGCCTTGGCCGTCAAACTGCACGATCAGGCGGCCCGCGCCATCATCGCCGCGCTTGAAATCGATCTTGGCCACCGACAGGCCGGCGGGTGCCGCGGCCGGTGCGACGGTGGTGCCCACCGGCTTCTCCGCCGGTGCGGCGGCCAGCGCCGGAGCGCAGGCCAGCATCAGCGCGACTCCCAACGCGCTGACACGGTTCAAGGTAGAGCGCCGGATGGGACGCAGCCCCTTGGCTTGGTGAAAGGTCATCGTGCTATCCCCAGTAAACGATCATTGATCTTCAAGCGAGAGCGTTGCCGGCCGTTCCAGCCAGCCGCCCGCGCCATCCGGCACCAGCTCGATCAGCTCCACACGGTCTTCGAAGACCGCAGTGACCCGCCCGTCGCTCTGCCCCAGGTAACCGCCCGGGCGCACCCGGTAGGTCACCTTGTCCGGCCCCATCACCAGCGCGACGGTGCCGCCGCCGGTGCCGATGGTACCGACCATGTCCAGTGCGTCCAGCGGGAAGCCCTCCAGGGGCTCCTTGCGCCGGTTCGGATCCGGCCGCAATCCGCCATTCCCCTGCGGATTGGTCCAGGCATCGGTGAACGGATCACGCAGGCCCTGCGCGGAGTACTCGAAGGTCTCGAACTGCTGCATCACAGGCAACGGTTCCAGCGGCTGCGCCGGCCGGGCACGTTCGCTTTCCACCCACTTCTCGAGATTCGGCGCGTCGCCCGGCGTGCTGGTCACGCCACGGCCGCAAGCGGCCAGCAGCAACACGGCAGCGACCATCCCGCAACGTGCAAAGAAGGAACGGATCACTTGCTGCCCTCCTTGCCGGCTTCAGCCTTCTGCTGTTCCTGCACCTCGGTCTCGTCGAGATACCGGTAGGTCTTGACCGTGCCGGACAACTCCAGCGCACCGGCACGTGAACCGCCACCCGCCTTGTCCGCAGGCTTCAGGTTGATGTCGTGCATGGTCAGGATCACCACGCGCGGCAGCGAGGCCACGCCACTGACGAACGCACCGAACTGGTGGTAGCTGCCCACCATCTTCAGCTTGATCGGCTTCTCGGCGTAGAACTCCTTGACCTGCTCCTGTTCCGGCTCGAACAGCTGGCTGGTCAGGCCGCTGGACAGCGCGGTCTGCGAAATGTCGATGATCAGGTCCGGCATTTCGGTCTTGCTGGGCAGCTGCCGCAGCATCTGCTGCAGCACCTGCTCCATCTGCGCCAGCTGCTGCTTCAGCGGCCCCAGGTTCACCGCGCGTTCCTGCTGCTTGGAGAACTCGGTACGCAGATCGCTTTCCTTCGATTCCAGGCTGGCCAGTTCATCGCGCTTGCCGCTGATCAGCAGCATCCACGCAACGAACATGATGACCAGCGCCAGCAACGAACAGAAGACGATCTTGGCCTTCTGCGGCCAGTTGCCGATGTCGTTGAAATCCAGGTTCTTCAGATCGATTTTCTGGCTCATGCGCGATCCCCCTGCAGCGGGGCGTAAGAGGCCTGCGGCGGCTGCGCCAGGCGGCTGCCCTCAGGCCTGGCGGCCGGTGCCGGTGCAGCGGGCTGGTTCGGCTTGGCCGGTGCAGGCGCAGTGGCCGGAGCGCTGGCGGGCGCTGCTGCCGGGGCCGCCGCCGGTGGGGCCGGAGCCGATGCTGGTGCAGCGGCCGGGGCCGCCGCATCGGGGCCGGCGGCAAGCGCCGCCACGGCGGGCGTCGCAGCCGGCGCGGCCGCCACGCTGCCATCAGCATTCAAACCGGGGGTGCCGGTCTCTTCACTCTGCGCAGGCAGCTTCACCGTGACCTTGAACATGTACGGCAGTGCCTTGATGTCCGATACCGGGCCGGCTGCACTCTTGTCTCCGGCACTGGCCTGGATGATCGACAGCTCCGGGTTGGTCATCCAGCCGGAGGTTTCCAGGTTGCGCATGTAAGCCGACACGCGTGCATTGGACTGGGTGCGTCCCTCGAGGGTGAGCATGTCCCCTTCCTGCTGCAGGGCGGTCAGCACCACGCCGTCAGGAATCGTACGCACCAGCGCATCGAACAGGTGCACCATCTGCGAGCGCTTGGCCTGCAGTTCCTCGATCACCTTCTTGCGGGCCAGCAGGCGGTCCTTCTGGGCGTCGAGGCGGTCGATCTCCTTGTTCTGTTCCTTGACCTTCTCGATCTCGGCTTCCAGATAGGCGTTGCGGTCCATCTGGCCGCTCACCTGGCGGTCGTAGTAGAACCAGATCACCAGCGACAGCAGCAGGCCACCGATCGCGGCCATGCCCAGCATTGCGTAGAACTCGCGCTGGCGTTGCTTGCGCCGCTCGGCGCGCCAGGGCAATAGATTGATGCGTGCCATCAGTCGAAGCTCCTCAGCGCCAGACCGGTTGCGATCATCAGCGCGGGGGCATCCTGGGCCAGCGCATGCGCGTTCACCTTCGGCCCCAGGGTCATCTGCGCCAGCGGGTTGGCGACCACGGTCGGCACGCCCAGCTGTTCCTCGACCATTTCCGGCAGACCGCCCAGCACGGCGCAGCCGCCGGCCAGCACGATGTGATCAACGCGATTGAACTCGCTGCCTGCGTAGAAGAACTGCAGCAGGCGGCTGATCTGCTGGACCGTGGCTTCCTTGAACGGCTCCAGCACTTCCATCTCGTAGCTTTCCGGCAGCCCGCCCTGGCGCTTGGCCAGTCCGGCTTCCTCGTAGCTCAGGCCGTAGCGGCGCATGATCTCGTCGGTCAGCTGCTTGCCACCGAACACCTGTTCGCGGCTGTACAGGCTGCGGCCGCCGCGCAGGACATTGAGGGTGGTCATGGTGGCACCGATGTCGACCAGCGCGACCACACCCTCGATGGATACCGGCAGCTCGCTGGCGACCAGGGCATAGGCGTTCTCGACCGCGAAGGCCTCCACGTCCATCACCTTGGCCTGCAGGCCACCCAGCTCCAGCGCCGACTGGCGCAGTTCCACGTTCTCCGAACGCGACGCGGCCAGCAGCACCTGGACCATCTCCGGGTTGTTCGGGATCGCCCCGATCACCTCGAAGTCCAGGTTCACTTCCTCGATCGGGTACGGAATGTAGTTGACCGCTTCCAGCTCGATCTGGGCTTCCATGTCGTTCTCGTCGAGCTCGGCCGGCATCGGGATCACCTTGGTGATCACCGCCGACCCAGCGACGGCGGCAGCGGCCAGCTTGGCCTTGCTCCCCGAGCGGTTCATCGCGCGGCGGATGGCCTCACCCACGGCCTCCACTTCCACGATGTTCTTCTCCACCACCGCATTCGGCGGAAGAGGTTCCACAGCGTAATGTTCCACACGAAAACGATTGCCACTGCGGGACAGCTGCAAAAGCTTTACCGCAGTCGAACTGATGTCGACGCCTACAAGCGGCGACTGACTTTTTGGGATGAGCCCCACGGTTTCTCCCCTGCCGACGGGCACTTGGACGCAAGACCTGCGCCCGAGCATTAATAACGTATTCTTAGCAAATGGCAACGGCCCTGCTGTGAAGTCCCTCACGGATTCACCATGCAGCCCCTGACTGTTCCCCTTGCGCTCCCCGGTGCCGACCCCAGCCGCCACCTTGCGTAATCTATACTCTGCGACCACGAAATTCGCAATCGGAATCTGAACCCGATGACTCGACTCCGCCGCTGGCTGCGCTGGATCTTCCTGATTGTCCTGGTCCTGGCGCTGATCGGCGCGGCCGCCGTGGGCGGTCTGTACTACGCCGTGTCCTCCAAGCTTCCCGACGTGCAGACCCTGCGCGACGTGGAAATGCAGGAGCCCATGTACGTCTATGCCGCCGACGGCAAGCTGATGGCGGTGTTCGGCGAGACCCGTCGTACCCCCATCACCATGAAGGACGTGCCCGAGCGCCTGAAGCAGGCGTTCCTGGCCACCGAGGATGCCCGCTTCTACGAGCATGGCGGTGTGGACTACATGGGCATCGGCCGCGCGGTGTGGCTGCTGGCCACCACCAACGACAAGCGCGTGCCGGGTGGCTCCACCATCACCCAGCAGGTGGCCCGCCAGTTCTTCCTCAGCTCCGAGTACAGCTACACCCGCAAGCTGGCCGAGATCCTGCTGGCGCGGAAGATCGAGTCCGAGCTGAGCAAGGACGAGATCTTCGAGCTGTACCTGAACAAGAGTTTCTTCGGCAACCGTGCCTACGGCGTGGCCGCCGCCGCCGAGTTCTACTACGGCAAGAAGCTGAACGAGCTGGACCTGGATGAAATGGCCTCGCTGGCCGGCATCCCCAAGTTCCCGTCTTCGGGCAACCCGATCTCCAACCCGGAACGTGCCCGCCAGCGCCGCGACAACTACGTGCTGCAGCGCATGGCCGACCTGAAGTTCGTCAGCCAGGCCGAGGCCGACGCGGCCAAGGCCGTGCCCATGCACGCCACCGCGCATGAGCCGCCGGTGCAGGTCGATGCCCCTTACGTGGCCGAGCTGGTGCGCCAGGAAATGATCGCCCGCTTCGGCGGCGATGTGGTCAACAAGGGTTACCACGTCACCACCACCATCGATGCCACCCTGCAGACCGCCGCCAACCAGTCGGTGCGCGACGGCCTGCTGCTGTACGACCACCGCCACGGCTGGCACGGCGTGGAGAAGCAGGTGCAGGTGGGTGCCGGCGAAGACGCCGCTGCCCTGGCCGAGCACCTGCGTGGCATGTACGGCCAGGCCGGCCTGCTGCCGGCCATCGTCGCCAGCACCGGTGCCGATGGCAGCGCAACGGTGGTGCTGGCAAACCGCAGCGAGATCGTGCTGCCGGCCGGCGCCGCCAAGTGGACCAACAAGACCCCGGGCAAGCTGGTGCAGCGCGGCGACATCGTGCGCGTGCGCGCCGGTGCCAAGGAAGGTGAGTGGCTGCTGGACCAGATCCCGCGCGGCCAGTCCGCGCTGGTCTCGCTGGATGCCCACAACGGCGCGCTGAAGGCGCTGGTGGGTGGCTTCAGCTTCTCCGGCAACAAGTTCAACCGCGCCACTCAGGCCCGTCGCCAGCCGGGTTCGAGCTTCAAGCCGTTCGTCTACGCGGCTGCCTTCGACAAGGGTTACAACCCGGCCTCGATCGTGCTCGACGCCCCGGTCGTGTTCCGCGACCGCCGCGGCAAGACCTGGGCCCCGCAGAACGACGGTGGCGGCTTCCGCGGCCCGATGCGCCTGCGTGAAGCGCTGGTGCAGTCGCGCAACCTGGTCTCGGTGCGCCTGCTCGATGGCATGGGCGTGGACTACGCGCGCAAGTACATCAGCGAGTTTGGCTTCGCCGAATCGGAACTGCCGCCGAACCTGTCGATGTCGCTGGGTACCGCCTCGCTGACCCCGCTGTCGGTGGCCCGCGGCTACGCCGTGTTCGCCAACGGCGGCTCGCGCGTGGATACGTGGCTGATCGACCAGGTCAATGACCGCGACGGCAACCTGGTGTTCAAGGAAAACCCGGCACTGGCCTGCCGCGACTGCGCCGGCAGCAGCGACCAGCCGGTCAACCAGGTGGTGGACGGCTTCAACTTCGGTGCCCCGGCCCCGAAGGTGGACCCGGCCGCTGCCGCCAAGGCCGAAGCCAAGACCGAAACCCCGGCCGCGCCGGTCAACCCCGATGCCCGCACCGCTCCGCGCGCGATCGACGCCCGCACCGCGTACCAGCTGGTGTCGATGATGCGCGACGTGGTCCAGCGCGGTACCGGTGCCCAGGCCAAGGTGCTCGGCCGCGAGGACGTGGGTGGCAAGACCGGCTCCACCAACGACCACCGTGACGCCTGGTTCTCCGGCTTCGGCGGCCCGTACGTGACCACCGTGTGGGTGGGCCGCGACGACTTCCGTTCGCTGGGTTACCGCGAATACGGTGGCAAGGCCGCCCTGCCGATCTGGATCGACTACATGCGCACCGCGCTGAAGGACACCCCGATCGCACAGAACGAACCGCCCAGCGGCATGGTCCAGGCCACCCTCAACGGCGCCACCGAGTGGGTGAAGGTGGAAGACATGGACCGCCTGACCGACTACGACCTGAACCTCAATACGCCGCAGGCCGACGCCGCCGCGTTCGATATCTTCTGAGGAAGGGTTCGGTAGGTGCCGCTCTGGTAGATGCCAACCTCGGTTGGCGCCGATGCCGCCCCGGTAGTTGCCAACCTTGGTTGGCGCCGATGCCGCCCCGGTAGTTGCCAACCTTGGTTGGCGCCGATGCCGCCCCGGTAGCTGCCAACCTTGGTTGGCGCCCCGTGCCGACCAAGGTCGGCACCTACCAAAGCGTTGGTGGGTGCCAACCTTGGTTGGCACCGATGCAGCTCTGGTAGCTGCCAACCTTGGTTGGCGCCCTGTGCCGACCAAGGTCGGCACCTACCAAAGCGTTGGTGGGTGCCAACCTCGGTTGGCACCGATGCCGCCCCGGTAGTTGCCAACCTTGGTTGGCGCCCTGTGCCGACCAAGGTCGGCATCTACCAAAGCGTTGGTGGGTGCCAACCTCGGTTGGCACCGATGCCGCCCCGGTAGTTGCCAACGTCGGTTGGCGCCCCGTGCCGACCAAGGTCGGCACCTACCAAAGCGGTTGCATCCGCCATACCCACGCAGATGTCACATCCGTGCGCTAGTCTGTAGCCAGGTCGCAACAGGGAGTCATCGCATGCATCGCGCCCGTCAGCATGCTGCCAGCCAGACCCGCGAGCGGCGCCACCGCCTCGCCCACGAAGCCGCCCGCCTGATGGCCGAAGGCGGCATCCGCGACTACCACCAGGCCAAGTTGAAGGCCGCCAGCCGGCTCGGCATCCACGACGATGCCTCCCTGCCCCGCAATACCGAGATCGAAGACGCCCTGCGCGAGTACCAGCGGCTGTTCTCCGGGCCCCAGCACGGCAACGAACTGCAGCGCCGCCGTGAAGCCGCCATGCGTGCTCTGGAGTTCCTGCACGGCTTCTCCCCGCGCCTGGCCGGTCCGGTACTGGACGGCACCGCCGACGCCAACAGCCCCGTGCAGCTGCACCTGCACAGTGACGACCCGGAAGCCGTGCATCGCTTCCTGGACGAACACGGCATCCCCGCCGAATCGCGAACACGCCGCCTGCGCATGGACCGCGAACGCTGCCTGGACGTGCCGGTGTGGGTGTTCAGTGCCGAAGAGCTGACCTTCGACCTCGCGGTGCTGCCGTACGACGCCCTGCGCCAGGCGCCGCTGTCGCCGGTGGATGAGAAGCCGATGCGGCGCGCATCCGTGACACAGTTGCGGCAGGTGCTGGCCGAGGCGGAGATCACCGCGTATATCGGCGGGTGATGGTAGCGCCGGTCCATGGCCGGCGAGCGCAGCGGTGCCTGCCTTGGGTGGGTGCGGACCGTTGGTCCGCACTGTGCTTCGGGCATTTCGATGGCTGACCGGAGAGCAGTCGAGCATGGCTCGACTCTACAGGGGCGCTGCACCCGTGTTTGGTAGGTGCGGGCCGCTGGTCCGCACTGTGCTTCGTGCATTTCGATGGCTGAGCGGAGAGCAGTCGAGCAAGCTCGACTCTACAAAAGCGGTGTTACCTGCTCTGGCAGATGATGCCCATCTTGCTCCCGCTACCAGACAAAACGGGTATCGCGCAGCGGGTCGCTGAGCAGCCGCGGCAACCACGGTGCGGGGGCACGCTGCGGATACTCCCGCATCATCTGTGCGTGCATTGCCTGCAGGTCCCGCAACACCCAGGACTGGTAGTAGATGTCGTTGAACCCATCCGACCAACCACTCTTCACCCGCTCATGCTCGTCTGCCTCCAACGACGGCATCTGGTCCAACGACACCTCCAGGATCGTCGCCAGCGCAGCGTTGATCTGCGCATTCTCAACACCCGCCTGGCGCACGTAGTCCAATCGATCGAGGACCCGCCGGCAATCGTAGGGAAAGCACCCACCTGTGGCCATGATGTAGTCAGCGATGTCCGCCAGCATGTCGGCTTTCAGCCGCCACACCACTTCGCTGTCCATCACCTGCCGTACCCGTATCGTGCGCAGCGTGCTTGCCCGCACCTCCTCCGGCGTAGTGAACGGAGCACCCGGCGTGCTGCCCGCGTGGCGCACCAGCACGATGCGATGGATCGCCTCCCTGGTGACACCCTCGATGCGCAGCGCCGCTGTCTCCGGGTGCACGCGCGGCGTCGGCACGCTCAGCATCCGCCACATGTACCACAGCACCAGCAACAGACCGGCGATGCACAGCCCGCTCATCAGCGTCCACAGATCCAGGTTCCGTGTGTAGTAGCGATAACGCGCCCGCCAGATGTAGAACGTGCGATAGCTGATGATTCCCTTTACCCATCTGTACATCGCCATCTCCTGGGCGAGGACCCCGGCGCGGCGGGGTGGAGTACGCGCGTCACGCCGGGGCTCCATGGCTTACCAGCCGATGCCCACACCGACGCCCATGCTGCGCTCACCGCTGTTGGTGAACGCCCCATTGAGGCTGAAGGTGGCCGAGCCCTTCTCGTTGAGCACGCGCTGGTAGCCCACCGCCATCGCCGACTCACCCTCGCTGTAACCCACGCCCGCACCGAGGCGGTTGTAGGTAGCCAGGCCGGCGGTGTTCATCGCCATCGCGCTCTGTGCACTGCTCATCGCCGCCATGCGGTTGAAGCGCTTGTCCATCTTGTCCAGGCGACGCTCGAAGTTGCTGATCGCACCGTCGGTGTACTCGTTGGCGCGGGCCAGCATCTTCTCCAGCTCGGCGGTGTCGACCTGCGGCTTCGGCGAGTCGTCCTTGTTGGCCTTCGGCTGCGGCGCTGGCTTGTCGCCCTCGCCTACCGAGGCGACCTGCTGGGAGTCCTTGCCTTCCGGAAGCACAGGAGTTTCCTCGGCCTGCGGCTTCGGCACCGAGGACGACGCCAGTGCACGCGGAGCCGGGGCGTCGTCGATGCGCTGCTCCAGCCCATCCATGCGGCCGTTGAGCTGCTGCTGCATCGAATGCAGCTGGCCACCGTTGACCGCGTCACGGCTGCCGGCCGCGATCAGGCCGTTTGCCACGTTGGAAATGACCACGCCGTTGGCACCGGCGAGGGTGAGCTGGTTGACACCATCGGCGCGGACCGAGGGGGTGTCCTGGAACACGGAGCGGAGCTGGGTTTCGACCTTGTCCACGCGCGAGGTGTTGGTGACGACCGCACCATCCAGCGCCTCCAGTGCACCATTCAACGTGGACCGCGCCTGGCCCTGGACATTGAAGCTCGGGCCGACGATGTTGCCGTTGGCATCCACCTCGCCGCCGAGGGTGGAGAGCGCACCGCGCAGCTGGCCGACGGTGGCGGCGTTGTGGTTAGCGGTGCCGTTGGCGATGTTTACGAGGCGGCGCTTCGTTCCAACATTACCAAACGATGCAACTCCTGCCTCGGTCGCATGAGAGCTGGTTCCGAACGCGATAGAACCGTGGGCTCCGGGTTCGACCCTTGATCCAACGCCGAACGCAATGGCTCCGATTGCACCCGGCTCGCCAGCCCTACCAACCTCAGCTCCAGTCCCGATGGCAAAGCTGGAATCTGAGCCTTCGTAGACAGTAGATGCTCGTCCGAGGGCAATTGAGTTTCTTCCCATTGCTTTGGCGAATGTTCCAATCGCCGTGCCACCCTCAATGCCCGTCTTTGCCAAGTTTCCAATGGCGAGACCAGCCGGACCAGCCTGAGCCTGACCATATTCAGGAGCCGTGCCCACGCTGAGGTATTGACCGATGCCTTCCAAGGCCGACACACGGCTATTGGTCTTATAGAGCTGACTGCCGCGCACTACGTCCGAGCTATCAGCCGAAAGCTTCCCCTCGGCCACGCCAGTCAAACGCGCACCACCGAAGTCGATCGGGCCGTTTGCATCCATCTCTCGCATCGCCTGCTGCCCCATCTCCCGCTCCTTGCGCATCGCCTCCAGATCATTCCGATTCTGCGAGATCTTCTGCTCTGCGGCGTACAGCTGGTTGCCCGTTACGGCATCACGGCTTCCTGGGGCCACCCGGCCGTCGGCAAGATTGGTCAGCACCATGCCATTCACGCCATTCAGCGCGATCTGGCTCATGCCGTCGGCACGGGCCGAAGGTGAATCCTGGAAGATCGAGCTGAACTGACCTTCCACCTTGTCCGCGCGACGGCCGGCGGTGATGACGGCGCCGTCCAGTGCCATCAGCGCATCCTCGACGGTGCTCTGCGTTCCGCCCTGTACCGTGTAGGCCGGGGCAATGATGTTCCCGTTACCGTCCATGCCTGCTCCGCCGCCGAGGGTGGCGAGAGAATCCCTGAGCTGAGAAACGGTGGTGGCATTGTGGTCGGCGGTGCCTCTTTCAACATTGACAAGTCGGCGCTTTAGCAGCCCACCACCGACAGAAACCGTGGAAGCCTCCTCAGCGATTGAACCATTGCCAAGCGCAACGGAGTTCGTAGCTCCCTTCTGCACGTAGCTGCCTGCGCCAACCGCCAGCCCATTCGCTTCCTCAACTCGCGAGCGTGACCCTAATGCAAAACCGTTCTCCGCATCCTCAGCAACTCCGGACGCGCGCCCGATCGCTACCGAGTTTGTTGCCCGCGCCTTCGCATAACTTCCGATAGCAACACCACCCTCGCCAACAAGTGACGCCTCCGCGGAATCTCCAAGTGCAATCCCCAAGCGACCAGCCTGCGCCTTCACATCATCTATCGGCGCGCCAACCGCCATGAATTTCGATTTTCCCTCAATCTCCCCAATCCTACGACCGGCTTCTTCAACAGCGACCGTGGCTGCCTGCACTGCGGTGTTGGTCGTATACAACTGCCCACCATTCACGGCATCGTTGCTCCCTAGACTCAACACGCCGTTCGCGACACCCGTAATCCGTCGACTCAAACCGAGGCTGTTATGCACATCCAGTAGGCTGCCGCTGTTCCTCTCACCCAGACGCACACTGCCAGCCGGAGAAGCTTGTGCTACCAGCCCGCCCAGCACCGCTGTCTCGGCCAGCGCCTTGGACGCATCCCCCTTTGCGGCCGCAGCTTCCGTGCCCGCAGTCTTGGCAATGCCCTCCACCGTCGCCACCTTGTCATTGGTGGCGTTGAGCTGCCTGCCGTTGACGGCCTCATAGCTGCTGGCGCTGACCACTCCATCAGCCACACCAGTCAGCTTCCGGTTCGCGTTCGCGCTGTTGCGCACATCCAAAACGGTGCCGCTGTTCTTCTCACCGATACGGACATTACTGCTGGCACTGGCCTGGCTGAGCAGCCCGTTGAGCGTTCCTACCTGGGTCAGAGCGGTGTTTGCGCTGGTCTTGGCCGCGCTTGCATCACTCAGCGCAATACTGACGTTGCTGTTGGTCGCATTGAGCTGCCTGCCCGTCACCGCATCGGTGCTGGTGGTGGACAACGCTGCATCGGCAACACCGGTGATCTTACGACTCGCATTGGCGCTGTTCCGCACGTCCAGAACGGTGCCGCTGTTGGCTGCGCCCAGGCGGACATTGCCCGACGCAGAGTTCTGGCTCAGAAGCCCGGAGAGAGTATTGGCCTTGGTCAGCGCAGTGTCTGCATTGGTCTTCGCGGTATCAGCAACGGATCGTGCGGCCGTGACATTGCTGTTGGTCGCATTCAGCTGCTTGCCTGACACAGCGTCAGTGCTCGTCGTACTCAGCGTGGCGTCTGCCACGCCGGTGATCCTGCGGCTGGCGTTTGCGCTGTTGCGGACATCCAGAGCCGTACCACTGTTGCCTCCACCCAGTCGCACACTGCCTGAAGCAGACGTCTGTGCCACCAGGCCGCCCAGCGCTTCGGTTTCCATCAGCGCCTTGGTGGCGCTCACCGTTGCAGCTTCAGCTTTCGACTGCGCGGTGCTGGCCAAGCTGTGTACCGAGGCAACCCGCTCGTTGGTGTAGTTCAGCTGGTTGCCTGTCACCGCATCGGTACTGCCTTCGGCGACGGTGCCATCGGCAATCCTCTGGATTTTCCGCAGCAACGAATCACTGCCTACAGAAACCGAGTCAGCGGTATAGGTAACCGACCCTGCCCCCAGGGCGACAGCGTTTCTGTGATTGGCCAACGCCCGATCTCCCATCGCCACGGAGCTGGCGCTAAGCGCTCTGGCACCGTAGCCGAGTGCGGCGGCGTACTGTGCATCGGCCTCGCTGGAGGCCCCCAACGCCATCGCGTGGGCAGCCTTGGCCTTGCTCGAATAGCCGAAGGCCATGCTGTACTCGGACTGCGCCTGGGCACCAGTGCCTACCACCACCGCAAAACCACCTGATGCATTGGCGTTGAATCCCACCGCCACGGCACCGTTGCCACTCCAGGCATCTGCACCGAGTGAGACACCTGCGTTCGACCCGGAGAGCTTGTTGCCTGCCGCATCCACGCCGGTACGGGCGCCGTGGCCCACCGCTACGCCGCGTCCGTTGTAGGCCACCGCATTGCTGCCAATGGCCGTACTTGGGCCGTAGCTGCCAGCCTCCGCAATGGAACCTTTTCCCACAGCAAGGTTTGTGGCATCAATCCTGTTGCTGGCGTTCTGCGCCAGGGTGCGTACGGCGGCTACATCGGATTTGACGGTGCCAATCGCACTTTCGGCCGTTTCCAGCTTCTTGTTGGTAGCGTGAAGCTGCTTGCCCGCTACCGCATCCGTGCTGGCATCGTTAACGCGGGCGTCAGCGACATTAACGATGCGACGCTTGATGGACGCACTTCCAACGGAGACCGTCGCCTCCTCGGTCGCAACCGAGCCCCGCCCAAGCGCAGTTGCGTTTGCAGCATATGCCTTCGCCTCATAGCCAATGGCGACGCTGTCATAACTTGCCCAGGTCTGCCCACCGAGCGCGATTGCGCCGGTCCATCCATTCGTGCCAGCGGATGCATTTCCACCAATTGCAATCTTGGAGATGCCAGCTCCCGAGTTGGTCTTCGCTCCACTACCAACGGCAATCGAGTTCAGTGTAAGTGCGCGCGCATCGTGCCCCACCGCGACAGATCCGATTCCATCAGCCAAGGAGTCTGCACCAAAGGCTGAAGCATGGCCGCCCTTCGCAGTTGCCCTGTATCCCATTGCCGAACTCAGTACGCCATCAATGCGCGCCCTTGGGCCAAATGCAGCGCTCTTCTCCCCGGCAACTGTTGTTGTATACCCGAATGCGGCGCTGTAGTCGCCCTGAGCTTTTGCTGCAAAGCCAAAGGCACCGCTGTAGCGACCTGGCGCGTCAGCGGCGTCGCCGTACGTAGTTGACCACGGTCCCGCCCCCATAATCCCAGAGCCCACAGAGAGAAATTCGGTGATTGGCTTTGCCGCACGAAAGATCAGCACATCGTTACCATCGAGCTCGCACTTTGGACCGCTGCTGTGCGCTGAGCAGCTCAAGGTATCGGCGTGCACTGCCGGCACACCAGTAGCCATCGACAGCACCAATGAACCACGTACAAGGCGAGCTACGCGTGCGTTCTTACGACCTCTGGCCGAGGTGATCTCGCTTGCCACCACCCAACACTGCTTGGCTGTATTCCAGATACGACGGTAGATGTGATTCATGCTCATTCCTTAACAAGACAAGGGAAATGAAGCCCCGCGCTTACGCAGGGCGATAGAGGTCAGGCGCTCGGCGCCAGAGTTGTTACGTGATCGCGATAGCTGTCGTTCGACAGTCGGTACTGCAGCTGCAGAGTGCTGCCCGACTGGAGCTGGAACGGCAAGGTCAGCGCAGCATCGGGGTAGAGACTTCTGGACAGCTCAAGTGGCGTGCACACACCACTGGTACTGCACTCGGCAGCACCGGTGATGCCCACACGCAGCGTGCCGGTGTTGCGCAGGGTGTTGCCCTGCAGTTGCAGATCCACGCTGCCCTTGGCAGGCACGACGTTCACCAGCGCACCCCAGACCAGGCTGACGCCGACGTTGGCCTGCGCCGCCTGCTCATCGCCTTCCAGGATGGTGCCGTCGGGGCCCTTCACGCCCTCGAAGTAGATGCGATAGGCCGCCTCTTTTTCGACGGTCTGCAGCGGAATCACCCGTATCAGGCGATTGCCACCACCACTGAGTGCGAACTTGCCGGGGGTGATGGCAATCGCCGCATCGGCGGCTTCCACTTCGATCTCTTCCTCACCCACCTGCGCCGGGTTGTTGATGCGCAGCAGCCGCGCCTGCACGTACTGCGGCTGGGTGGATTGCGAGTACACGCGGATCTTTGTGCCGTGCTTTGCATCCACCGCTGCACGCATCGGATGAATGGACAAATTGGCCTGTGCCGGTGGGACCAGCAGTGCGCTCAACGGCAACAGGCAGAACAGCAGCTTCTTCATGATGAGCCTCCGTGGGGATCAGGGCTTGGCGGTCGGCACGCGCAGCTCTACCGTCAGCTCGCCGTCGTAGAGGCCGGGGCGTTTGCTGGCGATGGGCGTTGGCGGTGTTTCCAGCGTCAGGGGCGTGGGCACGCAGTACACGGGTTGGCTGATGCCCGGCAGCAGCACCATGCGCAGTTGGGCGCTGTCGATATCGCGCAACAGCTGCTCCTCGCCGTGCTTCATCGCCAGGCGATTGCCGCCATAGTTCAGACCGACTTGATAGTCGAGGCGCTGGGTGTCATCGCTGCCGCCGTCCTGATGCCAGACCGCAAAGTCCCGACCTGGTGGTGGCCGCGGCCCGCTGTCGCGCACGGTGACGCCGAGGAACTCGCTCTGCGAACCCAAGCCGTCGTACAGGCACATGTCTACGTCCTTGCGCCCGGCGACCTCCTTGCGGATGGGGTCGTAGCGCAGGTCCATGTTGACCAGGGGTGCAACGCCGTCGAAGCCCGGGAAGTAGATCGAGATCGCGTCGTAGTCGGTGACGGTGAAGTCGAAGTTGAATACGTACTTTGCTAGATGCTGGGCTGGCGGCTTCCTCAGATAGAGATCAAGCGCGCCCTGCCAATGTCCTGCTGTTAGATGAGTTAGCTCAGGGGCAAGAATTCGAAGTCCTGCTCCCGTCCCCGCGGGCGGATTCCAATCGCAGGGAGCGCCAAATGTAGTCCATGGGACATACGGTTGGTTGGACCAGTAGCTCGATTCACAGGCCGCAGTCTGATCGGCGCGGTAGACGGATGCCAGAAGCGTTAAATCTTCACTCAAGCCGCCGCGCTGCTCAACCAACCGAACGACTACCTTTCCCTCTACTGCCGAGGGCTCAGAAGTATTCTCCGTTGGGCAACGACCGGTGGTCGAATCCGTCGCCGAAGCACAAGTGATGAAGAGCGCTCCATATTGCTTCAGTGGATCACGGTCGTATGCGACTAAAGTCTTTCTCGCCCAAATCTCGATATCCCCCGGCATCGCCGAGCGATCCCACGCCATCTTGATGTCGCGCACAATCACACCACTGGGTGGATCCGTATCTGGCGGTCGTTGCGCCCAGGCCCTCGGCGCCAGCACCACCAGCGCACACACCAGCATCAACACCAACAACACACGCCGGTTCATGGCGTTCCTCCTGCAGCAGCGGTCTGGGGCGTGGCGGCAATCAACGCGCGTTCCTGCAGCAGGCGGGTCACGCGGGCCTGCTGGCGGATCTCGGCCGGCAGCTGGGCCACGGCCAGCGGCTCGCAGTGCACGGCGCCGACCAGCAGCACCACCTGGCGGCGCTCGCGCACCTGCAGCGGGCAGTGCAGCAGGCGGTCGTCCTGCAGCAGGTACAGCGTTGTCTCGCGACGCGGGAAGTCGGCAACGAAGCCGCCGTTGGCGCTGGTGCCGGGCACCGGCGCGTTGAGGATGCGGGCGCCACCCAGCGGCGCTCCGGCAAGATCCTTGGCGTTGCCGATGAAGGTGTAGGTCACCTCGATCGGCACCGGCATGCGCATCAGCCGCCCGGGGCTGAGGAACATCGGCCGTGCGCCACCCACGCCGGTCACGCGGATGGCGGCGATGCTGTCCAGCGTGCTGGCGTCCTGTACTTCGGCGCGGTGCGATTGGTACGACGACAGCGGCAGCAACCGGCGCTCGCCAATCTGCAGGCGTTGCCGGCGCAGGCCGCCCACCTGCAGTTCGGCCGCCACGCCACGCAGGTCGATGTCGTCGGTGTCGGCCACCTGCACGGCCAGGCCGGCGTCGGCACCGTTGCTGCCGCTCCAGTAGAAGCCGCGCTTGCCCAGTGCGAAGCCGGAGCTGTGCATGCCGCTGTAGGCGGTCTCGCTGCGACCGCGCTGCTGGTAGTGCGCCAGCGTGGCGCCGCTCTGGCCCAGGCTGTTCTGCAGCTGGCCGCTGAGCGTGGCGCTGTAACGGTCGCTGTTGTTGGCGCGCAGCTCGGCCGACAGCTCGCGGTACTGCGCGTCCACCTCCTGGCGCAGGCTGTGGCCGACGCTGTAGTTGATGTCCGGGCGCTGATGCTGCGGTTGGCGCACGTCAACGCTGTAACGGCGCTGGCCGCTGCCGGCGGTGCCGCGCAGCAGGCGGGTCAGGCTCAGATTGAAGTAGATGCCGCGGTCGCGCTGGTCACTGCCGCGCAGGCTGTCGCTGGCGCGCTGCTGCCACACACCCACGCGGGTGGAGACGCTGAAATCCTGCCAGCGATGGCTGCGGCTGAAGCTGGCCTGCCAGGTACGGCTGAGTTGCGGCTCGCGACGCGGTTGCCATGGCGGCGGCGGTGGCAGCAGCGGGTCCAACCCAGCCAGCGGATCGCCCTCCGCACCGGGAAGCTCGCGCCCGGCGCGCCAGGTCTGGCGCCGCGTGTAGCCCACATAGGCACTGCCACCGGCCAGCGGCAGCGCCATCGATGCACTGAGCGAGTTGGTGCAGCCCAGCTGGTCGCGGGCGTCGGCCTCGAACTGGCAGGCCTTGCCGCGCATGCGCTGCTGGTAGATGTTCCAGGATGCGGTGCGGCGGTACGACAGCTGGTGCTGCTGGCCGGTGCTGCCATCGTTGCCGCGCATGCCGCCAAAGCTGGCGCGCAGTTCCTGGGTGGCGTACAGGCGGCGCAGGTCCACGCGCAGCTCGCCGTAGCGGAAGCCGCCCAGGTCGGCGGCGCCGGCCACCATCGCCACGTCGCGGCCCAGCGGCACGCGCATGCCGGCCACGGCCACGCGTTCGCCATCGAAGCGGTCACTGCGACGCTCGTTGCGCTTGCCGCCCTGCACGAACCACTGCCACTGGCTGTTGGTCCAGTCGCCGCCCTTGTCGAACGGCGCATCTTCGCTGCGCACCAGTACGCCGTCTTCGTAGATGCGCAGGGTGACGTTGTAGTTGCCGAACGGGAAGTTGCGGGTGTCGATCTGGTTGATGCCGGCCTGCAGGTAGGAGGTCTGCAGCAGGCGCGTGCCGTCGTAGGCATCCACGCGTGCGTCGCGCGCCAGCAGCACGGTCAGCGGCGTGGCCTGCACGGCGGCATCGGCATCCACATAGGCCTGGGTAGTGCCCACGCGCAGGCCCTGCAGGCGGTCCAGCGGCAGCATGCTGAAACTGAAGGTGCCGCCCTGCGGGCTGGACAGGTTGCGGCGGTCCATGCGCCCGGCCTGCAGGTAGTGCGCCTGCCCCAGGTCATGGCGGTAGTAGACGTTGTCGAACTGGAATTCGCTGTCACTGCCGCGGCTGCGGTAGCGCTGCTGGTTGAAGTTCCATTCGGCGGAAACATGCCCGCGATCGAACAGGCCCAGCACGCCGGTGCCGCGCGCGGACAGCGTCTGGTAGTCGTGGCTGCCACTCACATTGATCACCTGCTGGTGCAGGAAGGCGTTCTCGGCGTTGGCGCTGACGGTGTGGAAGCGTTCGGCAGCCGGCTTGCCCGGAATCCACTGGCGGGCGACGAACAGGCGCACCGCGCCCTCGCCTTCGTCGTACAGCGCGCGCACGGCGGCGGGGTCCTCCGGCGGGTCGAGATAGCCGCAGCCGGCAGTGGCGCCACCGAAGCGGCAGGCCAGATGGCTGTTGCGCGGCATGGGCTGCGACAAGGCGGGCAGCAGCGCGGCCTGCGCCTCGGCCGGGAGGTCGAGCGCCTGCAGCACGCTTGCTGGATCTTCCAGTTGTACGTGTTCCAAGGTCACGCGCACCGGCGACAGCCCGGCCGAGCGGCCGAACAGCTGGATGTCGAGTTGTTCGGTCTGGCCTTCGACCAGATCTTCGAAGCCGGGCGGGACGCCGCGCGCCGCCGCCAGCGGCGTTGCCAGCGCCAGGGCGAGCGCGACCGCCAGCCGGGTGATGGCGGGGGCGTGTGGGGTCATTGGGGGTACCGCTGGAAAGGCAGCCGGCCCGGCGTACGGGCCGGCGCGGGGATTACGGCGTGGTGGCCTTCTGGTTCATGACGATGTAGACCACACCTTCATAGCGACCTTTGACCGTAAGCGGCCCGCCGGCACCGGCCTGGGCGATGGTAAGCGGCATGGCGATGGAAGCACCCGGCGTCGAGCTGGCACCGTTGAACAGGTCAGCCGCCTTGAACTCGGTGCCCGAGGTGCTCAGCGCATCAGAGTTCAGGCTGACGTCCAGCGGCACGCGGGTGCTGCCATTGATCAGCAACGGATCGTGGCGCAGACGAACGTCAATGTCTGCCTTGTCATCGTTCGAGTGGATGCGCACCTGCTGCGTCGACGGCAGCAGCCCTCGCAGAGGATCGTGGGTCATCTGCACAGTGTCTGGCAGCGGGGTGCCGTCATCACGAAGCAGGGCCAGGGTCGGGTCGACGTCGGCATAGACGGAGATCTTGGTTTCCACGGCGTGCGCGGACAGCGAAGCCGTGGCCAGCGCTGCAGCGAGCGCGGCCTTCTTGAGAATGGCGTGCATGGGTTGTCTCTCTCGGACAAGGGGGGAATGAGAAAGCCCCCCTCCCCTAAGGAGAAAGGGAGGGAGGCGCCGCCCGCAGAGGTGGTTGCGGGCGACGGAGAGAATGTTAGGAACCCATTGTCCTGCAGGCCATTCAAGCATTCCTAAAACGTTGAGCGTTAAGAAGAATCTTTGAATTAGTTCAACGTTCCAGGCTTATGCAATTTCCCTCATTCGGTAAATGCAAAAAATCTCATTGCATCGCCTTTGTAGAGTCGAGCCATGCTCGACTGCTGTTCGCGCTGTTCGCGCTGTTCGCGCTGTTCGCGCTGTTCGCGCTGTTCGTGCTGTGCGTGCTGTGCGTGCGAGTCGAGCATGGCTCGACTCTACATATTGCAACCCGCGCGAGCCTCAGCCTGCGGGCACCACGGTGACGCGATCTACATCGATGTCGGTCGGCTTGAACCGATGCGTGTCGACCTTGCCATGCAGTTCCACCACGGTGTCCGCACCAATGGCCTGCGGCGGCAGGTCTTCGTCATCGATCTCCACTTCGATCTGACCACTGGCATCGCGGAACTGGTAACGCTCGTGGCCAAGCTTGGCGACCAGGGTGCCACGCAGCACCACCGGGTGGTCGTCGCGCTGGGCGCGCGCATCGGCCACGGTGCTGGCAGCGGTGCCCGCACCCGGGCCGGTGTACTGCGCGGATGCGTGCGGGCTCAACAGGGCCAGCGGCGTGGCGATGAGGGCAATGGCAAGCAGTCGATTCATGGCGTTCTCCATGGCTGAGTAAGTGCCCTCAGGTTCTATCGCCCCGGATGTGATGCCTATGCAATAGATCCGAAAAGATGTGAAAGCGACATTCAGTGTCAGAAATCATTCATGCCGGATGAGCCTCTGCTCTCAGGAACGACTCCATGGCCGCCACCAGTGCCAAGGGTGTCTCATTCATCGGGTAGTGTCCTGCATCCTCCAGAACCTCCAGCGTGGCCTGCCGGTAGCGGTGCAGATAGGTGCGCCCCATCAGTGAACGGTTGAAGGTGGGATCATTCCCACCCACCACCACCTTCAACCGATGGTCACCGACGATCTCATTGCTGAAGTCCGTATCTGCCCACGCAGGAAGGTATGCAGCAAACGCATCGGGCGCGGAGTGCTGCATTGAATAACGGGCCTTCCAATCCAGCCAGGCTGCGGGGAGCCGCCCGCCGGTACTGCGATCGATGATGGCCCTTCGGCTGGCCACGCTGCCGGCAGCGCTCTCCAGAAGTCCTCGCGTGGATGCGTCATAGGCAATGCCACCACAGGGGACGGGTGCGATGGCCAGCATGGAGCGCACCCGCTGGGGCGCGAGCACGGCGATGCGCTCGATCGCCATGCCTCCCATGGAATGCCCCGCTACGCTGAACGTTTCCAGCTGAAGTGCATCGGCGAGCGAGAGCGCGTCACGGGCGATTTCGTCGATGCTGTACTGCCCCGCCACATCGCGCATGCCGCCGTAGCCACGGCAGTCCATGAAGATGTAGCTGAAGTGGTCGCGTGACAGCCATGGCTCGATCGGTTCGAACGCGTGTGCGTCGCCGAACCAGCCATGCAGGACCAGGACGGAGTGAGGCCCCTGCCCCACGCGATGAAAAGTGTTGGCCATGAAGAATTGCCGCAGTGAGGAGGAGTGTTGATGCTAGGCAGCGCAGGCCCAGCCCACCGTCGATGACAGGTCAACCGCTATAGAATCCGGGCCATGCGCAATTCGCTGCTCGATCCCTATGAAGACCTGCCGCGCGATGTCGTGGTCACCTCGAACGATTACGCAGCATCGTCCACCTTTCCCCGCCATGCCCATCGACGTGGGCAGTTCGCGTTCGCCGCGCGCGGCACCATCAGCGTGACGACACCGCAGGGGCGCTGGCTGGTGCCGCCACAGCGCGCCTGCTGGGTTCCCGCCGGGCTGGCCCACGAGATGACGATGCGCGGGCCGGTGACGATGCTCAACGCCTTCCTTTCCATCGAGGCCGCTGCTGCGGTGACGATGCCGGCGCAGTGCCACGTGTATGCCGTTTCGCCGTTGCTGCGGCAGCTGCTGGAAGGCGCCGTGGACCTGCCCGCGCTGTACGACGAGGACGGGCGTGCGGGCAAGCTGATGCAGTTGCTGGTCGCGGAGATCGCGTCGATGCCGATGCTTTCCCTGCATGCGCCGTTGCCTGCCGATGCACGCCTCGCGCGCGTCTGCCGGGCGCTGTTCGATGCGCCCTCGCTCGCCATCGGGCTTGATGAGGTGGCTGCGGATGCAGGCATGAGCCGGCGCACCTTCACGCGGACGTTCCGCGCAGGTACCGGGGTGAGTTTCGCCGAGTGGCGGCAGCAGGTATGCCTGCTGGCAGCCATCGAACGGCTGGGCCAGGGGCAGGCGGTGACACGCGTGGCATTGGACCTGGGGTATGCGAGCCCCAGCGCGTTTTCTGCCGCGTTCCGGCGTGAGCTGGGGTGTTCGCCGAGCCGGTATTCCGAGGTGTAGTGCCGGGTAGGTGTTTGGTTGCCGTGCGGACCAACGGTCCGCACCTACCACATGCCGGGAATCGTGCGTGCCAACCAAGGTTGGCAGCTACCAGAGCCGAAGCAAAAAAAACGCCCCGCAGATGCGGGGCGTTCTCGGCACAACCTACGCGGGCGATCAGCCCTGGTAGTCGCGCACGTCGCTGCCGGTGTAGACCTGGCGCGGACGGCCGATCTTCATTTCCGGGTCAACCTGCTGTTCCAGCCAATGCGAGACCCAGCCGGAAGTACGGCCCAGGGCGAACATGACGGTGAACATTTCGGTCGGGATCTGCAGCGCCTTGTAGATGATGCCGCTGTAGAAATCGACGTTCGGGTACAGCTTGCGGGCGACGAAGTACTCGTCCTGCAGCGCGGCCTGTTCCAGCTTCACGGCCACGTCCAGCAGCGGATCCTGCACGCCCAGCTGCTTGAGCACCTTGCTGGTCATCTCGCCGATGACCTTGGCGCGCGGATCGAAGTTCTTGTAGACGCGGTGGCCGAAGCCCATCAGGCGGAAGCCGGAGGTCTTGTCCTTGGCCTTGACCACGGCGGACTCGACGTTGTCAGCGCTGCCGATCTCTTCCAGCATCTTCAGCACGGCTTCGTTGGCACCGCCGTGGGCCGGACCCCACAGCGCGGTAACGCCAGCGGCGACCGACGCGTACGGGTTGGCACCGGTCGAGCCGACCAGGCGCACGGTCGAGGTCGAGGCGTTCTGCTCGTGGTCGGCGTGCAGGATGAACAGCAGGTCCAACGCCTTGACCACGTCCGGGTTCAGATCGTACTGGCCATCAGCCGACTCGAAGGTCTGCTTCAGGAAGCGGCTGACGTAGTCCAGCGAGGTGTCCGGCTTGTTGGCCGGCAGGCCCTTGCCGTGGCGGTAGATCAGCGCCGACAGGGTCGGCACCTTGGCGATCAGGCGCACAGCGGCCTGGCGGCGCTGTTCGGCGTCGGACAGGTCCAGCGAGGCGTGGTAGATGCCCGACAGCTGCGCGATGGCGGCGGTCAGGATGGCCATCGGATGTGCATCCTTGGCGAAGCTGCCGATCAGGGTGTTGATCGACTCATCGACGTTGGCTTCAGCCGCCAGCTCGTCGGTGAAGGCCTTCAGCTGCTCGGCGCTCGGGCGCTCGCCGTTGATCAGCAGGTAGGCCACTTCGACGTAGCTCGACTTTTCCGACAGCTGTTCGATCGGGTAGCCGCGGTACAGCAGCACGCCCTTGTCGCCGTCGATGTAGGTGATGGCGGACTTGCAGCTGGCCGTCGCGGTGAAGCCGGAATCGTAGGTGAAATACCCCGTTTCCTTGGTCAGCTTCGCGATGTCGACGCAGTCGTTGCCAAGGGTGGGTTTGATGACGGGCAGAACGACCGACTTATCGCCGGCGTTGAGCGTGACCTGATCAAGATCGGACACTGTGTGCGCTCCTTCATGGGAAGGCGCCTGCCCAAGCGCATTGGTCAGGCACGTGAATGACGTCCTCGGCCTGTGCCGGGGATCAGGTCATTATCGCACAGCAGCATTTGCCCGGCGCTAGACAGAAGTCGTATACGACAGGCGGCCAGACGCCGGCCGTTGAGCGGCCCGGATCGGCAAAAGTGTTGTCACACGAACGCAGTGTTCCGTCCATCCAAACGCCCGTTGGGTTGGCGTTGGGGAAAAACAAACGGCCGCGCAGAGCGCGGCCGTCGGTTCGAAGCTGGATCGACAGATCAGCGCGCGTAGCGCTTCTGGAACTTGTCGATACGGCCCGAGGTGTCGATGACCTTGTGCTTGCCCGTGTAGAACGGGTGCGAAGCAGAGGAAATTTCAACCTTGACCAGCGGGTATTCGTTGCCGTCTTCCCACTGGATGGTTTCCTTCGTGCCCATGGTCGAGCGGGTCAGGAACTTGAAATCGGAGGTGACGTCATGGAAGACGACGTCGCGGTAGTTCGGATGGATATCGGCCTTCATGGGCTCACACCGTAAATGGGCTGGTGGTCAAGAGCGGCATTATAAGCACCGGTTGCCGCTCGGGGCAACCGGTGCGGGTCAACAGACTTCAGTCCGCGCCCAGGGCCTGGCGCACCAGGGCCTCGAAACGCTGCTGGTCGTAGGCCATCAGCAGATCGCAGTTGTCCGGCTGGCCGGTCTGGCGGTTCCAGTCGACGATGGTGGCGCCGCGGCTGAACGTACCGTTCAGCTCCACGTTCAGCGGCCGCGATTCGACCTGCAGCTGCCCTTCCGGGTTCAGCGCCCAGGCCATGGCGACCGCATCGGCGGTATACCAGCGGCCGCCCTTGCTGTCTTCGGACAGGCCACGGGTCTTGCGCGAGATCAGCTCGTAGAAACGGGCGCGATCGGAATCAGCCTGCAGCCACTTTTCAGCATCCTGCAGCGGCAGGCCATGGGCGACGGTGGCCTCCCAGTCCGACACCAGCAGGTGCTTGAACGAAGTGAACACCACGTGCGCCGCTTCCGGATCGAACGCGATGTTGAATTCGGCGGCCGGGGTGATGTTGCCGTGGCAGGTGACCGCGCCGCCCATCACCACGATGCGCTTGATGCGCTCGGGCAGGGTCGGGTCCAGCTTCAGTGCCAGGGCCAGGTTGGTCAGCGGGCCAAGCATCACCAGCATCAGTTCACCGGCGTGCTCGTGCGACAGGCGCAGGATGGCCAGTGCGGCGTGCTCGGCTTCAGCCTGGCGGCTCGGCGGCGGCAGGTCCACGTCGCCGTAGCCGTCACGGCCATGCACGTGGGCGGCGTCAACGGAGGGATGCAGCAGCGGATCCGGGCTGCCGGCAAACACCGGTACGTCGGCGCGGCCGACGATGTCGCAGAGCTTGAGGGCGTTGCGGACGGTGTACTGCAGGCCGACATTGCCGGCGGCGATGGTCAGGGCGACCACGTCATGCCGTTCATCGGCAAAGGCCATCAGCAGGGCCAGGGCGTCGTCCACACCGGGGTCGGTGTCGATCAACAGGGGGATCTTGTGGGTCATCGTTGCCGTCTTCAGATCGGCAACGAAGTGTGGACCGGGATGATGACCGTTGCAAGTACGGGGGAGGTGAGGTTCGGCAGGGCTGCGCCCTGCACCCGCCGAATCAACGGCAAACGCCAGAGCAACAGCAAAAGCTGGTTTCCTGGGGGATGGCGGGGTGGGTCCGGTTGCGGGGGACGCTGCAAGTACGTCCATGTAAGCTCGGTCGCCGCATCCATGCGGCTCACGCCCCCGCAACCGGACCCACCCCGCCTTCGACAGATTCCTGCTGCTGTTGGTGGGTGCCGACCGTTGGTCGGCACGGGGTCGGATCCCGTTGCTACGCAACGGGCTCTGACCCCGATTTACGCTCGATGGGGTCGGATCCGTTTTCCGTTGGAAAACGGATCCGACCCCGCACGCCTCAGGCGCCGGTCGCCACCGGGCGGCTGCTGTCGCTGACCCAGCCGCTCCAGGAATCGGCGTAGATGCGTGCGCCGGACAGACCGGCCGCTTCCATCGCCAGCAACAGGTGGCAGGCGGTCACGCCGGAGCCGCACATCAGCACCACCTGCTGCGGATCACGGTTGCCGATCACGCCCTGCAGTTCGGCGCGTAGTTCCTGTGCATCACGCAGGCGGCCGTCGGCGACGTTCAACGCAAACGGACGGTTGACCGCGCCGGGCACGTGGCCGGCGACCGGGTCCAGCGGCTCCACTTCGCCGCGGAAGCGCTCACCCGCGCGTGCATCGACCAGCCAACCGGGTGCATGCTTCAAGCGTGCAGTGATTTCATCGGCATTGGCGATCTGGGTGGTGTCGAAACGGCCCGGGTAAACCGGCAGCGCGGTCACCTCATCCTGCCCCGTCGCCAAGGGATGCCCTGCGCCCTGCCATGCGGCGATGCCACCATCAAGCACGGCCACCTTGCTGTGCCCGATCAGGCGCAGCAGCCACCACAGGCGCGAGGCGGCCATGCTGCCATCGCTGCCGTCGTAGACCACCACCTGGGTTTCGGGACCGATGCCCCACTGGCCGAGCTTCGCGGCGAAGGCATCCCTGTCCGGCAGCGGGTGACGGCCGTGGCCGCTGCGGGTCAGATCCGACAGGTCCCGATTGAGGTCGGCATACACCGCGCCCGGAACATGCCCCGCCAGATACTGGCCGTTACCCGCCTGCGGATCGGACAGCGAGGAACGTGCATCGACCACGCGTACGGCGGTACTGGCAGTAGCACGTGCGTCGACCACGCGAACGCCCTCGCCCAATGCAGCGGCCAAGGTGGCGACATCGACCAGGGTGGTCCACGGCGGATCGATCGGCTTCATTGCACTTGCTCCAGGCGGCGACGCAGGTTGTAGAGGATGGCGGCGGTGGCGCCCCAGATGCGCTGGCCGGGCCAGCCATATTCGAGGACGTGGCGGACGCGGCCGCGATGATTGATTTCGACCTGGTGCAGGTTGTCGGCTGCCATCAGGTAATCGAGCGGCACTTCGAACACTTCGGCTACTTCACTGGGCTGTGGCACCGGTACGAAATCCGGATCGACCACGGCCACCACCGGCGTGACCCGGTAGCCGGTGATCGTCACGAAGGGATCGAGATAGCCCAGCGCCTGCACCTGGCCGGGCGCCAATGCGATTTCCTCCTGGCTCTCGCGCAGTGCAGCGGCCAACGCATCGCGGTCATCGGGTTCGGTGCGGCCACCGGGGAAACCGACCTGGCCACCATGGGTACGCAGGGTTTCGGTGCGACGGGTGAGAATGACCTGTGCGCCGTTGGCGCGCGGCACGATGCCGGCCAGTACGGCGGCTTCCACCGGGGGCCCGGGCGGCAGCAGATCGATCAGTTCACTGCGGTTCCAGCCGTCGCCGGCCGGCGGCTCGGCCAGTGGATGCAGCGCGCGCATCAGGCGCTCGTGATCAGCCAGCGAGCCGCGCAGTGATTGCTGCAGCTGTTCACGCAGAGGTTGCACGCGATGCAGGATGCGGCTGCGTTCCTCGTTGCTCATCGACGACCACCGCGCGATCTCATCGATATGCCGCCCGCAGCCGGTGCATTGCCGGTGCGGATCCAGCGTGCACACTCCGATGCAGGGACTTGCGACAACACGCGCCGTTTTTTCCATTGTTTGCACCCGGCAACAGTAGCGCGATCGGGCTGAATTTGCGCGGGGTCAATATGCAGTGCACGGCAGCGTCGCGCTCCGCGCAAACAAAAACGCGCCGGTGGGATCACCGGCGCGTTTCGTTTACCGCTTCGATTTACTTGACGCTGACCAGCTTGATCTCGAACTGCACAGCCACGTTCGGCGGGAACGGGGTGCGCGGGTCGGCACCGTAGGCCTGGTCCGGCGGCAGGGTGACTTCCCACTTCGAGCCAGCCGGCATCTGCAGCAGGGTCTCGCGCATGGCCTTCATTTCGACTTCGCTGACCTTGATCGACGGAATCTGCTGGGCCGGGCGGGCTTCGGTCGGGCGCTGGCCGTACGGGAACGGACCGGCCACTTCCAGCTGCACGGTGCTGGCCTGGGTCGGCTTGGCGCCCTTGCCGGCTTCGATCACGCGGTACTGGACGCCGCTCGGCAGGGACTGCACGCCGGCCTTGGCCTTGTTCGCCGCGATGAACTGATCGCTCTTGGTCTTGTTTTCGGCAGCAGCCTTTTCGTACTCGGCCTTGGCAGCCTGGGCACGGCCCTGCTCGCGCTTCTGGAACGCTTCAACGGCCGGCTTCAGCTGGTCGGCGGTGATCGCCGGCTGCTTCTTGGCGTAGGCGTCCTGCAGACCCTTCACCACCGAGTTGATGTCCAGCTGCTCACCACGACCGGTCAGCTCCGCCAGGTTGTTGCCGTAGTCGTAACCGAAGTAGTAGCTCAGCTTGCCCTTTTCGGACGAGACGTCCTGGGCGAAGGCATTGCCCGTCAGGGCCAGGGCCGCGACGGCGACCGCGATAGAACGCAACTTCATCAAACAGTTCTCCAGGGGTGGTAACTCAGGGACGTTCTGCGCCGCCCTGAGGCGACGGGTTAGGATAACGGGCACAACGTGTAACCGCTACTCACGATGCAGGCTAAGACCCGTCTGCGTTGGCGGAGTTCAATCTCACTTTTTTTTAACGTTTCAGGAGTTTCCCCGTGGCCGATGCCCTGATCGCTGTCGCCGACGACGGCGCCATCCGCACCGTGACCGTCCAGCGCCCGGACAAGCTCAACGCCTTGAATGCCGCGACCCTGCAGGCGCTGACCGAGGCGTTCAGCGCTGCCGCCGCCGACCCGGACGTGCGCGTGGTGGTGCTGACCGGTGCCGGTCCGAAGGCTTTCGTGGCCGGGGCCGACATCGCCGAGATGAACACACTCAGTGCGGTTCAGGGACGTGATTTCTCCCTGCTCGGCCAGGCCCTGATGCGCCAGATCGAGCGCATGCCCAAGCCGGTGATCGCACGCGTGAACGGCTTCGCCCTGGGCGGCGGGCTGGAGCTGGCCATGGCCTGCCACCTGCGCATCGCTGCCGATACGGCCAAGGTCGGGCAGCCGGAGATCAATCTCGGCCTGATTCCCGGCTTCGGCGGCAGCCAGCGCCTGCTGCGCCTGTGCGGCCGCGCCGCCACCCTGGAGCTGTGCCTGCTGGGTGCACCGATCAACGCCGCGCGTGCACTGGAACTGGGCATCGTCAACGAGGTGGTGCCCGCCGATGCGTTGGACAACCGTGTACAGGACATCGCGCGCCAGCTGGCACGCTCGGCCCCGCTGGCCCTGCGTGGCCTGCTCGACGCGGTACACGTGGGTGGCGAATGCAGCCTGGAGGCTGGGCTGGAGTACGAAAGCGCGCAGTTCGGCCTGCTGTTCGCCACCGAAGACATGCGCGAAGGCACCAGCGCCTTCCTGCAGCGCCGCCCGCCGGCCTTCCAGAACCGCTGACGCCATGGCATCCCGACCCAACCCCGCGCAGCTGTTCGCCCGGGTCCAGGCAGACGATCTCGATGGCGCCCTGCAGGCCGGTCTCATGGACTACGTTGCCCGTGCCGGCGACGAACAGCTGCTGCCCGGCCACCCGGACCTTCCACGACGCCTGCAGCAGGCCCAGCAGCAGCTGCACGCGGCCTGGGCCGCACGCGAACGCTACCGTGCCCGTGCCGTGCGCCTGGCGCGCCGCGAGGCCGAACGCGATGCGCGACGCACGCCAGCCCCGGCGCCGGACATGAAGCCCGCCCTGCCCCCGGCCGCCGCCGCGATTCTCGCCCGGGCCAAGGCCCGCGCCACCGGCAAGGAGCAGTAATGGCCGCTGCGAAGAAGACCCCGCGCGCGCCGGCGCGACGCGGTGGCAGCATGCCGCGCGCCGATGTGGTGGAAATGTTCACCCGCCTGCGCGAACTCAATCCGCACCCGAAGACCGAACTGGAGTACAGCTCACCGTTCGAACTGCTGGTGGCGGTCGCGCTGTCGGCGCAGGCCACCGACGTGGGCGTCAACAAGGCCACGCGCCGCCTGTTCCCGGTGGCCAATACCCCGGCAAAGATCCTCGCGCTTGGCGAGGACGGGCTGAAGCAGTACATCGCCACCATCGGTCTGTTCAACGCCAAGGCGAAGAACGTGATCGCCACCTGCGCGATCCTGCTGGAGAAGCACGGCGGTGAAGTGCCGCGCGATCGCGATGAACTGGAAGCGCTGCCGGGCGTGGGCCGCAAGACCGCCAACGTGGTGCTCAACACTGCGTTCGGTGAGCCGGTGATGGCGGTGGACACGCATATCTTCCGCGTCTCCAACCGTACCGGCCTGGCCCCGGGCAAGAACGTGCGCGAAGTGGAAGACAAACTGGTGAAGGTGATTCCGGCCGAGTTCCTGCTCGACGCGCATCACTGGCTGATCCTGCACGGACGTTATGTGTGCAAGGCGCGCAAGCCGGATTGCCCGGGCTGCGTGATCGCCGACCTGTGCCGGTTCAAGGAAAAGACCACGGCCGAGGCGTGAACGCGTTCGTGGTGTGACAAAACAAGGACGGCGGGCACAGGGCCCGCCGTCTTTGCTTGTAGACAAGAGTGCTTCAGGACATCAGAACGACAGGTCGCCCCAGACGCCGAACTCCTTGGTCTTGTCGTTCTTCTTGTCGCTGGCGTTGGCCAGGTGCGTGTACTTGTACACGGTCGACAGCTTGAGGTTCTTCATGACCGGGAACTCGACGCCGACGTTCCAGTACTTGTCGCTCAGGGTCGGGTCCAGCGTCTTGCTGACGTCGGTGTCATCGTAACGACCGAACACGTTGATGCCGCCGTCGGTGACGCGCACGCTGCCCCACACCGACCAGCCGCTGGTCTTGTCGGTGGCAACGGTCATCACGTTGTTGAGGTTCTTGGCCTGGAAGTACTCGCCACCGACGCGGAAGTCGCTGCTGGCGTAGGCCACCATCGCGTTGGCGCGGGTGTAGGTGTTCTCGGCGCTCTGGATGTCGGTTTCCTTGCCCAGCTTGCCACTGTAGCCACCGACGGCAACCACGAAGTTCTCGTTCGGGGTATAGGCCGCGCGGCCTTCCACGTCCATGCCCTTGCTGCGGGTCGGGTTCTTGTAACCGGCGCCGGACACGACCGAGACCGCGTAGTTGAAGTTGTTGCCCAGGTTGCCGAAGCCATGCAGACCCCAGTCGGACGAGTTGCCGTACTTCAGGCGATCGGTCAGGGTGTTCTCGACATAACGCATGCCGTAGAACTTCTCGACGTACGGAATCCACGGCATGTCGGCGGCACCGACGCGCAGATTGAAGGCCGGGTCGAAGCTACCCTGCACGTAGGCCTTCTTGACGAACAGTTCGGTGTTGCCGATGGCCGAGCTGTACTGGAAGTCGGTGGTCAGGTTGGCCGACCAGATGTCGTTGAACTTGTGGTCGACGGTCAGGTAGAAGCGCTTGACGTCCAGACCCGTGCCGCTGGCGGCGGTGTCCTTGCCGTTGCTGGTCTTGTCGATGTTGGTCAGGTCGAAGAACATGCGACCGCCGATCTTGTTGTCATTGACCAGCTTGGCCAGCTTGTCGACGCTGGTCTGGGTCTTCTGCGCACCTTCCAGGGCCTGGGCCTGGGTGATGTTCACTTCGGACTGCGCGTCAGATTGTGCCTGCAGCGCCTGCGAATCGTTCTGCAACTGCTGGACCTGGGCCTGCAGGGCAGCGATCTGCGCCTGCAGCTGCTGCAGCTGTGCCTGGGATACGCCCGTGCTGGCGGGAGCTGCGAAGGCGTCGGCGGAAACCAGACCGAGGCTTGCAACGACCGCGGCGGCGAGCAAATGGGAACGCATTTTGGATTTCTCCAGAGGGTTGGAATGGCTTGGGCAGAACGCCACGCCGGCTGGCCGGTCAAGCGTTTTGCGAACATTCCGTTAAAACCATGACAGCCGAATGACAACCTGAGCACCAACCACAGATTTCTTCGTGCGGTCATGCGTACGACTCATTTGCCGCCACATGCTTGTCGATCCCTTGCGGCATATGGCGTCATGTATCAGCGTCTCGGCCCGGACCGACCGCCGCGACGCTCTCACCTGCATCGATGGTTTCGTGTGGATGACGCAGCATCACTGCGGAATGCCAGGCCGGGATGGCATTGACGACCACACTGGGCAGGCCATCAGCGACATATAGAACGTGATCGCAACCGGGCCACGTCCGTCTCCGGCGCATGGTCATCACGTTGCCCGCAGCACTCAGAACCTTCACGCCCCTGGCTGTGCGGGCGCCGGGCAGCGCTGTAACGGTTGCGTCATACAACGGTCCCTGCGCTGTCATCGAACCGTTATGGAATGTGCGCCGGGCGGGTAACCCCGCATCCCAATCAACCCAGGAGCCACCCCGTGATCCACGCCTTCAAGTCGCGCGTTGCCGTTGCCGTCTTCGCAGCGTCGTCCGTGTTCGCCGCCAACGCCGCTGAAATCACCGGCGCGGGCGCCTCGTTCATCTACCCGGTGATGTCGAAGTGGTCGGCCGACTACAACGCCGCCACCAGCAACAAGGTCAACTACCAGTCGATCGGTTCCGGCGGTGGTATCGCCCAGATCAAGGCCAAGACCGTTGATTTCGGCTCCTCCGATGCTCCGCTGAAGCCGGAAGAACTGGCTGCTGCGGGCCTGGCCCAGTTCCCGTCGGTGATCGGCGGCGTGGTGCCGGTGGTCAACGTTGCCGGCATCGCCCCGGGCGCGCTGAAGCTGGACGGCACCGTGCTGGCCAACGTCTTCCTGGGCAAGATCAAGACCTGGAACGACCCGGCCATCGCCGCACTGAACCCGGGCGTGACCCTGCCGAGCGCCAAGATCACCGTCGTGCACCGCTCGGATGGTTCGGGCACCACCTTCAACTTCGTCAACTACCTGTCCAAGGTCAGCCCGGAGTGGAAGAGCTCGGTCGGTGAAGGCACCTCGGTCCAGTGGCCGGCCGGCATCGGCGGCAAGGGCAACGAGGGCGTTGCTGCCTACGTGAAGCAGATCAAGGGCGGCATCGGCTACGTCGAACTGTCCTACGCGCTGCAGAACAAGCTGTCGTACACCGCGATGAAGAATGCCGCCGGCCGCTTCGTGCAGCCGAGCGACGCCTCGTTCGCCGCCGCTGCTGCCAGCGCCGACTGGGCCAGCGCCAAGGACTTCTACCTGGTGATGACCAATGCCCCGGGCGCCGAGTCCTGGCCGATCACCGCCACCAACTTCATCCTGGTGCACAAGAAGCCGAAGAACCCTGCCAACGGCAAGGCCACCCAGGAGTTCTTCCGCTGGGTCTACAAGAGCGGCGATGCCCAGGCCCGCCAGCTGGACTACGTGCCGCTGCCGGACAGCCTGGTCCGCCAGATCGAGACCTACTGGACGCAGAACCTGAAGTAAGCAAGCGCGTTCCCCCGCAGGAACGGGATCGGCGGGTCCTCTCTCCCCCGCCGATCCCACCCCGGGCGCGAGATCCTCGAGATCTCGCGCTCTTCTTGTTTTTGGGGGCACCTGCCTCTGTAGAGCCGAGCCCACGCTCGGCTGGGTGCTGGAGCGTGCGGACCAACGGTCCGCACCTACCGAGGGCAGGGAGCAGCTGAGCGTGGGCTCGGCTGTACCTTGTGCCTGCCGTCATATCGGTGCGCAGATCCGGGGTCTCCGGGGAGCTTCCGGATGGAGGCCAACCCCGTGAAACCCTTGTCAGAACGTGATCCAGGACACCTCTGTCATGGTCGTAATACGGCTGTAACAAAAACATCATTTCATAGCCGCATCCGCCGACGACGTCGGCTCTTCCCCGCTATGGAGTGACCATGAAACTGCACTCGGCCGGCCTTGCCGCCCTTTCCCTGGCCATCGCCCTGGGCCTGTCGGCCTGCGGTGGCGACAAGCAGGCCGCGCAGCAGCCGGCTGCCGACGGTGCCGCCGCCCCGGCCGCTGCCGGTGCCAAGGTGACCGCCGAAGTGTCCGGCGCGGGCGCGTCCTTCATCTTCCCGCTGGTCTCCAAGTGGTCGGCTGACTACAACAGCAGCACCGGTGCCAAGATCAACTACCAGTCGATCGGCTCCGGTGGCGGTATCGCCCAGATCAAGGCCGGCACCGTCGACTTCGGTTCCTCCGACAAGCCGCTGAGCAGCGAAGAGCTGGCCCAGGCCGGCCTGGCCCAGTTCCCGTCCGCCATCGGCGGCGTGGTGCCGGTGGTCAACATCGAAGGCCTGGAAACCGGCAAGCTGCGCCTGAGCGGCGCCCTGCTGGCCGACATCTTCCTGGGCAAGGTCAAGACCTGGAACGACCCGGCCATCGTCGCCGCCAACCCGGGCGTGAAGCTGCCGGACGGCAAGATCACCCTGGTCCACCGTTCGGATGGTTCGGGCACCACCTTCAACTTCTCCAACTACCTGTCCAAGGTCAGCCCGGAGTGGAAGAGCAAGGTCGGCGAAGGCACCTCGGTGCAGTGGCCGGACGGCGTCGGTGGCAAGGGCAATGAAGGCGTCGCGTCCTACGTGAAGCAGATCAAGGGCTCGATCGGCTACGTCGAATTGGCCTACGCGCTGCAGAACGGCATGCCGTACACCGCCATGCAGAATGCGGCCGGCAACTGGGTCGAACCGAGCGCGGAAACCTTCGCCGCTGCGGCTGCCAGCGCCGACTGGGCCAGCGCCAAGGACTTCAACCTGGTCATCACCAACGCCCCGGGCGAGCAGGCGTGGCCGATCACCGCCACCAACTTCATGCTGATGCAGAAGCAGCCGAAGGACGCCAAGCGCAACCAGGACACCCTGGCCTTCTTCAAGTGGGCCTTCGAGAACGGCCAGGCCCAGGCCAACGAGCTGCACTACGTGCCGCTGCCGGCCGAACTGGTCAAGCAGATCGAGGCCTACTGGGCGACCGACCTGAAGTGATGGACACGACGGTGCCCGCCCCGCGCGGGCACCGCTTCTTCCACGCCGTGCCGCCCCGCCCCTTCCTGGCCCTGCCGTCCCCATGAATGCCATCGCCCAGCCTGTAGCCGCCCCGTCCACGCGTGATGCGCGTGATGCCCGCAACGACAAACTGTTCCGATGGGTGCTGGTCGGCACCGTCATCTTCGTCCTGATCGCGCTGGCCTGCGCCGCGCTGTCGATGCTGTGGGGCGGCCGCCATGCCCTGCAGATGCAGGGCCTGAGCTTCTTCTTCTCCGCCGACTGGAATCCGGTCGAAAACAAGTTCGGCGCCCTCGCCCCGATCTACGGCACCCTGGTCACCGCACTCATCGCGATGGTCATCGCCGTGCCGGTCAGCTTCGGCATCGCCTTCTTCCTCACCGAAGTCGCGCCGCGCTGGCTGCGTGGCCCGGTCGGTACCGCCATCGAACTGCTGGCCGGCATTCCCTCGATCATCTACGGCATGTGGGGCCTGTTCGTGCTGGTGCCGGTGATGACCGAGTACGTCACCCCGTTCCTCAACGAGACGCTGGGCGAATGGCCGATCATCGGCCCGATGTTCCAGGGTCCGCCGCTGGGCATCGGCATGCTCACCGCCGGTTTCGTGCTGGCCATCATGGTCATTCCGTTCATCTCCTCGGTGATGCGCGAAGTGTTCCTGACCGTGCCGACCCGCCTGAAGGAATCGGCCTACGCGCTGGGCTCCACCAAGTGGGAAGTGAGCTGGGACATCGTCCTGCCCTACACCCGCTCGGCAGTGATCGGCGGCATCTTCCTCGGCCTCGGCCGCGCCCTTGGCGAGACGATGGCGGTGGCCTTCGTGATCGGCAACAGCGTGCGCCTGTCGCCGTCGCTGCTGGAACCGGGCACCACCATCGCCGCGCTGATCGCCAACGATTTCGGCGAAGCCACTGAAACCTATCGCTCGGCCCTGCTGCTGCTCGGCTTCGTCCTCTTCATCGTCACCTTCGTGGTGCTGGCCATCGCCCGCCTGATGCTGATGCGCCTGTCCCGCAAGGAGGGCAACTGATGTCCACCACCGCTGATTCGCTGTACCTGCGCCGTCGCATCGGCAATGTCGTTGCGATCACCGCCTCCTGCGCCACCGCCCTGTTCGGCCTGTTCTTCCTGGGCTGGATCCTGTTCACCCTGGCCTCCAAGGGCCTGGCCGGCATCAACTGGGATCTGTTCACCAAGATGACGCCGCCGCCGATGCAGGAAGGCGGTCTCGCCAACGCCTTCTTCGGCAGTGCCGTGATGTGTGCGCTGGCGATCGGCATCGGCACCCCGCTGGGCGTGCTTGCCGGCACCTGGCTGGCCGAGTACGGCAACGCCCGCAAGGCCGGCACCGTGGTCCGCTTCGTCAACGACATCCTACTGTCTGCGCCGTCCATCGTGCTTGGCCTGTTCGTCTACACGCTGTACGTGATGCAGACCGGCGGCAACTTCTCGGCGTTCGCCGGTGCGCTGTCGCTGGCCTTCATCGTGCTGCCGGTGGTGGTTCGCACCACCGACGAAATGCTGCGCCTGGTGCCCTCGCAGATGCGCGAAGCGGCCCTGTCGCTGGGCATCCCGCAGTGGAAGGTGATCGTGCAGGTGCTGTACCGCAGTGCGTCGGCCGGCATCATCACCGGCATCCTGCTGGCGCTGGCCCGCATCTCCGGCGAGACCGCACCGCTGCTGTTCACTGCCTTCGGCAACCAGTACTGGAACAACAACATCTTCCAGCCGATGGCCTCGGTGCCGGTGGTGATGAACCAGTTCGCCGGCAGCCCGTATGAATCCTGGCAGGTGCTGGCCTGGGCCGGTGCCCTGGTGCTGACTGTCTTCGTGTTGCTGGTCAGCCTTGCCGCCCGCGGCATCCTGCTGCGCAACCGTATCTCCCATGACTGACCTTTCCGTGGATAACGCCATGAACGACCTTTCCAACGCCGTGCCGATGCAGCGCATCGCCGTGCCGTCCTCGCACGAGAGCCTGCACACGCCGTCGCCGGTGAAGCTGGCTGCGCGTGGACTGGACTTCTACTACGACAAGTTCCATGCCCTGAAGGGCATCAACCTGGAGATCCCGGAAAAGCGCGTGACCGCGCTGATCGGTCCCTCCGGCTGCGGCAAGTCGACCCTGCTGCGCATCTTCAACCGCATCTACGCGCTGTACCCGAAGCTGGAGGCGCGTGGTGAAGTGCTGCTGGACGGCGAGAACATCCTGTCGCCGAAGTACCCGATGAACCGCCTGCGCAGCAAGGTCGGCATGGTGTTCCAGAAGCCGGTGCCGTTCCCGATGACCATCTTCGAGAACGTGGCCTACGGCATCCGCCACCACGAGAAGCTGAGCAAGGCCGACATGGCCGACCGCGTCGAGCAGGCACTGCGCCAGGGCGCGCTGTGGGACGAAGTGAAGGACAAGCTGGGGCAGAGCGCACTGGGCCTGTCCGGTGGCCAGCAGCAGCGCCTGTGCATCGCCCGTGCCGTGGCCCTGCGCCCGTCGGTGCTGCTGCTGGACGAGCCGACCTCGGCGCTGGATCCGATCTCGACCAGCCGCATCGAGCAGCTGGTGGAAGAGCTCAAGCACGAGTACACCATCGTCATCGTCACCCACAACATGCAGCAGGCCGCGCGCGTGTCCGACTACACCGCCTTCATGTACCTGGGCGACCTGATCGAGCACGACCGCACCGAAGTGATCTTCTCGCAGCCGTCGCAGCGGCAGACCGAGGATTACATCACCGGTCGCTTCGGCTGAAACGTCAGTCGACAGACAGACAATGTCAGTCGAGCATGGCTCGACTCTACAAATCACGCCAGCCAGGCATGGCCTGGCTCTACCCGGATTGCAGACCATGAATCTTCCCAACGACCACATCGTCAAGAGCTACGACGAAGAACAGCAGCGGCTGGTGGCCGAAATCGTGCGCATGGGCGAGATGGCCGTCGCTCAGCTCGAAGCGGCGATGGACGTGATCGAGAAGCGCGACGAGAACGCCGCCCATCGCATCATCGCCAACGACGAAGCGATCGATGCGCTGGAGCAGCAGATCAGCCATGACGTGATGCGCCTGGCGCTGCGTGGGCCGATGGCGCGCGACCTGCGCGAGATCCTGGCCGGCCTGCGCATCCCGGCCGACATCGAGCGCATCGGCGACTATGCGGCCAACGTTGCCAAGCGTTCGATCGCGCTGGGCAAGGTACCGCCGCTGCCGCAGATCCAGGGCCTGCGGGCGCTCGGCCGCCTGGCCGCGCAGCAGGTCCGTCGTGCCATTGCCGCCTACCGCGACAACGATGCCGATGCTGCGCTGGCGCTGCGCGAGGACGACGCCCGACTGGACGCGCAGTACACCGCGCTGTTCCGCGAGCTGCTGACCTACATGATGGAAGACCCGCGCAACATCACCCCCTGCACGCATCTGCTGTTCATGGCGAAGAACCTGGAGCGCGTGGGCGACCACGCCACCAACATCGCCGAGAACGTGTGGTTCCTGGTGCATGGCGAGCAGCCGCTGCCGCCGCGTGAAAAACGCGATGAAACCTCCAGCACCGGCCAGCCCTGACGCTGCACTGCAACACCGGAGTTGACTCCAAGGTGGCCGCTGTCCTGGTGACAGCGGCCCTTTTGTTGTGGGCGTTCCGGCCACCGGTCTCCCGCTCTGTAACAAATCTCACGAAAATTTGAGTTCTTGGCGAGGATTCGTTGAGTAGGATCGCTGCACCATCGATTCACCCCGGGCGCCTGCCCACCACCTAGGAGTAAGACCGATGAGCAGTTCCAACAAGACCCTGTCCCTGCTGACCGCTACGGCCCTGGCCGCCGGCCTGGGCATGACCGCCAGTGCCTCGGCCCTGAGCATGAGCGACCTGGCCCAGGGCTACCTGGTGGCTGGCCAGGCGGCAAAGGCTGCCGATACCAAGCACGCCGAAGGCAAGTGCGGCGCCGACGGCAAGACCGCTGAAGGCAAGTGCGGCGGTGACAAGGGCAAGGCTGCCGAAGGCAAGTGTGGCGAAGGCAAGTGCGGTGCCGACAAGGGCAAGGCTGCTGGTGCAGCCGCTGCCAAGACAGGCGACAAGAAGTCGGCTGAAGGCAAGTGCGGCGAAGGCAAGTGCGGTGGCAAGCACTGACGTCCGCGCCAGCCTCGTCCACCCGCGGTCGCCGCTTCGTGCGGCGGCCGCCGGGTTGGGCCTGCGCCGGGCGCTGCTACAGGACCTGCGTGACGCCCCGGCAGGCGACTTCGATTTCCTCGAATGCGCGCCGGAGAACTGGATCCATGTCGGTGGTCCCGCCGGGGATGCACTGGCCGAACTGGCGCAGCGCCATCCGTTGAGCTGCCACGGCCTGTCGTTGTCGCTGGGCGGCAGCGCGCCACTGGATACGCAGCTGCTGGAACAGGTCGGCCAGTTCCTGGAAAAGCACCGCGTGCCGCTGTACAGCGAGCACCTGAGCTACTGCAGCGACGACGGCCACCTGTACGACCTGCTGCCGATTCCGTTCACCGACGAAGCCGTGCGCCATACCGCCGCACGCATCACCCACGTGCAGGACCTGCTGGGTCGCCGCATCGCGGTGGAGAACGTGTCCTACTACCTGGCGCCGGAGCCGGCGATGGACGAACTGGCCTTCACCAATGCCGTGCTCGCCGAAGCCGACTGCGACCTGTTGCTCGACGTCAACAATGTCTACGTCAACGCCTGCAACCACGGCTACGATGCCGACAGCTTCATTGCCGGGCTACCCGCAGAGCGCATCGTCTGCCTGCACGTGGCCGGGCACCTGGACGAGGCACCGGACCTGAAGATCGACACCCATGGCAGCGCGGTGATCGACCCGGTCTGGGAGCTGCTGGCGCGTACCTACGCGCGCATCGGCCCACGCCCCACCCTGCTCGAACGCGATTTCAACTTCCCCCCGTACGCCGAGCTGCAGGGCGAACTGCAGACCATCCGCCGCCTGCAGTCCCGCCATACCGGTATCGCCCATGGCTGATACCTCCCACACTCTGCGCGCACAGCAGCATGCGTTCACCGCACACCTGCGCGATCCGCAGGCGGTGGCCGCACCCGCCGGGCTGGAACCACGCCGGGTCGCGGTGTACCAGCGGCTGCTGTTCAACAACCTGCTCGGCCTGTTGAGCAACGGCTTCCCGGTCTGCGTGCGCCTGCTCGGCGAACCGGCCTGGAGCGACCTGGTGCGCCACTACTTCGCCACCCATCGCTGCCAGACGCCGCTGTTCACCGAACTGGCCGCCGAATTCGTGCAGTGGCTGCAGGCACAGCCGCAGCTGCCGCACCCGGCGTTGGCCGAGCTGGCCCACTACGAGTGGGTGGAAACCGCGCTGTACCAGCTTTCTGCCGAGCCGCTGCCGGTGCGGGGTGAGATCGATCCGCTGCGGGTGCCACTGCAACGCTCGCCGCTGGCGTGGCCGCTGCTGTACCAGTGGCCGGTGCACCGGCTGGGCGCCGAGGATGCACCAATGCAGCCGCCCACCGAGCCGACCGGCCTGCTGGTGCGCCGTGAGGCTGACGGCGAAGTGCGCTTCGCCGCACTCAGCCCGCTGGCGGTATACCTGCTGTCCAGCATCGGCGAACAACCCGGCCTCGATGGACATGCCTATCTGCGGCAATTGGCCGCCGCGCACGGCCTGGCTGAGGAGGCGCTGGCCGAACCCGGTGCTGCACTGCTGCAGCAGTTCCTGCAGGCCGGCGTGATCGGCCCGCTCACAGTCCCTGGCTGACGCCCCTTCCCCCCGGAGAACCACCGATGAACCTTCCGACCCTGGCCGCCGCGCGCGGCCAGCTGGACCGTCTCGCCCCCTGGCTGGCCCCGCTCGGCCTGCGCCTGCTGCTGGCCTGGGAATACTTCGAATCCGGCCGCGAAAAGCTGCACGGCCAGAACTGGTTCGCCGACCTGCAGGACGCCTTCCCGTTCCCGTTCGACCAGCTGCCGGCCACCCTGAACTGGCAGCTTGCAACCTGGTTCGAGCTGATTGGCGCGGCCTGCCTGCTGGTTGGCTTCGGCACCCGGTTTGCCGCCGCCAGCCTGCTGGTGCTGACCGTAGTGGCCACCTATGCGGTGCATTGGCCGATGGAGTGGAACTCGCTGGCCGACCTGGCCATGGGCTACGCGATCACTGACCAGGGCTTCGGCAACTTCAAGCTGCCGGTGCTGTTCATGGCCATGTTGCTGCCGCTGATCTTCACCGGCGCCGGCAGGCTGAGCGTGGATGCGTGGTTGGCGCGGTGGTCTCCCTCGGCCACGCCTGCACGGCCAGCAGTCCGGTAATCGCCAAACCTGGTCGGCGCACCGTGTGCCAACCAAGGTTGGCACCTACCGGAATCCTGAGCGCGCGGTGCCCCGGTAGGTGTCGACCTTGGTCGACACACGCCCGCGCAGGGAACGCATGCACCGAGGGCTGGCCGGGCGCTCAGGGTCGCTCTGCTAGAATTCACGCATGACTGACCCCACCCCCGCACCTGCCGCCGCTCACGATTCCGCAGTCCCCCAGGCGCAGCGCGCGATGTCACAACGCTTCCGCGGCTTCCTGCCGGTGGTGGTGGACGTGGAAACCGGCGGCTTCGACAGCCAGCGCAACGCGCTGCTGGAAATCGCCGCCGTGCCGATCGAGATGGACGAGAACGGCCTGCTCTACCCCGGCCAGACCGCCAGTGCCCACGTGGTGCCGGCCGAGGGCCTGGAGATCGACCCGAAGTCGCTGGAAGTGACCGGCATCATCCTCGACCACCCGTTCCGGCTGGCCAAGGAAGAGAAGGCGGCGCTGGACCACATCTTCACCCCGGTACGCGCGGCCATGAAGAAGTACGGCTGCCAGCGCGCGATCCTGGTCGGCCACAACGCGCATTTCGACCTCGGCTTCGTCAATGCAGCGGTGGCGCGGACCGGCCACAAGCGCAATCCGTTCCATCCCTTCAGCGTGTTCGATACGGTGACCCTGGCCGGCATCGCCTACGGGCAGACCGTGCTGGCGCGTGCGGCCACCGCCGCCGGGCTGGGCTGGGATGCCAACGAGGCGCACAGCGCGGTATATGACACCGAGCAGACCGCGCGGTTGTTCTGCACCATCGCCAACGCCTGGCCGCGGTAAGCCAGCCAACGGCGCAACCGCATCCACGCAGTGCGGACCAACAGTCCGCACCCACCACTCACCGGACGGTAGATCCACGCCATGCGTGGATGCAATCAACCGATGCTCGTTCGATCCCGGCCATCGCTCTTGGCGCGGTACAACGCGCGGTCGGCACGCTGGTACAGCAACGCCGGGGTACGGTCGTCGGCATCCAGCTCCACCAGCCCTGCGCTGAAGGTCACGCGCAGGCCGTCCACGCCGGCCCAGTCGGGGTGGTCGTGGAACAGGCCGCGCAGGCGCGCGCACAGCTGTGCGGCTTCCTCCAGACGGGTGTCGTTGAGCAGCAGCGCGAACTCTTCGCCGCCGGTGCGCGCCGGCAGGTCCGAGTCGCGGCTGGCGGCGGCGATCAACCGCGCCACCTGCACCAGCACCGCATCACCGATGCTGTGGCTGTGGCGGTCGTTGACGTCCTTGAAGTGGTCGATATCCAGCACCACCAGGCACAGCGGATGACCGCTGCGCTGCGAACGCGCGAAGTCACGCGCCAGCGTTTCATCGAAGGCACGGCGGTTGGCCAGGCCAGTCAGTGCATCCTCGCGGGCCTGCCGTTCGAATGCCTCGGCCTGGCGTGCGAGGCGCTCGGCCAGTTCGGTCTTTTCCTGGTTCAGCGCCTGCAGGTGCACGGTCTTGGCCTGCAGGTCGAAGGTCGCCTCGTCCACGCGCCGTGCCAGGCGCAGGTTGCTGGCCTTCAGCTGCTGCAGCAGCAGCCGGTACAGCGCCACCAGCCCGGCCAGCAGCAACAGGCCACCCAGCACCTGCACGCTGCGTCGCTGCCACCAGAACGGCTCCACGGTGAAGCTCCATACCGCTTCCTGCTGGCCCCAGCTGCCACTCGGATGGGCAGCGGCCACGTGCAGGGTGTAGTCGCCTGGCGGCAGGCCGACGAACTCCACGCTGCGCTGCGGGCCGCGTTCGACCCACCCCGTATCCAGGCCGTCCAACCGCGTGCGGTAGCGGATCCGGTCAGACATCAGGTAGCTCAGGCCGACATAACTCACCGCCAAGCGGCGGCCGCCGGGAATGTAGTTGCGGTCCGGGCCTTCCCAATGCACCGGTGCGCCATCCACCTGCACGCTTTCAATCGCTGCCGGCGGTGAAAGACGCTCGCGGAAACGCTGCAGGCGCTGCGGATCGACGGTGCTCAGGCCTCCGGCGGTGACCACCCAGAACGTGCCGTCCTGGCGCAGGATCGCCGATGGCCCGGAGCTGCCGTTGGCCTGCGCGTTGGCCATGCCGTCAATCTCGTTGTAGCGCTCCACCACCACCCGGGGTGCGCGGCCATCGGCCACGGCGTTGAGGGTGGCCATGTCGGTGCGCAGCACGCCGCGGTTGCTGCTTATCCACACGTTGCCAAGGCGATCCGGCACCAGTTGGAACACCGCATCCACCGGCATGCCCTGCTCCAGCCCCACCCGTGCCAGCGTGCCGTTGCGCCAGCGGTACAGGCCACGGTCGCTGCTGATCCACATCGCGTCACCCAGCTGATGGAAGCCGAACACGCTGCGGCCACCGCCCATCGGCGCGAGGTCGATCGACTGCACGTGGTCGCCGCGCAGTACGCGGATGCCCTCGATGGTGCCGATCCACAGGTTGCCCTGGTGATCGTGCTCAAGCGCGGTGATCAGGCCGCTGGGCATGCCCGCAACGCTTGATACCTGCACGCGGTCGCCGTCGATGCGGACCACGCCCTTCTGGGTGCCGGCCCAGACCACACCCTGCGGGTCCACGCTGATCGCGCGGATGTTGCCGCCCGGCATGCCATCGGCGGCGGCATAGTTGTGCCGCAGCCGGCCATTTGGGCCAAGACGGTAGACGCCATCACCGAACGTTCCGACCCACAGGTCACCGTCCGGACCCTGCGCCAGGCTGAGCACCGACGGTGCCTTGCCGCCGCGGTTGTGCAGCGGCATCGCGCGGAAGCGGCCATCAGCAGTCTGCAGGTCAAGGCCGCTGGCACTGCCGACCCACAGCTGGCGTTCGCGGTCCTCGAACACGGTCCGCACATAGTCGCCACTGAGGCCATCGCGCTCGGTGTAGCTGCTGAACAGTGTTTCGCGCAGGCGGTACAGGCCACCGTTGGCACCCACCCAGATGCTGCCCTCGGCATCCTCGCGCAGGCTGACCACGCGCCCACCCGGCAGGTTCAGGCCCGCCGGCAGGCGCTCCAGGCCATGCGCTGAGATCCGCAGCAGGCCCTGGTTCTCGGTGCCCAGCCACAGGTCACCATGGCGATCCTGCAGCATCGAGGTCAGGTGCAGCTGCCCCGGCAGGCGGTGCATCAGCACCAGCTGATCATCCTCCACCCGGTACAGGCGCTCGCCGGCGACGATCCACAGCGCGCCATCCGGAGCGCGGTACGGCCACGACAGGCCACTGCCGGCGCCCAGCCCCCAAGTCGCTGGCGCGCGCTTGAGCACGCCATCGTTGTCGCGCAGCACCAGTCCATCCAACGTGCCGGCCCAGACCCGGTCCTGCGCATCGACCACCAGCTTGGTGAAGCTCATCGCCATCGGCAGGTCGGCGGCCGGAGCGTGGTAGACGATGCCGGTGTCCGGCGTCAGATAGCCGATGCCCTTGCCTTCATACAGCAGCCACAGGCGGCCCTGGCTGTCCATCTGCATGGACTGGATCAGGACCTGCGGGGTATCGGCCTGGTGCTCCCAGACACGCCACTGGCCATCGTTGCCGCGATGGCTGACATTGCCCCGCGAATCACTGATCCACAGCCCACCCTGGCGGTCGACGAACAGCGCGCCGATGCCGTTGTCGCGCAGGCCCGGGCGGGTACTGCGGTCGAACACGGTGAAATCCAGCCCGTTGTAACGCACCAGGCCTTCCCAGGTGGCGAACCAGAGGTGGCCTTCGGGGGTCTGCGCGATGTCGCGCAGCGAGTTGTGCGGCAGGCCGTTGCGCGACGTCCATACATCAATGGCGTAGTCGCGCAGTGGCGGAGCCCCCTCCTGCGCTGCCACCGGCAGTGCAAGGGCCAGCAGCAGCCACAGCAGGCCCTGTCGCAGCCATCGACCGATATCTGATCCGCAGCGCTCCACCCAGCGCCCGATGTCCCCCTGTCCGGCCATCAGTGCAGCGGCGGCGGCCAGGCAGGGCTGCCGGGCCTGGCAGCATGCGGGAACTGCCGGGCAGCGCGGGACGGCATGCCGGCGGGGACGGGCTGGCTCATCGGGGGGGAACTGGGAAGATGCGCAGATGATAGGCCAAACCCTGCCCACGGCGTCACCATCGCCAGCCGCGAAGGCTCAGCCCGCGCGGCCCGGCGTCGTCACCTGTGCACTGGCCGGCCACTGCACTACCGCCTCCAGCCCACCTTCGGCGCGGTTGCGCAGCCACAGCCGCGCCCCGTCTTTCTCAGCCAGGGCGCGGGCGATGGTCAGGCCCAGACCGGCGCCGCCGGTTTCGCGCGAACGCGAGGTTTCCACCCGCACGAACGGGTCGAACACGGCTTCCAGCTGATCCTCGGCCAGGCCCGGGCCGTCATCGGCCACCACCACGGTGATCGCGCCACCACTACGCTCGACCCGTACCCGCACCCGGTAGGCATACATCACCGCGTTGTCCACCAGGTTGGAAAACAGGCGGTGCATGGCCAGCGGACGCAACATCAACACCGCTCCGCTGCCACCTTCAAAGACGACATCCCCGCCGCCCTCGGCCGTGTCTTCAACGATGCTCTCCAGCAACGAATCCAGGTCCAGTGCGGCGCGCTGCTCGGCGCTCTCAGCGCTGCGCGCCAGCTCCAGGCCTTCGCGCACCAACGCCTGCATCGCGGCCAGATCGCCGATCAGGCGCTCACGCAGCACCTCGTCGCTGACATTCTCCAGGCGCAGGCGCAGCCGGGTCAGCGGGGTCTGCAGGTCATGGGTGATCGCCGCCAGCATCTGCGTGCGCTCGGCCAGGTGCCGCTGCAGGCGATGCTGCATGGCGTTGAAGGCTTCGGCGGCGCGCTGCACTTCGCGCGGGCCGCGCAGCGGCAGTGGATCGCGCTGCAGGTCGTCGCCCAGGTCTTCGGCGGCTGCGGCCAGTTCCTGCAGCGGCGCGCTGGCCATGCGCGCGACGATATAGGCCAGCACCGCAATCGCGAGCACCAGCAGGGTCAGGAACCACGGGTCCACGGCGAGGATGCCGTTGTGTGCCACCGCCGGCGAATCCAGCGCCAGCTTCAGCAGCGTGCCGTCGTTGAGGGTCACGTCGACCGCACGGCACTTGGGCGGGATGAACGCCGGATCACGTTCGCGCGGATGCTTGCGATGCCCCGGTGGCGGCGGGGGCAGCAGGTCCTGCAGCTTGGGAATGCAGGAGCGAAACGAAGCGAAGTGCACATGCGCGCGTGCGACCGGGCCGGGCCGGTCATCGAGCACTTCCATCAACGCGGTATCGGCCCGTCCCAGGCGTGCGCCGGGTTGCAGCGCACGCACGCTCGGCCCACCGATTTCGAGCAGGCGCTCGCGCAGTTCGGGGTTGCCGTCGAGCAGGTTGACGTAGCCCTGGAGGCGGTCGGCGATGCGGTTCAGGTTCTGCCGCTCGAACTCCTGCTGGCGCTTGGAGGTGGCCAGCATGGTCGCGCCGATCGCGGCCACGCTCATGCCCAGCAGCAGGATCACGAACAACCGCCCGACCATCGAGGACAGGAAATGGCGCAGGCGCTTCATCGCGGCTTATTCCAGGTTCACCGAGGAGGCCAGTACATAGCCTTCGTTGCGAACGGTCTTGATCAGTCCGTCCGGGCCACCGTCGTCGCCCAGCTTGTTGCGCAGCCGGCTGACCTGCAGATCAATGGCGCGGTCCTGTGCCTCGTAGTTGCGGCCGCTGCTGAGCGCGACCAGCTGCTCGCGCGACAGCACCTTGTTGGCGTGGGCGATGAACACCCGCAGCAGGCGGAACTCGGCGCCGGACAGCACCACCACGCGATCGTCCGGGTCCACCAGGTGGCGATGCTCCAGATCGAACACCCAGCGCGAGAAGCGCGCACGGCGCACCGCCAGCGGCTCCAGGTTCGCCGGCAGCGCCTCGGTCCGGCGCAGCACGTTGCGGATGCGTGCCAGCAGCTCGCGCGGTTCGAACGGCTTGGCCAGGTAGTCGTCGGCGCCCATTTCCAGGCCCAGCACGCGGTCGATCGGCTCAGCACGCGCGGTCAGCATGATCACCGGCGTGTTCGAGCGCGCGCGCAGGTCGCGGCACAGGGTCAGGCCATCCTCGCGCGGCAGGTTGAGGTCGAGCACGATCAGGTCCACGTGTTCGCGGTCCAGCAGCTGGCGCATGGCGGTGCCGTCTGCCGCCGTGCTCACCTGGTAGCCGGCCCGGCCGAGCTGTTCGGCCAGCAGGGTGCGGATGTCGTTGTCGTCGTCGACGATCAGCAGTCGATGCATCGTGTTTTCAGTCTCCATGTCGCGATCATCCCGTGTCGGCAGCTGAACCGCATCCGGGGCAATGCGTACCAGTGTATCCAGCCATGGGCGGGATACCTGTGGTTACGCGTATTCACCGACAGTGTTACATAGAGACATACCCCGAGGATTGAGCCGCCCATCGCCCGGTCTTCACAATGCCCACCAACGCCGCCACCGCGGCCCCGAGAGTGAAGCCACGACGTGACGTTCCGCCTGCTGCCCGCGACCCGCCGGGGTCGCCTGATACTGATCGCCCTGCTCGCCCTTGCCGTTGCCGCAGCCGCCTGGTGGCTGCTGCGCAAGCCCGCCGCCCCGGCGGTGGCGACCACGCCCGTCAGCCGTGGTGACATCGAGCAGACGGTGGACGCCACCGGCGTGATCGACGCCTACAAGCTGGTCAGCGTCGGTGCGCAGGCCTCTGGCCAGATCAAATCGCTGAAGGTGCAGCTGGGCGATACCGTGAAGGAAGGCGACCTGATTGCCGAAATCGACGCCACCACCCAGCAGAACCAGGTGCTCAATGCGCAGGCCTCGCTGGACCAGGTCACCGCCCAGCGCGCCGTGCAGCAGGCCACCCTGCGCCAGGCCGAACTGGAATTCGCGCGCCAGCAGCAGATGCTGGCCGTCGAGGCCACCTCGCGCCAGGAATACGATGCCGCCGAAGCACAGCTGAAGACCGCACGTGCCCAGCTGCAGTCCTACGAGGCACAGATCAAGGGCCGCGAGACCGAGCTGGGCACCGCCCGCGCCAACCTGGCCTACACCCGCATCACCGCGCCGATGGACGGCACCGTGGTGGCGGTGGTGGCCGAGGAAGGTCGCACCGTGAACGCCAACCAGACCGCACCGACCATCGTCATGCTGGCGCGGCTGGACGTGGTCACGGTCAATGCCGAAATTTCCGAAGCCGACGTGGTCAAGATCAAGGCCGGCATGCCGGTGTACTTCACCACGCTGGGCGATCCGGATCGCAAGTACCACGCCACGCTGCGCCAGATCAATCCGGCGCCGGCCTCGATCGCCAACGAGAGTTCGTCCAGTTCCAGCAGCTCGTCCAGTTCCAGCTCCAGCAGCGCGGTGTACTACAACGCGTTGTTCGACGTGGAGAATCCGGATGGCACGCTGCGCATCGACATGACCGCGCAGGTCTCGGTACTGCTGAAGCAGGCCAAGGGCGTGCTGATGGTGCCGGCGGTGGCACTGGGGCCGAAGCGCCGTGGCGACGAGCGCATGGTGCGGGTGCTGGACGACAAGGGCCAGCCGCAGCCGCGCAAGGTTACCGTGGGCATCAACAACGGCGCCTCGGCCGAGATCCTGTCGGGACTGAAGGAAGGCGAGCGCGTGGTGGTCGGCGAAGCCGGTGCGGCCGGTGCCAGCGCCGGCGGCGGCAACCGCGGCGGCATGCAGATGCGGGTCGGCGGCCCGGGCATGGGGCGCCGATGAGCACGACGGCGCCGCTGCTGCGCCTGCGCGACCTGCGACGCGAATTCCCGGCCGGCGACGATGTGATCGCCGTGCTGCGCGACGTCAACCTCGACATCCACGCCGGTGAGATGGTGGCCATCGTCGGCCAGTCCGGCTCAGGCAAGTCGACGCTGATGAACATCCTCGGCTGCCTCGATCGTCCCACCCGTGGCAGCTACCAGGTGGCCGGCCGCGAAACCGGGAAGATGGAGCCGGACGAGCTGGCCGAACTGCGCCGCGAGCATTTCGGCTTCATCTTCCAGCGCTACCACCTGTTGGGCGACCTCGATGCGCGCGGCAACGTGGAAGTGCCGGCGGTGTACGCCGGCAGCCCCGGCCCGGTGCGCAACGCGCGTGCCGAGCAGCTGCTGCAGCGGCTGGGCCTGAGCGACCGCATGCACCACAAGCCGGGCCAGCTGTCCGGCGGCCAGCAGCAGCGCGTGTCGATCGCCCGTGCCCTGATGAACGGCGGCGAGGTGATCCTGGCCGACGAACCGACCGGCGCGCTCGACACGAAATCCGGGGAGGAAGTGATGGCGATCCTCGGCGAGCTGCACGCCGAAGGCCACACCATCATCATTGTCACCCACGACATGAGCGTGGCCGAACACGCGCAGCGCATCATCGAGATCCGCGACGGCGAGATCATCGCCGACCGCGCCAACCCGAATGCACCGACCTACCGCGCGCAGCGCGAGGCCAGCACCGGCGTCGCCCGCGGCAACAGCTGGCGGGCCGCGCGCGACCGCTTCACCGAAGCATTCCGCATGGCGTTGCTGGCGATGAATGCACATCGGCTGCGCACCTTCCTGACCATGCTCGGCATCATCATCGGTATCGCCTCGGTGGTCTCGGTGGTGGCGCTGGGCAACGGCTCGCAGCAGCAGATCCTGCAGAACATCAGCGCGCTCGGCACCAACACCATCGATGTCTACCCCGGCCGTGGTTTCGGCGACATGCGCTCGGCCCGTGTGCAGACGCTCAAAGCCAGTGATGCCGATGCGCTGGCCCGGCAGAGCTACGTCGACAGCTCCACGCCCAGCGTGTCGACCTCGGTCACCGCGCGTTACCGCAACCAGTCCTCCACCGCCCAGGTCAGCGGCGTCGGCGAGCAGTTCTTCCGGGTCAAGGGCGTGACCCTGCTCAGCGGCAGCTTCTTCGATGCCGATGCGGTGAAGAGCCTCGGCCAGGTCGCGGTGATCGACGAGAACACCCAGACCCAGTTCTTCCCCGATGTCGATCCGATCGGCCAGGTGATCCTGCTCGGCAACGTGCCGGCGCGCGTGGTCGGCGTGGCCAAGCGCCAGAGCTTCGGGTTCGGCGGCAGCACCAGCCTGAGCGTGTGGCTGCCGTACACCACGGTGATGTCGCGCATGCTCGGCCAGAGCCACGTGTCCAGCATCACCGTGCGCGTGGACGACGCCACGCCGATGGACGCCGCACAGGAAGCGATCACCCGACTGTTGACGATGCGCCATGGCACCGAGGACTTCTTCCTCAGCAACAGCGCCGAGATCCGCCAGACCATCGAGCAGACCACGCGCACGATGACCCTGCTGATCGGCGCCATCGCCGCCATCGCACTGCTGGTCGGTGGTATCGGCGTGATGAACATCATGCTGGTGTCGGTGACCGAGCGTACCCGTGAGATCGGCGTGCGCATGGCCGTCGGTGCACGGCAGAGTGATATCCGCCAGCAGTTCCTGATCGAAGCAGTGCTGGTGTGCCTGCTCGGTGGCGTGCTCGGCATCGGCCTGGCCCTGCTGCTGGGCTCGATGATCGGCCGCTTCGCCAGCGACTTCCAGGTGCTGTTCTCTACCGCCTCGATCGTCGCCGCCTTTGCCTGCTCGACCCTGATCGGCGTGGCGTTCGGCTTCCTGCCCGCGCGTAACGCCGCGCAGCTCGACCCGGTGGAGGCCCTGGCCCGCGAATGAAGATGATGACCCGACTGCCCTTCCCTGCCCCCTCGCGCCTGCTGCTGGCGGGCGCTGTACTGCTCGCCCTGTCCGGCTGCGCATCGATGGGCCGCTATCCGGTGCAGGCCCCCGACGTGGCGGCGACCTACGGTCGTGGCGACGCCACCCTCAATGCGCCGGCCGACGATCCGCGCAGCAGCCTGGATACTCCGGGCCGCGACATCCGCCAGGACACCTGGTGGACCGGTTTCGGCGATGAACGTCTCGACCGTCTGGTGGCGCAGGCGCTGGCCGCCAACAGCGATCTTGCCGCCGCTGGCCTGGCCGTGCAGCGTTCGCGCCTGCAGGCCGGCCTGGCCAGCAACGCGTTGTGGCCGCAGCCTTCGTCTTCAGGTGTGAGTGGTAGCGCCAGCCGCGCCACCGACCAGGCCGACGACTGGCGCCGCAGCTATTCCACCGGCGTCTCGCTGGGCTGGGAAGTGGACCTGTGGGGCCGCCTGCGCACCCAGCGCGACATCGCCCGCTGGGAAGCCGAGGCCAGCGAGGAAGACCGGCAGAACACCGCGCTGCTGGTGATCAGCGACACCATCAACCAATACTGGAACCTGGCCTATCTCAACCAATCCATCGCCACCGGCCAGGCCAACCTGGAGCGGCTGGAACGTACCCGCGAACTGGTCCAGGCCCGCTTCGACGCCGGTGCAGTATCGCGCCTGGAAGTACGCCAGGCACTGCAGAACCTGCAGTCGCAGCGTTCCTCGCAGAGTGCGCTGGAACAGCAGCGGGTGGAGGCCCGCAATGCACTGACCGTGCTGCTGGACGGCACGCCCTGGCCGCAGCAGGACGAACCGCAGGACCTGCTCGGCGCACGCAGCCCCAGCATCGCGGAGGGCCTGCCGACCGACCTGCTCGGTCGCCGTCCCGACCTGCGCGCGGCCGAACTGCGCCTGCGCAACAGCCTGAAGACCATCAAGGTGACCGCTACCCAGTACTACCCGGCGCTGAGCCTGACCGGCAGCCTCGGCTCCAGTGCAACGTCGCTGGGTGACGTGCTGCGCAACCCGGTGGCCACGCTGGGCGCCGGCCTGTCGCTTCCGTTCCTCAACCTGCAGCGCGCGCAGCTGGATACCGATATCGCCGGCACCGCCTACCAGATCGCCGCGACCAATTTCCGCAAGACGCTGTATACCGCGCTCTCGGAAGTGGACAACGCGCTGTCGGCACGCGAGCAGCTGGCGCGCCAGGTGGCGGCCTCGCAGGCTTCGTACGACGAAGCGGTGGAAGTGGAACGGGCGCAGGAAGTGCGCTACCGCGTGGGTGCCACCGACCTGCGCACCTGGTTGGAAGCGCAGCAGACCCGGCGCGATGCCGAGCTGTCGCTGGCGCGCGTGCGCCAGGGCCAGCTGAACAACGACGTCACCTTGTTCAAGGCACTGGGCGGCAGCGCGGGGTGAGGCGGCAAGAGCGCCAACCAAGGTTGGCGACTACCTGGTGGGTGTCGACCTTGGTCGACACAGCCGCTGCTGCCGATCAACCGCGCTGGCGCACGGCCTCAAACAGGCTGACACCGGCCGCGACGGAGACGTTCAGGCTCTCGATCTCGCCCGGCATCGGGATCTTGACCAGGCCATCGCAGTTCTCGCGGGTCAGGCGGCGCAGGCCATCGGCTTCACCGCCCAGCACCAGGGCGATGTTGCCCTTCAGGTCCAGCTGGTACAGCGAGGCGGTGGCTTCGCCGGCCAGGCCGTAGATCCACACGCCCTGCTTCTGCAGGTCCTTCAGGCAGCGCGACAGGTTGGTCACCGCCACCACCGGGATCAGATCGGCGGCACCCGCCGAGGTCTTGCGCACGGTGGCATTGACCGTGGCCGACTTGTCCTTGGGGATGATCACGGCAGTCGCGCCGGCGGCAGCCGCCGAGCGCAGGCAGGCGCCCAGGTTGTGCGGGTCCTGCACCTCGTCCAGCACCAGCAGCAGGGCCTTGCCCTCGGCTGCAGTGACCAGGCCTTCCAGCTCGTTCTCGCTGTAGGTGCGGGCGGCGGCATAGCGCGCGGCCACGCCCTGGTGGCGTACCGAACCGCCGACACCGTCCAGCGCCTGGCTGTTCACCTTGCGCACGTCGATGCCCTTGCGGCGGGCGTTTTCCTCGATCTCGGTCAGGCGCGGGTTCTTCGCACCGGCCTCGACCAGCACTTCGCGGACGTTCTCGGCGTCGTTCTCGATGGAGGAGGCGACGGCGTTGACGCCGACAATCCACTGGCTGTTCTTGCTCATGCGGGCGGGGACCGGAAAGGGGGTGGCTATGGTAGAGCATCGGCGCCGACCGCGCTGCGCGCTCGCCGGGCACGGCCCGGCGCTACCCGCCGCTCAGCCTTCGGCGGAGCGGCTGCGTGGCGGCCAGTGCGGGGTGTCGTGGTCCGGATGCTGGTGGGACACGATGGTGGCCAGGAACTCCAGCGCCGCGACGTCTTCCTCGGTACGTCGCGCCGGCAGGCTGGACAAACTGTCGACGAACGGCAGCTTGCGCTCCACCCCGTACTGGATGGTCGGTGGCAGGCGTTCCGGCTCGTCGAAGGCACCAGCGGCCACGGCCACGCCGTCGGGGGCTTCATAGGTCAACGGGGTACCGCAGTCGGCGCAGAAGCCACGCCGCACCACGTTGGACGACTGGAAATAGCGCGGCTGGCCGCGGGTCCAGCTGAACTGCACGCCGCGCACCGACACCAGCGGCGCATAGTAGGCACCGAAGGCCTTCTGGCACATCCGGCAGTGGCAGATCGAGCTGTCGGTCAGCTCGCCTCGCGCCTGGAAGCGGATCGCGCCGCACTGGCAGCCGCCGCTGTATTCGGGTTGGCCCTGCATGGTGCGTTTCTCCGTAGCGTCGTGCCAACCAAGGTTGGCACCTACCAGATGAGGTAGGTGCCGACCGTTGGTCGGCACACCTTTCAATACTGCTTCTTGGTGCGCTTGGCCGGCTTGCCACGCTCCGGCAGCGGCGGCAGGCCATCACCCTCGTCCTCGCCCTTGTGCTCGACCAGTCGGAAGTCGATCTTGCGCTCTTCCATGCTGGCCTTCAGCACCAGGATCCGCACGCGGTCACCCAGCCGGTAGCTGCTGCCGCGGCGCTCGCCGGTCAGCGTCTTGCGGGTCGCGTCGAACTTGTAATAGTCCTGCGGCAGCTGGGTCACATGGACCAGGCCCTGCACCTTCGACTCGTCCAGTTCCACGAACAGGCCGAAGCTGGTCACGCCGCTGATCACGCCGTCGAACTGGCCGCCCACGTGCTTTTCCATCCACGCCGCGCGGTAGCGCTCGTCGACTTCGCGCTCGGCTTCATCGGCACGGCGCTCGCGCTCGGAACACTGCAGCGCCAGGGCTGCCATTTCGCGTGCGTTGTAGGTGAACTTGTCCAGCGGCTTGCCGGACAACGCATGCTTGATCGCACGGTGCACCAGCAGGTCGGGGTAACGGCGAATCGGCGAGGTGAAATGCGCGTACGCCTCCAGCGCCAGGCCGAAGTGACCGTGATTCTCCGGGCTGTAGATCGCCAAGCTCTGGCTGCGCAGCAGCACCGATTCCAGCAACGTGGCATCAGGACGGTCGCGGATCTTCTTCAGCAGCTTGGTGTAATCGCCCGGACGCACCTTGGACCACGGCGGCAGGCTCAGCTTGAACTCCTTGAGGAATTCCAGCAGGTCGGCGTACTTGGTTTCCGGCGGCTTCTCGTGGATGCGGTACGGGGCCGGCACATGGCGCGACAGCAGGTACCTGGCCGCCTCGACGTTGGCCGCGATCATGCATTCCTCGATCAGCTTGTGTGCGTCGTTGCGCACCAGCATGCCGGCCTGGGTGACTTCACCGCGGTTGTCCAGCACGAAGCGCACTTCGCTGCTTTCGAACTCGATGGCGCCGCGCTTGGCACGTGCCTTGGACAGCACCTTGTACAGCTGGTGCAGGCGCTGCACCTGCGGCAGCAGGTCGCCCATCCAGGCCTTGGTATCGGCATCGTCCTCGCCCACCGCCTTCCACACCTGGGTGTAGGTCAGGCGCGCGTGCGAGTTCATCACCGCTTCGTAGAAGCGCGAATGCGTGACCAGGCCGTCGCGGTCGATCTGCATGTCGCAGACAAAGCACATGCGGTCGACCTTCGGCATCAGCGAGCAAATACCGTTGGACAGCGTCTCCGGCAGCATCGGCACCACGAAGCCCGGGAAGTACACCGAGGTGGCGCGCTTCTGCGCCTCTTCATCCAGCGGCGTGCCGGGGCGCACGTAGTTCGAGACATCGGCAATCGCCACCACCAGGCGGAATCCCTCGGCATTCGGCTCGCAGTACACCGCGTCGTCGAAGTCCTTGGCATCCTCGCCATCGATGGTGACCAGCGGCGTGCTGCGCAGGTCGACGCGGTCGCCGATCATCGCCGGTTCGACCACCAGCGGTACCGAGGCGGCTTCGTCCAACACTTCCTGCGGGAACTCGAACGGCAGCTCATGACCGTGGATGGCGGTCTCCACCACCAGCGAGGCGGTCAGCTTGTCGCCGAGCACGGCGATGATGCGGCCGATCGGCGGGCGGCGGCTGTCCGGCGCCTGGGTCAGTTCACAGACCACCAGCTGGCCATCGCGCGCACCACCGGTCTGGTCCGGCGGCACCTGCACGTTGCGCTGCACGCGCTTGTCGTCGGGCACCACGTAGTTGATGCCCATCTCGATGCTGAAGCGGCCGATCAGGCGGGTCATGCCGCGCTCGAGCACGCGGGCGATGCTGCCTTCGCGACGGCCACGATGGTCGATGCCGGTCACACGGGCCAGCACCTTGTCGCCGTGCATGACCTTGCGCATTTCATACGGCGGCAGGAACAGGTCGTCACCGCCCTCGACCGGGCGCAGGAAACCGAACCCTTCCGGGTTGGCGATCACCACGCCAGTGACCAGGTTCAGGGTCTGGATCGGGGCGAAACCGCCGCGACGGTTCTGCACCAGCTGGCCGTCGCGGACCATGGCACCGAGCCGGCGCGACAGCGCCTCGGCCCGGTCCGGCGCGGTCAGGCCCAGGCGCGCGCCCAGTTCTTCGGCGGTCTGCGGCCCTTCGCAGCGCTCCAGCAGGGCCAGGATGGCCTCGCGGCTGGCGATGGGTTGTTCGTACTTCTCGGCTTCGCGGGCGGCATAGGGATCGTCGATCACCTTGCCTGTCGGCGGCAGCTTGCGGCCCGGGGCCGGGCCCGGAGCGGCGGCATCGGCGCTGCGGACCTTGCGACCACGCGGTGGTGCGCCGCCTTCATTCAATTCGGGGAACCAGCCCGGCAACGGCTTGCCCGGCTTGGTGGTGCGGGCCGTGCCCGCCTTGGCGCCCTTCTTCGGGGCCTGGCTGCGGGAGGTGCTCCCGCCCTTGCTTGGTTTTTTGGTAGTCATCGCCCTACATGGTAGCCGCTGACGGCGTGCAGAACGGGTCAGCGGCTGTCTTGAAGGCCTTGCATGAAAAATATTCGGGAAGTCGTTGACAGCCTGCGGATTCATCTTCACAATTGCGCCTCTGGAACGCCCAGGTGGCGGAATTGGTAGACGCACTAGTTTCAGGTACTAGCGGGTAAAACCGTGGAGGTTCGAGTCCTCTCCTGGGCACCACTGATAAAGAACCCCTGAGCGATCAGGGGTTTTTTGTTGTCCGGCGCCTCCGCCTCATATCCAGACATCGTTCTGCGCAGTGCGCTCGCCGCGCGAATCGCCCGTATTGAGCACGCCTCGCGGCTCGACCAGCATCAACCACACTTCGTGATCGGCACAGGTTCTGTGCTCCACCCCTTTAGGCACGACGTACAGTTCGCCTCGTCGCAGCAGGATGTGCCCGTCGCGGAATTCGATGCGCAGCTCTCCTTCGACCACCAGGAACGCCTCATCGGTGTCGGCGTGCACGTGCCAGACGAATACGCCCTCGATGTGTACGATCTTGAACTGGTAGTCATTCATCTCGGCGATGACCTTGGGTGCCCACTGCTCGGTAAACAGCGCAAATTTCCGGGCAAGCGAGACCGGCTGGGGCAGAGGAGAGGGATCAAGGTGTGACATGCGGATGCTCCTGGCGACATGGAAGAGGAAGCATGGAAAACTCCGCCGCGGGGTTCTTGTACGATCGTGCAACGATCAACGGCGCCGGCCCCGCATGCCCATCCGCTTGAGCCACAGCGCAGGCGTGACCCCGTAGGCAGGCAGGAACTGCCGCGCCATGTGGCTCTGATCGAAGAAGCCCGTATCGAGTGCAGCCGAGGCGATTGATTGCCCGGCCAGCAGGGCCCTGCGCACCCTGTCGAGCCGCCGAAGTGTCAGGAACCGATAGGGGCTGGTACCCAGCAGCGCGCGAAAATCACGACTCAGCTGCCAGCGATCCATGTCGCTGACCTGCTCCAGCGCATCCAAGGTCACCTGCTGCCCGAGCCTGTCCATCAGGTAAGCGCGGGCCCGCCCCACCCCGGCCGCATCGGGCCTGCGCATGGCACGCGGGCGCCCGGCCACCGCGACAAGGCTGTGCGATAGATCATAGAGCGCGTCAGCCTCTTCCAAAGGGTCCAGGCAGGCCTGTAGTGCGCCAGTAGAGGCAGAATCGCGGCCCTCAGGCGAGGGGCGCTGGATACCCCACCCTGCACGAAGGGAAGCGGTGCACCACCAAGCACCTGTTGCACCTGCCAAGGTGAGACATAGGCCATCCTGTAGCGGAATCCGGCGGCCGTGCCCGCCTCACCATCGTGCAGTTCATCAGGATGCAGCACGAGCACCGATCCAGGCACGCCATGCCGCCGTGAGCGCTGGTACTGGAAACTCTGCACCCCAGCCAGCGTGAATCCGATGGCATAAGTGTCATGTCGATGAGGCGCGTAACCGTGGCCTTCGAAGAACGCCTCGATGCGCTCAATGCCACCGTCACCCTCCCCGTGCTTGACCCAGTCACCTGGCGAAGCCTTCTCAGTCATTTCCACGCTCCATCAGGCACCACCACTCCAGCATGGATGTCGACGGGGATTCTCTTACCAGCGTTCCGGCCGTCCGGGTTCAGCGATGCTCGATCAACATCACCGCGGTGACCGGTTCCGACATCGCCTCCAGCACATGCGCGACATCGGCCGCATAGCTGATGTAGTCGCCCGCCCCCAGTTCGACGCACTGCCCCACTGGCCCCAAGCGCGCGCGGCCACTGCATAGCACCACGTGCTCCACCGTTCCCGGCGGATGCGGTGCGGATTCACGGATGGATGCAGGCTCGACCACGACCCGATAGATATCGCGGCGCGCCCCCGCGGGGCACGCGGCCAGCAGATGCACGACGTAATCAGCCTGCTCGGAGGCCAAACGAGCGCCCTCTCCAGCACGTATCACCTGCACCGGCTGCTGCGGCGGAGCGATCAGCTGCGATACCTGAACCTCCAGCGCCGAGGCCAGCGCCCACAGCGTTTCAAGGCTGGGATTGCCAATACCAGCCTCCAGCTGGGAAAGCGTGGACTTGGCAACGCCAGCCCGCTTGGCCAGCTCAGAAACAGACACCCCCAAATGCTCGCGCTCCCGCCTGAGGGCACGGGCGAGGACATCAATGGGCGCGAACGTGGATGAAGACATGAATACTCCATATCGAACGAATGTTCGACTTGACGAACACTAGTGATCACTTCTATCTTAGCGGCCAATCGTTCGACATATCGAACACCGCTGGAGGTGGCATGCAGTCCATCCGCGTTGGCGCGTTGCAGATGGCGGCAGCGATGGTGATATCCGGCAGCGTGGGTTGGTTCGTGGTGGAAACCGGACTGCCCGCGCCGACCGTGGTGTTCTGGCGCTGCCTGCTGGGCGGACTGGCCATGCTGCTGGCCTGCGTCGTACTGCGCCTGCCGCTAGGGGATGCGCGCAAGCGGCGCTGCCTACCCTGGATTCTTGCTGGCGGTGCAGCCCTGACCCTCAACTGGATCTGCCTGTTCTCCGCCTACCCGTATGCGTCGATCGGCGTGGTGACCGTCACCTATCACACCCAACCGTTCCTGCTGGTGGCCCTTGGCGTGCTGGCCTTCGGCGAACGCCCACGCCCCGCTCAGTGGGGCTGGCTGCTGCTGGCCTTCGGCGGCGTGGTGATGATCGTTGTTGCCACCCCCTCAGGCACCACCCCTTCGGCCAACTACTTCACTGGCATTCTGCTGGCGCTGGCGGCCGCCCTCCTCTACGCCATTGCCGCAGCCATCGGCAAACGACTGGTGGACGTGCCCACGCCCGTGGTCGTAACGGTGCAGCTCCTGATGGGCAGCCTGTTGCTGCTGCCCTTCGCGCGCTGGCCGGGCGACGCTCCGTCGCATGGATGGGCACTGCTGCTGACGCTGGGCTTCGTGCATACTGGCATGATGTCGACGCTGTTGTACTCAGCCCTGAAGAAACTACCGACCCTGCTGGTTGGCGTCCTGTCCTTCCTCTACCCGGTCATCGCCATTGCCATCGATGCGGCGGCATTCGGCCATGTGCTGGGGCCGGCCCAATGGATGGGCAGCGCGGCGATCCTCGGCGCCGTCGCCGGCATGAACCTGCTGCGGGCGGGCGGAATGCAGGGCGGCACAGCGAGTGACGCCGAACACGACCAAAAGTGTTGACACCCCCGTAACAACACCCCATAATCTCGCTCCTCGACGCCCAGGTGGCGGAATTGGTAGACGCACTAGTTTCAGGTACTAGCGGGTAAAACCGTGGAGGTTCGAGTCCTCTCCTGGGCACCACGTCGAGAATGAGAAAAACCCGCGAAAGCGGGTTTTTTCATGCCCGTGATTCGGCATCGCCGTGACCGGCGGCCGGCATCACAACAGCGGCCGCAGCACCAGCTCCAGCCCGAGCAGCAGCAGGAATCCCAGGAAGCAGGCGCGGAACACCCGCGCACTGATGCGCTGCCGGATCACCTGCCCCAGCCACATGCCCAGCAATGCCGGCAGCACCGCCAGCGTACTCAGCCCCAGCTGCTGGATGCCGAATGCGCCGTGCAGCACCAGGCCAGTGGTCAGCGAAATCGTCGACACCGTGAACGCCAGCCCCAGCGCCTGCACCAGCTCCTCGCGCTGCAACCCCAGCGACTGCAGGTACGGCACCGCCGGCATCACGAACACGCCGGTGGCGCCGGTCACCACACCCGACAACGCCCCCACCAGCGGCCCCAGCCATCGCTCGCGTCGCTGCGGCACGCGGAACACCGGCGCAAGCAGGGCATAGGCCGCATAAACCACCAGCGCAACGCCCAGCGCAGCACGCGACCAGGTGCGATCGACCCGCACCAGCAGCGCTGCCGAACCCAGCGTCACCACCACCACGGCCAGCATCATCGGCCACAGGCGCCGCACGATGTGGCCCAGTGAGGGGCCGGACAACAGCTGCCACGCATTGGTGACGAAGGTGGGGATGAACAGCATCGATGCCGCCGCCACCGGCGACAGCGCGCCACCGAGCAGACCCATCGCCACTGTCGGCAAGCCCATGCCGGTCACGCCCTTGACCACACCGGCCAGCACGAACACCACCACCAGCAGCACGTAGAAGTACATCGATTCATTCATGCCTTCATTGGATCGGCCGGCCGCTCGGCGCACAATGCGGTCTTCCCGGCCTCGCCTTCGGCTGATCCGAAGGCGCAGGCGTTGCGATGAGGGCATCACATGCGGATGGATATCGCCGACCTGCGCCTGTTCCTGGCCATTGCCGAGGCGGGCAGCATCACGGCCGGTGCCGCGCAGGCAAACCTGGCACTGGGCTCAGCCAGTGAGCGCCTGCGCACGATCGAAGCCGATGCCGGTACCCCGCTGTTGAACCGGCACCCACGCGGCGTCAGCCTGACCGAAGCCGGTGCCGCGCTCGCCCACCATGCACGCTTGATCCTGCAGCAGCAGGCACAGCTGCGCGGTGAACTGCAGGCGTTCGCGCACGGTGCGCGCGGCACCCTGCATCTGTATGCCAACACCGCAGCGCTGACCAACTACCTGCCTTCGCGGCTCGCACCATGGCTGGCCGAACGCCCGCGCCTGCACGTGGAACTGCTGGAGCGCACCAGCCCTGAAGTCGTGCGTGCGATCAGTGCTGGCCAGGCCGAGGCCGGCATCATCAGCGATGCCGTCGACGCTGCCGGCCTGCAGCAGCATGTGGTCGCCGAAGATCCGCTGGTGATGCTGCTGCCCGCAGACCACCGCTTCGCATCGCGGCGCAGCGTGGCCTTCACCGATGTTGCCGGCGAGACCTTCGTCGCACTGGCCGATGGCAATGCACTGCAGACCTACATCGAGGACCAGGCGCGCGACATCGGGCGGCGCCTGGATGTACGCATCCGCATGAAGACCTTCGAAGGCGTATGCATCATGGTCGGCCACAGCATTGGTGTCGGCATCGTGCCGCGGACCATCGCCCGCCAGCATCGGCGCAGCACGCATACCGTCGCCGTACCGCTCGCCGATGCATGGGCACAGCGCCGCCTGTGTGCCTGTTTTGCCGAGTGGGCGCAGTTGTCATCGGCGATGCGCAGCCTGCTGCTTCACCTGGGCGTACAGCCGCAGAAAAAGGTGTGAAATGTTGTTGACACATCTTCTGTCGCTCCCCATAATTCATCTCCTGAGTCGCCCAGGTGGCGGAATTGGTAGACGCACTAGTTTCAGGTACTAGCGGGTAAAACCGTGGAGGTTCGAGTCCTCTCCTGGGCACCACGACTCAAGATGATCAAACCCGCGAAAGCGGGTTTTTTCGTTTCCGGGGTTTGCAGCGTCAACGCGATGGCGACGCCCATCCACGCATGGATGCACTCCGTCGACGCCTGAGCACACAAACAAAAACCCCGCCTTGCGGCGGGGTCAAAATACAGCACGTGTTTCCAGGGAGTTTCAGTGTCCGCCACCGGCGGCCGCACCTGCGCCTGCGCCAAACGGCGGTTTGGCCAGCCACAGGAACGCGATGATCGCCAGGAAGATCCAGCCCAGCAGGAAGAAGATGTCGTTGAAGCCCATCTGCGATGCCTGGTGGTTGATCATGTTGTTCAGTACCGCTGCGCCATGTTGCAGGTCGCCCTGCCCCATCGCTGTCACCTGGTCCTGCATGCCCGGCTGATAGACCGAGATGTGCTCGGTCAGGTCGGCGTGGTGCACCTGGGTGCGCCGCGCCCACAGCCACGTCGTCAGCGACGCCGCGAAGCTGCCGCCCAGCGTACGCAGGAAGGTGGCCAGGCCTGAGCCCGCCGCGATCTCGCGCCCATCCAGGTCCGACAGCAGGATCTGCAGCACCGGCATGAAGAACAGCGCGACGCCGATGCCCATGATCAGCTGCACGCCCGCCACATGGTTGTAGTCCACCTGCAGGTTGAAGTTCGAACGCAGGAAGCTGGTCATCGACAACACAATGAACGCAATCGTAGCCAGCATGCGCATGTCGAAGCGCGATGCATACTTGCCCACGAACGGGGTCATGATCACCGGCAGGATGCCGATCGGCGCTGTCGCCAGGCCCGCCCAGATCGCGGTGTAGCCCATGTCACGCTGCAACCACTGTGGAATCAACAACGCCACGCTGAAGAACGCCGCGTAGGCCACCACCATCGCCAGCGTACCGGCGCGGAAGTTCCGATGCCGGAACAGCTTCAGGTCGACGATCGGATCCTTGTCGGTCAGTTCCCAGATCAGGAACACCGTCAGCGTGACCACGGCCACACACGCCAGCACCACGATCTTCATCGACGAGAACCAGTCCTCGTCGTTGCCCAGGTCGAGCACCAGCTGCAGCGCACCGACACCGATCACCAGGGTGACCAGGCCGACGTAGTCCATCTTCGGCTTCTCGATGTGCTCCGGGCGCCCCTTCAGCTGGTTGCCCACAACGAGCGCAGCGAAGATGCCCAGCGGCACATTGATCAGGAAGATCCATTCCCAGCTGTAGTTGTCGGTGATCCAGCCACCGAGAATCGGGCCGCAGATCGGCGCCACCACCGTGATCATCGCCAGCAGCGCCAGTGCCTGCCCGCGTTTCTCCCGTGGATAGATCGAGACCAGCAACGACTGCGTGATCGGGTACATCGGGCCGGCCACGAAACCCTGCAGCGCACGCGACAGCACCAGCATGCCCATGCTCTGCGCCAGGCCGCACAGCAGCGAGGTGATGACGAAGGCCAGCGTGGCCCAGACGAACAGCTTGCGTTCGCCGAAGCGGCGGCTGAGCCAGCCGGTCAGCGGCAGCGCGATGGCTGTGCTGACCGCGAACGAGGTGATGACCCAGGTCGCCTGCTGCGAACTGGCGCCGAGGTTACCGGCGATGGTCGGCAGCGAGACGTTGGCGATGGTGGTGTCGAGCACCTGCATGAACGACGCCATCGCCAGGCCGACGGTGCACAGGGCGACGCTGGGCGGCAGGAACCCGGAGGCCGCACCCGGCGCCGCCGGGGCGCCCGGAGCACCGGGCGCGGCTGGAGCTTGTGCGGACATGGCGACCTCAGCCCACCTTCGCCTGCTGCGGCAGGTTGCCCTGGATGATCGTGTGGATCACCTCGTCGGCATCATGCAGCTGCTTGGCATACACGTCGGTGTCGAACACCGTGCCCTTGGCCGGGGTGCTCGGCAGCACTTCGCCCTTCTGGTCGCGCAGGCTCACTTCGGCCTTCATCGACAGGCCGATGCGCAGCGGGTGTTCGGCCAGCTGCTTGGCATCGATGGCGATGCGTACCGGCACGCGCTGAACGATCTTGATCCAGTTGCCGCTGGCATTCTGCGCCGGCAGCAGCGAGAACGCCGAGCCGGTGCCCAGGCCCAGGCTCTGGACGCGGCCCTTGTACTTCACGTCACCGGCGTACAGGTCCGACTTCAGCTCAACTTCCTGGCCCAGGCGCATGTGGCGCAGCTGGGTTTCCTTGAAGTTGGCCTCGACCCACATCTGCTCGGTCGGCACCACCGCCATCAGGGCATTGCCCGGCTGCACGCGCTGGCCAACCTGCACCGATCGACGGGCGACGTAACCGGTGACCGGCGCGACGATGCCGGCGCGGGCATTGTTGAGGAAGGCCTGGCGCAGCTGCGCGGCGGCGGCCTGCACATCCGGCTGGGTGGCGATCACGGTGTCGTCGACCAGCGCGCGGTTGCGCTCGACGGTCTCGCGCGAACCGGCCACGGCGGCTTCGGCAGCGGCCAGCTCGTCACGGGCATGGGCCAGTTCTTCATTGGAAATGGCGCCGGTGGCGGCCAGATCCTTGCGGCGGGCGAAATCGTCGCGCACGCGCTTCAGGGTCACCTGGCGGGCGTTCAAATCCGCCTGTGCGCCTTCCACGCTGCGGTACAGGCCACGGGTCTGGCGCACGGTCTTGGCCAGGTTGGCTTCGGCCTGCTGCAGCGCCACCGACGTGTCGGACGGGTCCAGCTGCACCAGCAGCTGGCCGCGCTCCACGCGCATGCCGTCATCGGCGTTGATGGCGACCACGGTACCGGCCACCAGCGGGGTGATCTGCACCTGGTTGCCCTGCACGTAGGCGTCGTCGGTCTCTTCGAACCAACGGCCGAACATGAAGTACCACAGCGCCAGTGCGGCAAGCAGCAGCACGACGATCACGAACAGGCCGCGCAGCAGGTTGCCGCGGCGGTTGGGGGCGGCCGGGGCCGCAGTGTCTTGGGTCTGGCTCATGGCGGAAGTCTTCAGGAATGCGAGGAATCGGAATGGGAGGCGATCGGTGCGCGGTCGGCGTCAGATGGCTGGAAACCACCGCCCAGCGCCTTGCTCAGGCGCACCGAGGTCTGCACCTGCTGCGACTGCAGGCCGGCCAGCTGCTGCTGTGACTGCAGCAGGGTGGACTGCGCGGTCAGCACGTCCAGGTAGCTGCCGATGCCGGCGCGGTAGCGCTGCTGGGCCAGGTCGAAGGCGGAACGCGCGGTGTCCACCGCCTGCTGCTGCGAATGCGCCTGCTGTGCCAGCGAACGCACCGCGTTGACCTGGTCGGCCACGTCGCGCAGTGCATCGAGCACGGTCTGGTTGTAGTTGGCCACCGCCAGGTCGTACTGCGCATCGGTGTTGGCCAGGTTGGCGCGCAGCTTGCCGCCTTCGAAGATCGGCAGGCTCAGCGCCGGTCCGATGTAGGCGAAGGTCGAACTGCTTTTCAGCAGATCGCCCACGTTCGGTGCGACGACGCCAGCCAGTGCGGTCAGGTTGAAGCTCGGGTAGAACTTGGTCCTGGCGACCTTGATCTGCTTGTCGGCCGCTTCCACGCGCCAGCGCGCGGCAACGATGTCCGGGCGACGACCCAACAGTTCGCTGGGCAGCACGCCCGGCAGCTGCAGCGCCATCGGATTCAACGCCTGCGGGCGCTGGATCGACAGGCCACGGTCCGGACCCTTGCCGACCAGCGCGGCCAGCGCGGTGCGGGCCGCATCGATGCGCTGCTGCGCGGCCTGCACCTGCTGCTGCGCGGCGGGCACGCGGGCCTCGGCCTGGCGCACCTGCAGATCACTGTCGATGCCGGCGCTGCGGCGCTGGCGGGTCAATTCCAGCGACTTCTGCGAGCGGCCCAGCTCTTCTTCGGCCACGTCATTGAGCTGCCATGCATACGCCAGGTCGGCATAGGCCTGGGTGATGCCGGTGGACAGGTTCAGGCGTGCAGCCTGGGCTTCGACAGTGGCGGCATGGGCGCCGTCCACGGCCGCTTCCCAGGCAGCGCGCTTGCCGCCCCACAGGTCCACGCCATAGCTGAAATCAAACGCGACCTGGCTGCTGCCAGCGTAATGGCCACCCATCTCGCTGCCGGCCATCGACTCGGGCAGGCGCAGACCGGTGTAACCACCGGACACCGACAGGCTCGGCAGGCGATCGGCACGCGCGGTACCGACCTGCGACTGCGCCTGGCGCAGGCGCGCATCGGCAGCGTCCAGGCTCGGGTGGCCAGCCAGGCCCTCGGCGACCAGCGCGTCCAGCTGCGCATCGCCCAGCGCCTTCCACCAGTCCTGCGCCGGGAAGCCGGTGGCGCTCAGGTCGGTGTCAGCCAGGGTGCGTTCGCTGTGCAGGCTGTCCACGTCGAGCACGTGGCCCTGCGGGTTGAGGCCACGACTGCTGGCGCAGGCGGCCAGGGCCAGGGCCAGCGCTGATACCAGCAGCGCGCGCCCGGACCGGCGGAGAGTGGAATGCGGGATCGGGTTCATGGGGTCGTCAGTGAATCGCGGATTCGGGTAAGGAGGGACAGCAGCAGCGTGCGCTCATCGGCGGAAAGATCGCGCAGGGCGTAATCCATCACCGCGTCGCCGCGCAGCTTCAACCGCGCCCACAGCGCGCGGCCTTCATCGGTCAGTACGATCTGCAGTGCCCGCCGGTCCTGCGCATGCGGCTCGCGGCGGACGCAGCCCAGCGACTCCAGCTTGTCCAGCAGGCGGGTCACTGCACTGGGCACCTGGTCGATGGCCTGGGCCAGCTCGTTGGCCGTGCACGGAGCCATGTTGGAAAGCACCTTCAACCCGATGTAATGGGTGAAGCCGATACCCAGGTCTTCTTCAGCCATGGACGCGTCGAGTTGACGGACCAGGCCATCGCGCACCTGGCGCAGCAGCAGGCCGAAGCTGGGGGGAGTGGTTGCAGGACAGATCATGGGGGAGCATTCTCTTCCAAAAAAAATATTTCTCAATGGAAATATTCGATCTGGCATCGAATGCTGTGTTGCAGCAGCGGGCTGGATCAACGAAGGCGCCTACCTTAATGATCTGGTCAGGTGGCCCGGTAGTACAATTCAGCCAATGGATGACACATTTCAGCCAGCGGATATGATGAACAAGGCAGAAATCCCCCCTCCCAAGCGGTTGCTGCGCGACGACGCCCTGGATTGGTTCGAGCGCAATGACGGGCCACCGGTTGTCGCCTTCCGCTTCGACAGCCCCTTGGGCCTGGTCCGTGAAGTGGACTGGCACCACCATCAGCGCGCGCAGCTGATCTGCGTCGAACGCGGCCTGTTGACCACCCGCACCTCGCACGGGACGTGGTCACTGGCGCCAGGCTCGGCCGGCTGGATGCCGCCGCTGGAGCCGCATACGGTCACCCTCGACGGCCCGCTGCGTGGCTGGGGCATGGCGCTGGCCGCACCGGCCTGCGCCACCCTGCCCGCCGATCCCTGCGTACTGGGCCTGTCCAAGCTGGCGCAGGCGCTGGCCGACCGCATCTGCGAATGGCCGCTGGGCTACGACACCACGCCCGAGCGCCAGCACATCATCGAGGTGCTGCTGGACGAGATCCGTACCGCGCCGCGCCAGCGCATGCACCTGCCGATGCCGCATGACCGGCGCCTGCTGAAGATCGCCTCGCAGCTGCTGGCCGACCCGTCCGACGAGCGCAGCCTGGCCGAATGGGCGCACTGGGCCGGACTGTCGCCGCGCAGCCTGACCCGCCACTTCCGCGACGAGACCACGCTCAGCTTCGCCCAGTGGCGGCAGCAGGCCCGGCTGTCCGAAGCCCTGCGCCAGCTGACCGACGGCCGCAGCGTGGCCGATATCGCCCACGCGCTGGGCTTCAGCAGCGCCAGCGCCTTCGTCACCGTGTTCCGCCGCCACTTCGGGCTGCCACCGGGGCGCTACCTGGCACGGGCCGGACACGGCCTGGAAACCGGGTTGGACCCTGCGCGCGGCTTGGCATCCCCCGCCGCATCCGGATAATCACAGGATTGCGAGCGGCGACCGTCGTCGCCGCCTCCCGACAACAGGTAACAACGCCGCATGACCGAACTTGCCCGCCCCGTGTTCCACGGATTCGAACAACTGCCGCTGCGCGAGTACGCTGAACGCGCCTACCTCGACTACTCGATGTACGTGGTCCTGGACCGCGCCCTGCCGTTCATCGGCGACGGCCTGAAGCCGGTGCAGCGCCGCATCATCTATTCGATGAGCGAGCTGGGCCTGAATGCCGCGTCCAAGCCGAAGAAGTCCGCGCGCACCGTCGGTGACGTCATCGGTAAGTACCACCCGCATGGCGACAGCGCGTGCTACGAGGCGCTGGTGCTGATGGCGCAGCCGTTCTCGTACCGCTACCCGCTGATCGAGGGCCAGGGCAACTTCGGCTCCAGCGACGACCCGAAGTCGTTCGCGGCGATGCGTTACACCGAATCCAAGCTGACCCCGATTGCCGAAGTGCTGCTGGGCGAACTGGGCCAGGGCACCACCGACTGGGCACCGAACTTCGACGGCACCCTGCAGGAACCGACCTGGATGCCGGCGCGGCTGCCGCACCTGCTGCTGAACGGCACCACCGGCATCGCCGTGGGCATGGCCACCGACGTGCCGCCGCACAATCTCAACGAGATCGTCAGCGCACTGCTGCACCTGCTGGACAACCCCGATGCCAGCGTGCGCGACCTGTGCGAGCATGTGCAGGGCCCGGACTATCCGTCCAGCGCCGAGATCATCACCGCGGCCAACGATCTGCGGAACATCTACGAAACCGGCAACGGCAGCGTGCGCGCACGTGCGACCTTCACCAAGGAAGCACACAACATCGTGGTCACCGCGCTGCCGTTCCAGGTGTCGCCGTCGAAGGTGATCGAGCAGATCGCCGCGCAGATGCGCGCCAAGAAGCTGCCGTGGCTGGAAGACATCCGCGATGAGTCCGACCACGCCAACCCGGTGCGCGTGGTGCTGGTACCGCGTTCCAACCGCGTCGACGCCGAGCAGCTGATGGGCCACCTGTTCGCGACCACGGACATGGAGCGCAGCTACCGCGTCAACCTCAACGTGATCGGGCTGGACGGCCGTCCGCAGGTAAAGAACCTGAAGATGCTGCTCAGCGAATGGCTGACCTTCCGCAGCAACACCGTCACCCGCCGCCTGCAGCACCGCCTGCAGAAGGTCGAGCGCCGCCTGCACCTGTTGGAAGGCCTGCTGGTCGCGTTCCTCAACCTGGACGAGGTGATCCACATCATCCGTACCGAGGACGAACCGAAGGCCGCGCTGATCGCGCGCTTTGGCCTGTCCGACGACCAGGCCGAGTACATCCTGGAAACCAAGCTGAAGCAGCTGGCCCGCCTGGAGGAGATGAAGATCCGTGGCGAGCAGGACGAGCTGGCCAAGGAGCGCGAGAAGATCCTCGGCATCCTCGACAGCAAGGCCAAGCTGAAGAAGCTGATCCGCGACGAACTGACCGCCGATGCCAAGAAATTCGGCGACGCGCGCCGTTCGCCGCTGGTGCAGCGCCAGGCCGCGCAGGCCATCGACGAGACCGAGCTGGTGCCGAGCGAGCCGATGACCGTCGTGCTGTCGGAGAAGGGCTGGATCCGCGCCGCCAAGGGCCACGACGTCGATGCGTCCGCCCTGTCCTACCGTGATGGTGACGCCCTGCAGGGCGCGGTGCGTGCGCGCAGTACGCAGCAGGTCGCGTTCCTCGACAGCGAGGGCCGCGCCTACTCGACGCCGGTGCACACCCTGCCCTCCGCGCGTGGCAACGGTGAACCGCTGACCGGCCGCTTCTCGCCGGCTGCGGGCACCAGCTTCGTGACCCTGGCCAGCGCCGAGCCGGACACCCGCTTCGTGCTGGCCTCCACCCACGGCTACGGCTTCGTCACCCGCTTCGAGAACCTGATCGGCCGCAACAAGGCCGGCAAGGCGATGCTGAACCTGTCAGCCGGCTCGACCGTGCTGACCCCGTCGGTGGTGGCCAACGTCGCCACCGACCGCATCGTGGCGGTGACCAGTTCGGGCAACCTGCTGGCGATCGCCGCCAACGACCTGCCGGAACTGGACAAGGGCAAGGGCAACAAGATCATCGAGATCCCGAAGGCCAAGCTCGCCACCGAACGTGTGGTCGCCATCGTGGCGATCAGCCCGGGCCAGACCCTGCAGGTGCGCAGCGGGCAGCGCACGATGGGGCTGAAGTTCAACGAGCTTGACGCCTACCTCGGCGCCCGCGCCACCCGCGGCCACCTGCTGCCGCGCGGCTGGCAGAAGGTGGAAGGGCTGTCGGTGGAATAAAGGCTGGGGCATTGCTCCTGGTGGGTGTCAACCTTGGTTGACACGCCTTGCCGGAGACCAGACACGAAAAAGCCGGGGCATTCCCCGGCTTTTTCGTTGTCGGCTGGCGGGCGGTGGAGCGGCTGGCTGGCGAAAGCTGGCTGGCGATGCTCCGGTGCTGGCGGGCGACAGAACGCTGTGCTTCTTCTGGTAGAGCCGACCGCGGGGGGGGGGGGGTTTGGAGAGGCCCCGCCCCCCGGGGGGCGAGTCCCCACACCGGGG
>NZ_JAWIRT010000002.1:138948-196772 GCF_036320045.1 Stenotrophomonas sp. SMYL20 | reverse complement strand
GGTTTCGTCTGTTCTCGCCGCCCCCGGGTCGGCGGTTTTGTCACGAGCAGCCGACCAGCGGTCGGCTCTACCCAAAGCGGGGTGCCGGCTCAGTGCGCCGGAGCGCCGTTGCCGTCGATCTTGCTCAGCTGGTACAGCTCCAGGCCGATGCGCTTGATCAGGCCCAGCTGCTGCTCCAGCCACCAGGCGTGGTCTTCCTCGGTGTCCTTCAGCTGCGCCAGCAGCATGTCGCGGCTCACGTAGTCACCCTTCTCTTCGCACAGCTTCATGCCGGCGGCGAGATTGTTCCGAACCGCGTATTCAGTGTCGAGATCCTTCTGCAGCATCTCTTCCACGGTCTTGCCCGGCTCGGTGGCATGCGGGCGCATGTCCGGGTCGCCGCCGAGGAACAGGATGCGGCGCAGCAGCGCGTCGGCGTGCTGGGTTTCCTCTTCCATCTCGTGGTTCAGGCGTTCGTACAGCGCGAACAGGCCCTGGTCCTCGTAGCGGCGGGAATGGATGAAGTACTGGTCGCGGGCAGCGAGTTCGCCGCGCAGCAGTTCCTTCAGGCAGGCGATGACGTCCGGGTTGCCTTTCATGGGGGGCTCCTGTGAATCGATGTGGCATAGGGTGCCGCATTTCAAAATACGGTGATCTAATCGGAATCAGTCGCAGTTGCGCCTGCGGCTACAATCGGCCCACGAGTTCGGAAAGGACGTGCGATGCGACGTACATGGCGTTGGGTGCTGGGTGTGTTGGTCGCCATCGTGCTGGTCACCGCACTGGCCCTGTGGCTCCTGCTGCGCGGCAGCCTGGCCGACCTGGACGGCGAGCATGCGCTGCCGGGCCTGGCCAAGCCGGTCACCATCGAGCGCGATGCGCTGGGGGTGGTAACCATCACTGCCGGCAGCCAGGCCGACGCGATGCGCGCACTCGGCCATGTGCATGCGCAGGAACGCTATTTCGAGATGGACCTGATGCGCCGCAGTGCCGCCGGCGAGCTGTCGGCATTGTTCGGGCCGAAGGCCATTGAAGCTGACAAGCGCATGCGCGTGCACCGCCTGCGCGCCCGCACCGAGGCGCATCTGGATACCGCGCTGGGCGACAACGGCGCGGTCGTGCGCGCCTATGTGGATGGCGTCAACGAAGGCCTGACCGATCTCTCCGTGCGGCCGTGGGCCTACCTGCTGCTGCGGCAGTCACCGCAACCGTGGCAGGCCAGCGACAGCGTGCTGGCCGGGCTGGCCATGTACGCCGACCTGCAGGACCCGAACAACCAGACCGAGCTTGCCCTCAGCCGCATCCGTGCGGTGGTGCCGCCGGCGCTGTACGCGCTGATTGCCCACGACGGCACCGAATGGGATGCACCGCTGTTTGGCGAAGCCACCGGCAATGCGATTCTGCCCGATGCCAGCCAGCTCGATCTGCGCACATTGAAGGGAAAGCCGGGCACCGAGCAGGAGGAGGCGGACGTCATCGGCAGCAACAACTTCGCGGTGGCCGGCGCACTCACCGCGGACGGCCGCGCCATCGTCGCCGACGACATGCACCTGGGCCTGCGTGCGCCGGGGCTGTGGTTCCGGGTGCGCCTGCGCTATCCGGACCCGCAGGCCGCCGGCGGCCAGGTCGACGTCACTGGCTTCTCGCTCCCTGGCCTGCCGGCGGTGATCGTCGGCAGCAACGGCCACGTCGCCTGGGGCTTCACCAACAGCTACATCGACACGGCGGACTACCGCACGGAACCGGCCAACGCCACGGTGACCGTGCACGAAGAACGCATTGCGGTGGCCGGCCAGGCCGACGTGCTGTTCCCGGTACGCGAAACCGCCTGGGGGCCGATCCTGCACACCCATGCCGATGGCAGTGGCGATGCCCTGCGCTGGGTCGCACACCTGCCCGGCGCCGTACGCCTGGATTTCGCTGATCTGGCCCGCGCCGGTGACCTGGACGGTGCACTGCACTTCGCCGACCGCGCCGGCATTCCCGCGCAGAACCTGGTGGTCGGCGACCGCAGCGGCCGCATTGCCTGGCGGCTGATCGGCGCCCGCCCTGACCGCGGCCCCGACTGTGCGCCGGCCGGCTTCACGGCCGCCAGCAACCAGGACTGCGCACCGTGGCCGATCCGCAGCGATGCCTCGCCTGCATTGATCGATCCCCCCAACCATCGCCTGTGGACCGCCAACGGACGCGTCCTCGACGGCGAGGCACTGGCCAGCGTCGGCAACGGTGGCTATGACCTCGGCGCGCGTGCGCAGCAGATCCGCGACCTGCTCGCCATCCAGGACCGCTTCGACGAACACGACCTGCTGGCGATCCAGCTCGATGATCGCGCCGTGTTTCTGCAGCGCTGGTGGGCGTTGCTGCATGACGTCATCGAACCCAGTGACGACCCTGCACTGAAGCGCTTGAAGGCGGTCAGCCATCAATGGGGCGGCCGGGCCTCGGCCGGCTCGGTCAGCTACCGGGTGGTGCGCGCGTTCCGCACGCAGGTGATGGATACCCTGTCCGAAGCACTGCTGGCACCGGCCAACGCACAGCTGGGCGATGACTATCTGGACCCGCGCCTGGCACAACTGGAAGGCGTGGCCTGGCCGATGCTGCAGCAGCGCCCCGCCAACCTGCTGCCACCGGCCTACGACAGCTGGGACGCGCTGCTGCTTGATGCCGCACGCCGCACCGAGAGCGAGCTGGCCAAGCAGGGCCCACTGGCCCAGCGCACCTGGGGAGAGCGCAACACCGCGGCGCTCTGCCATCCCATCGCGCGTGCATTGCCGGATATCGCCAAGCGCTGGCTGTGCATGCCCGCCGATCCCCTGCCCGGTGACCGTGACATGCCGCGTGTGCAGACGCCGAACTTCGGCGCCTCCGAACGCATGGTGGTTTCGCCCGGCCACGAGGCCGACGGCATCGTGCACATGCCCGGCGGCCAGAGCGGGCACCCGCTGTCGCCGTACTGGGGCGCCGGCCACGAAGACTGGGTGCATGGGCGGCCGACACCGTTCCTGCCCGGCAAAGCGCAGCACACGATGACGCTGGTACCGGCGCGGTAGCGGTCGTGCCGGCCGCTGGCCGGCACGACCGTCCAGCGCTCAGCCCCGGCGCCGCTCGATCAGGTTCAGTAGCGGCCCGGTCATCGCCGTGGTCACCAACGCCATGATCACCAGCACCGCGAACAGCCGATCGCCGAGCAGGCCCAGCTCGTAGCCCAGGTTGAGCACGATCAGCTCCATCAGGCCACGGGTGTTCATCAGCGCCCCCAACCGCCACGCTTCGCGCGTGGGCATGCCCGCACTGCGCGCGGCACTGAAGGTACCCAGCAGCTTGCCCGTCGTGGCCACAGCGATCACCACCACGCACAACACGATATCGCTGGCCTGCAGCGCATCGGCGCGCATGCGCAGGCCGGTCATGGCGAAGAACAACGGCAGCAGCAGGGTCACCGCGAACGGTTCGACGCGGGCCATCAACAGGTCGCGCAGCTGCGCGTTGGACGATACCGCGACGCCCGCAGCGAATGCACCGAACAACGCGTGGATGCCCAGCATCTCGGTGACCAGCGCACTCGCCAGTGACAGCAGCAGGATACCCAGCAACCAACGTCCCTCACGGCCCGGCGCGATCTGCTGGCGGGCAAACCACGGCTTCACCAGCCCCAGCATCAGCGCCACGAACACGACCACGCACAGCAGGTTGAGGCTGGCCGGCAACCAGCCGCTGGCCTGGGCGGCGGCGACGATCAAGGCCAGCAGGCACCAGGCGGTGGCATCGCCCAATGCCGCGCAGGCGATCGCGGTCTGGCCCAATGGCGTCTGTGTGATCCCACGATCGGCAAGGATGCGCAGCAACACGGGGAACGCGGTGATGCTCATGGAGATGCCGACGAACAATGCGAATGCAGTAAAGCCCACACCCTGCGGACCGTGCTGCGGATACAGCCAGATCGCCAGCGCCACGCCGAGCACGAACGGCACTGCAATACCGGCATGGCTGACCGTGAAGGCGAAGCGCCGGCGACCACGCAGCGCCGCCAGGTCCAGCTCGGCACCGGCTACCAGCAGGAACATCAGCACGCCCAGCTGGCTGAGCATGCCCAGCGGACCCAGCGAGCTGGCCGGGAACAACGCACCATGCAGCTGCGGCAGCAGGCTGCCGAGCACCAGCGGCCCCATCATCAGGCCAGCGGCCATCTCACCGATCACCGCCGGTTGTCCAAAGCGCTTGAGCAGCGCACCCGCGCCCTTGGCCACCAGCAGCAGCACCAGCAGCTGCAGCAGGAACAAGCCCAGCGGTGAGGCAAGGTGCTGCGCCCAGCTGCCTTCGGCGGCGGTGGCGCGGGCAACCGCCTCGGGCGCCGCCGGCCCGGCATACCGCGCCAGCAGTACGCCAGCCAGCAACGGCACCCCGGCCCAGGCCAGATAACGCCATCCCCATTTCCTGGGCGGCACGTCGCCGCCTGCCTGTACGTCCATGAACATTCCCCAATGCGCAGGGGGCGATCATACAAAAAGGGGACGGAGGGGATTAAGTCGTTAGTGGCACAAACGACTTAATCCCCTCCGTCCCCTTTTTGAGGGCTTAGGCCAGTGCCTGTTCGTGCACCCCGGCGATCGCGCGGCCCGAGGGGTCCGCCGCCGCGGCGAAGCTGGCATCCCAGGCAATGGCGGCCGGCGACGAACAGGCGATCGACTTGCCGCCCGGCACGGTCTCGGCCGCCGCACGGCTGGGGAAGAACTGCTCGAACAGGTGGCGGTAGTAGTACGCCTCCTTGGTCTGTGGCGGGTTGTGCGGGAAGCGCTTGTCGGCCGCCGCCAGTACACGGTCGCTCACCTGTGCTTCGGCATGCGCCTTCAGCCCGTCGATCCAGCCGTAGCCAACGCCATCGCTGAACTGTTCCTTCTGCCGCCACAGGATGCTGTCCGGCAGGTAGCCGTCGAACGCCTCGCGCAGCACCGCCTTTTCGATGCGACGCCCGCCAAAGCCGGCGCCGACCATCTTGTGCGCGGCATCGAAGCGCATCGCCACATCAAGGAACTCACGATCGAGGAACGGCACGCGCGGCTCCACGCCCCAGGCCATCATCGACTTGTTGGCGCGCAGGCAGTCGTAGTTGTGCAGCGCGTCCAGCTTGCGCACCAGCTCGTCGTGGAATTCACGTGCATCCGGCGCCTTGTGGAAGTACAGGTAGCCACCAAAAATCTCATCGCTTCCCTCGCCGGACAGCACCATTTTCACGCCCATCGCCTTGATCCGCCGTGCCAGCAGGAACATCGGCGTCGAGGCGCGGATGGTGGTGACGTCGTAGGTTTCGATGTGGCGGATCACTTCCGGCAGTGCGTCGAGGCCTTCCTCGAAGGTGTATTCGAAGCCGTGATGCACGGTGCCGAGTGCCTCGGCAGCGATCGCCGCGGCCGCCAGATCGGGCGAGCCCTTCAAGCCGATCGCGAACGAATGCAGGCGCGGCCACCAGGCTTCGGTCTGCCCGCCATCCTCGATGCGGCGGCGCGCATAGCGCGCGGCCACCGCCGCCACCAGCGACGAGTCCAGGCCACCGGACAGCAGCACCCCATACGGCACGTCGCTCATCAGCTGGCGCTCCACCGCATGCTCGAAGGCCTGGCGCAGTTCGGCCAGGTCGGCCTGGCGGCCCTGCACGTCGGCGTAGTCGCGCCACGGCTGCTGGTAATAGCGCACCAGCTCACCGCTGGCACTGTCGAAGTAGTGACCCGGCGGGAACTGTGCGACGTCGGCACAGGTATCGACCAGCGCCTTCATTTCCGAGGCCACCCGCAGGCGCCCCTGGGCATCGTGGCCCCAGTACAGCGGCACCACGCCCACCGGGTCACGCGCCACCAGCACGCGCCCGCTGTCGCGGTCCCACAGCGCGAAGGCGAAGATGCCGTTGAGCTGTTCCAGCCACTGCGCCGGCGAACTGCCCTGGCGATACAGCGCGTTGATCACCTCGCAGTCCGAGCCGGTCTGGAAGTCGTAGGCGGTGGTCAGCGCCGCCTTCAATGCCTGGTGGTTGTAGATCTCGCCGTTCACCGCGAGCGCCAGCTGGCCATCGGCCGACAGCAGCGGCTGCGAACCACCGGCCGGGTCGACGATGGCCAGCCGCTCATGGACCAGCAGCGCACCTTCGTCGAGGTACACGCCGCTCCAGTCCGGGCCACGGTGGCGCTGGCGCTGCGACAGTTCCAGCGCATGGCGGCGCAGGGCGGGAAGATCGTCACCGGCCTGCAGGCCGAAGATTCCGAAGATCGAACACATGGGAGAGCTCCTGTTGGGGGATTTCACGGGTGGGAGGGTGTTCGACCGGCCATCCAGGCCCGGGTGGGGCTGCGCCCGGGCACAAAAAAACCCGCATCGGCTGATGCGGGTTTTCTGGTGTCCGGGCGTGTGTTGCTGTCTATCTACCCAGGGCGCAGTCCCGCATCGGCCGCGCACGATTATTCGCGCGCAGATTATTGCGGTTGTTGTTATTGACGGCGGTGGCCAGGCGGATCGACATGGCATCGACCCTACCCCGGTTTCCGGCACGGCGCAACCGTTGCGTTGGCAACCACTCCCCGGCGCGCATAATGGCCCGCCGTGAAACGTGTAATGGAAATGCAACACCGCACTGGACGCAACGCGGCGCTGGCCGCCCTGCTCTGCCTGGGCCTGGCCGCCTGCCAGACCCTGCCTCCGCCCTCCACGCTGCCGCTGGCGCAGCAGCAGGCACTGGAGCAACGCGGCACCGACGGCAGCTTCGACGGAGCCTGGGACACCGCGCAGACCTTCGAACGTTTCAACGATCCGCGCGCCGTTACCTACTACGAGCGTGCTGCCGCGATCACGCCCTGGACCTTCCACAACACCAAAGCGGAAGAAGCACTGGGCCGGATCTGGATCTCCGGCAGGCTGCAGCATGCCGACAGCCCCCACATCAACCCTGCACCTGTCCTGCGCGCGTCCTGGCGACGTGGCGAACGCGCCTATCTGGCGGCTGCCAACCACGGCAATCCCTATGCGTTCTACGGGCTCGCCAAGGCCTACCGCCAGCGAGGCGACGCGCAGCAGGCGCTGCGCTGGGACCTGCGCGGAATGATCTACGAGCGCTACCCGAGTTCGTCGTCGCGACTGCCGGATGCGGTGGCCGCACAGGGTGACACCGTGCATCCGCTGGTGGCGCAGATCCAGCGTCGTGCCGAGCACGGCGACGCCGAAGCGCAGGTCGACCTGGGCGCGCTGCTGGAGAAAGGCATGGGACTGCCGCGCGATCCGGCGCGTGCGCTGCAGCTGTACCAGCGCGCCGGTGAGAAGGGCAATGTGTTCGGCCAGTACTTCGCCGGTCTGCTGCTGGGCCGCAGTGCGCCGGGTGTGGAGAAAGACACCGACGCGGCGGCGCGCTGGTTCGCCAGAGCCGAGGCGCATCACTTCTACATGGCCGCGCCAAGTTACTGGAAGAAAGCGGTCGAGCCGCCGTTCTTCATCTTTTCCGAGTAGAGAAGCGGCCCCGGCGGGAGGCGTGCCGACCAACGGTCGGCACCCACCCTCGCGGGATTCATTCCGTCATGGGGTTCCCACCAGCAGCCGTTCCACCAGGCGCTGGTACAGCCCCGGCAACGCTTCCAGATCGTCCACGCGTACGTTCTCATCCACCTGGTGGATGCTGGCGTTGACCGGCCCCACTTCGATGCACTGCGCACCCAGTGGCGCGATGAAGCGTGCATCTGACGTGCCGCCGCCGGTGCTTTCTTCCGGCGCACGGCCGATGTGCTCGGCCAGCACCGCACGCGCGGTGGCGCGCAGCGTGCCTTCCGGGGTGTAGAACGGCTCGCCGCTGCGGTGCCACTTCAGCGTGTACTGCAGGCCATGGCGGTCCAGCAATGCGGTGATCTCCGCCTCCAGCTTCGGTGCATCCCAGTGCGGGTTGTAGCGGATGTTGAAATCCACCTCCAGCTCGCCGGGAATCACGTTGTTGGCACCGGTGCCGGCATGGATGTTGGAGACCTGCAGGCTGGTCGGCGGGAAACTCTCGTAGCCGTCATCCCAGCGCCGCGCGCTCAGTTCGGCCAGGGCCGGAGCAGCCTGGTGAATCGGGTTGCGCGCCTTATCCGGGTACGCCACGTGGCCCTGTACGCCCTGCACGCGCAGCTTGGCCGACAGGCTGCCACGACGCCCCACGCGCAGCAGGTCACCCAGGATCGCGGTCGACGACGGTTCACCGGTAATGCACCAGTCGATGCGTTGGCCGCGCTCGGCGAACAGCCGTGCAACGTGACGCACACCATCGATGGCATCGCCTTCCTCGTCGCTGGTCAGCAGTACCGCCAGCGTGCCAGGGTGATCGGGATGTGCGGCGACGAACTGCTCGGCGGCGACCACGAACGCCGCCACGCTGCCCTTCATGTCGGCGGCGCCACGGCCGTACAGCACGCCGTCACGGATCTGCGGCGTGAACGGGTCGCTGGCCCAGGCCTCGCGCGGGCCCGTCGGCACCACGTCGGTATGGCCCAGCAGCACCAGCACCGGCGCGCCCTGGCCATGGGTCGCCCACAGGTTGTCGACCTCGCCCAGGCGCAGGTGATCGCACTGGAACCCGGCCTGCTTCAGGCGTGCCGCCAGCAGTGTCTGGCAGCCAGCATCATCCGGCGTCACCGAGGGTCGTGCGATCAGTTCGCAGGTCAGGTCGAGGACCGCACTCATGCGTCACCCACGCCGAAGCGGGCCTTGAAACCGTTGTCGCTGAAGCCCTGGCTGACCGTGCCATCGGCCGTGACCACCAGCGGACGCTTGATCAGCTGCGGGTATTCACGCAGCAGCAGCTTCCATTCGGCCTCGGAGTCGGCGGCCTTGCGGTTGTCCGGCAACTGCCGCCAGGTGGTTGACGACTTGTTCACCATCGCGGCCAGGCCCCCCAGCTGCCCAGCCCACGCCAGCAGTGTTTCCGGGCTCGGCTTGTTCTCGCGGTAATCGACGAAGGTGTAAGGCACGCCGAAGCGGTCCAGCCACTTGGTCGCCTTCTTGCAGGTATCGCAGTTCTTCAAACCGTAGACAGTGGTGCTCATGGCCATCTGTGATGCTGGAAAACAGAGGGCCAGAATCTCACAACAGGCGCTCGGACACGACCCGGAACGGCACCCGTGGCAGCCGGAAGGCCAGCCCTTCCTGCAGCGCCAAGTCCATCGCCTGCAGCCGCGGACACTGCTGCTCACCGATCAGGCGCAGGGGCTGCAGGCTGTCGATCTCCACCGGCAGCGCGATGCGGGTGCTGGCCCAGCGGCCGTCGCAGGTACGGGCGATGGCCTCGTCCTGGCAGGTGAGGAAACGCAGCAGGGCCTGGTGGCCGTCCAAGGCCGCCGACCACGCCGCCGCATCCTCCCAGCCTGCAGCGGCCTGCCACTGCAGGTGCAACCTCGGCGCACTGCCCTGCCCGCCTTCGATCAGGGTGTGCCCATCGCCATCGGTGCGCACCACATGCTCGAAGCGTGTGGACAGATGCGGCTGCATGGCATCGCTGAAAACGCGCGCGCCGGCGACGAAGGCCAGCTGGTCCATCACGTTGCGATCAAACAGCACCACCGGCGTCCCGTCCGGATCGTCGTCACGACGCAGGTACCAGCGCCAGTTGCTCTGCCGTGGCGACGGCATCAGGGAACGCAGCGTCCCGATCAACGCCGGCCCGAAGTGGCCGTGACGGTAGCTGAGGATGGTGTAAGGCGTACGTCCGGCATGGACCACGTAATGATGGCCCGGTGGCGGCGTTGGTGCGTGGCACACGTCGACCCACCAGCTCACGTAGACCACGTCGCGCACGTCACTGACCAGCGCCGGCATCGGCCAGCGCCGCGACAGTGCGCGGCGCAGCCCGGTCCAGCGCGGGGCGTGCAGCAGGCGCGGCAGCATCCGCCCGACCAGGGTGTCGGACGGATGCCGGTAGATCGCGGACTGCGCCAGATCCTCCGGCGCAGTCACCTTCAGTCGGCCAGGCCGCGCAGCAGGTCGTTGACGCTGGTCTTGCTGCGGGTCTTGGCATCAACCTGCTTGACGATCACCGCGCAGTACAGCGAATGGGTACCGTCCTTGCTCGGCAGCGAGCCGGACACCACCACGCTGTACGGCGGGATGTAACCGTAGGTGATTTCGCCGGTGGCACGGTTGTAGATGCGGGTGCTCTGGCTGAGGAACACGCCCATGCCGATCACGCTGTGGTGGCCGACCACCACGCCTTCCACCACTTCCGAGCGCGCACCGATGAAGCAGTGGTCCTCGATGATGGTCGGGCTGGCCTGCAGCGGTTCCAGCACGCCACCGATACCGGCGCCGCCGGACAGATGGCAGTGCTGGCCGATCTGCGCGCAGGAGCCGACGGTGGCCCAGGTATCGACCATGGTGCCTTCGCCGACGTAGGCGCCGATGTTGGTGAAGCTCGGCATCAGCACCACGTCCTTGCCGAAGTAGGTGCCGCGGCGGGCGATCGCGCCCGGCACCACGCGCACGCCACCACGGCGGAACTTCGCCTCGTCATAGCCGGCGAAGCGCGATTCGACCTTGTCCCAGAACGGCGCCGGACGGGCGTCGACCACGGCCATGTCATTGACACGGAAGTACAACAGCACGGCCTTCTTCAGCCACTCGTTGACCTTCCAGCCACCCTGACCGTCCGGCTCGGCAACACGGAACTCACCGCTCTCCAGGCCGTCAATCACGCGGTTGACCAGCGGCTTGGTCGAGCCTTCCAGCTCGTGCAGGGTCAAGGTAGCGCGGCGCTCGAAGGCACTCTCGATGCCGAACTTCAGCTCTTCCACGCCCGGGGCCGACGGCTTGCGCAGCGACTTGCGGGCAATGGTTTCGGCGCGAACCGCTTCGGCACTCTTGGCCGGCGCCGGCTTCTTCACAGCACGCTTCACCGCAGCCGCTTTCTTCGCCGGGGCCGTCACCGCAGCGGCCTTCTTCGGCGCTGGGGTCTTCTTCGCGGCCGGTGCGGCAGCAGCAGGTTTCCGGGCCGCTGCGCTCTTGGGGGTCGCGGCGGTCTTCTTGGCGGGCTTGGTGGCCATCAGGCGGGGTCTCCGGCGTTTCGATCAGGGTCCAGGCAGGCCAGCATCGCGTCATGCAGCTGCTGCCGGGCAGGTTCAGTCAGGGGGAGGTCGTGCTCGTCACTGATCACGAAGGTGTCTTCGGCGCGTTCGCCGAACGTGGCAATGCGCGCATCATGCACGCGCAGGCCCTGATTGCGCAGCACGAACGCCACATCGGCCAGCAGGCCGGGGCGGTCGGGGGCGACCAGGGCGAAACGGGTTGCGCCCGGCTCATCGCGGAATTCGATGCGCGGGGCGAAGCGGAAGTGCCGCAGCTGCCGTGGCACCACCCGGCGTGACGGCCGCAGGCGCGACAGGTCACCACTGAGTGCGTCGCGCAGCGCCGCTTCCAGGTTGGCACTGCTGCCATCGGCGAAGGTATCGGCCGGGTTCACTTCGAAGGTATCGAAGATGGTATCGGCCGGACCGTCCAGCACGCGTGCGCGGTGGATGCCGTAGCCCTTGCGGTCCAGCGTCATCACGATCGCGGCGAACAGGCCGTCGCGGTCCGGCGAATGCACGAAGACTTCCAGCGCGGGATCGTCGACACTGATCCGGCGTACCTTCACCAGCGCCTGGCCCTGCTTCACCGGCACCAGCGCGGCAGCCTGCCAGGCCAGCTGCTCCGGGCGCAGGCGGATGAAGCCTTCGTCGGGCATCACCGCGAACTGGCGATCGATGGTGGCATCGTCGTAACCCCGCTCGCGCACCAGCGCGCGCACGCTGTCACGCGCTTCGGCCACGCGCTCGGCCGCCGGCACCGGGTGTTCCAGCCCCTCGCGCAGCGCGCGCCGGGTGGCGAAGTACAGGTCGGCCAGCAGGCGGTCCTTCCAGGCGTTCCACAGCTTCGGGCTGGTGCCGGCGATATCGGCGCAGGTCAGCAGGTACAGGTAGTCCAGGCGGTCGCGGCTGCCGACCAGGGTGGCAAAGCGATGGATCACCTCCGGGTCGGCGATGTCCTGCTTCTGCGCGGTCACCGACATGCGCAGGTGCTGTTCGACCAGCCACGCCACCAGTTCGGTGTCGGACGTGCTCAGCGCATGCGCCTGGCAGAACGCGCGCGCGTCCACCGCGCCCAGTTCCGAATGGTCGCCGCCACGGCCCTTGGCGATGTCATGGAACAGGCCGGCCAGCAGCAGCAGCTCGGGCTTGCGCAGGCGCGGCCACACTTCGTGCGCGATCGAGAAGCGCTCGTCGGCACGGCTGCTGGCAAACAGGCCGATGTTGCGCAGGACCATCAGCGTGTGCTGGTCGACGGTGTAGACATGGAACAGGTCGAACTGCATGCGCCCGCTGACCTGGGCGAACGCGGGAATCCACTGGCCAAGCACGCCCAGCCGCGCCATGCGCGAGAGCGTATCGACCGGGCGCTGGCCGCGCAGCAGCGCCAGGAACTGCTCGCGTGCATCGGCATCAGCCTGGTCGTAGGCCGGCAGCAGTGGCAGCGCTTCGGCCAGCGCACGCGCGGTCAGCGAATGCAGGCCGCGCACCTGCGGATTGTTGGCCCAGCTGGCGAACAGCGCGAACACCTGGCCGATGTCGCCGCGCGGCCAGTCGGCTTCGTTGGCCGCCAGGTAACCACGGCGCAGGGAAAAACCCACGGTCAACGGCTCCGGCTGCGCCTCGCCGTCGAACTGCTCCTCGAAGCGCTGCAGCAGGCGGTCGCTGATCCGGCGCACCACCAGTGCAGCACGGTAGAACCCCTGCATCATCTTCTCGACACCGAGATTCTCGGCATCGTCTTCAAAGCCCAGGCGTGCCGCCAGGGTCTTCTGGTAATCAAAACGCAGGCGCTCTTCCGGGCGACGCGCGACCAGATGCAGGCCAAAGCGCAGCCGCGCCAGCACCGCACGTTCGCGCTTCAGCGCTGCGGCTTCGTCAGCGCCCAGATGGCCGAGCCCGACCAGCGCCTCCAGGTCACGCACACCGAACGCACGCAGTGCCATCCAGCCCAGCGTGTTGAGATCGCGCAGCCCACCGGGGCCATCCTTCAGATCCGGCTCCAGGTTGTCGGCGGTGTCGCCGAAGCGCTGGTGTCGGTTGCGCAGCTCTTCCAGCTTGGCCAGGAAGAAGGTGCGCGCCGGCCACAGTTCACGATCGTCGACGGCCTCGCGCAGCGCGCGGCGCGCCACATCATCGGCCAGGATCGGGCGCGCCTCGATCAGCGCGGTCAGCACGGTCTGGTCCGCTGCCGCCTCGCGGCACTGCGATGAAGAACGCACCGCATGGCTGACGGCCAATCCGCAGTCCCACAGCAGCGCGAACAGGCGCGCCAGTGCCGCCTCATGGGCCAGCTGTGCCGGCGGATCGCCGAACACCAGCAGGTCGATGTCCGAACGCGGGAACAGTTCACCGCGTCCGTACCCACCCACCGCGAACAGTGAAAGGCCACTGTCGGCCGGCAGGCAGCGCTGCCAGGCCAGGCGGATCAGATGGTCGGCAGCGCGCGCCCGCAGCGCCAGCAGGCGCTCGATGTTGTCGCCCTGGTCGAAGCGGCGGTACAGGCGCGCGTCGGCCTGCTGCAGCGCTTGGCGCGCGGCAGCAGCCCAGTCCGGGTCGTTGAGCGACGCGGCCGGCGTGTCCAGCAGCGAACTCGCCGGCAGCATCCTCAGGAGACCTGCGACTCGCCCGGCGACAGGGTCAGCACGTCCACGCCGGTCTCGGTGACCGCGATCATGTGCTCCCACTGTGCCGACAGCTTGCGGTCCTTGGTCACCACGGTCCAGCCATCCGGCAGCACCTTGTTGTAGCGGGTGCCCTCGTTGATCATCGGCTCGATGGTGAAGGTCATGCCAGGCTGCAGCACCAGGCCCTGGCCCGGGCGGCCGTAATGCACCACCTGCGGTTCATCGTGGTAGACCTTGCCGATGCCGTGGCCGCAGTACTCGCGCACCACGCTGAAACGCTCGCCTTCGGCATAGCTCTGGATGGCATGGCCAATGTCGCCCAGGGTCGCGCCCGGACGCACCGCGCGGATGCCGCGCCACATGGCTTCGTAGGTGGTTTCCACCAGGCGGCGGGCCATCACCGACGGGGTGCCGACGAAGTACATGCGGCTGGTGTCGCCGTGCCAGCCATCCTTGATGACGGTGACGTCGATGTTGATGATGTCGCCATCCTTGAGCACCTTCCCTTCGCTGGGGATGCCATGGCAGATGACGTTGTTGACCGAGGTGCACACGGTCTTCGGGAAGCCGCGGTAGCCGACGTTGGCCGGAACGGCGCCCTGCACGTTCACGATGTGGTCGTGGCAGATGCGGTCCAGTTCCTCGGTGGTGACACCGGGCTTGACGTGGGGGGTGACGATGTCGAGCACTTCGCTGGCCATGCGGCCGGCGATTCGCATCATCTCGATTTCCTGCGGGGTTTTCAGATTCACGCTCATGGCCCCCATTATCGCCGATCCGGCCGCAATCTGAACGAACGCCACCCAACTGGCGATCCGGGCCATGCACGGTTCCGGCAAGGAAAGTGAAAGCGTGATCGTCGCCACCCTTTCGCCTCACTGTTTATCACGGAATACAGACACTTACGCCACCTAAGCTGGGGTCACCGTCGCCGAAGCGGTGCCGAACGTGCCGCCTTCGCCTTGTTCAACGGACCTTCGGGTCAGGGAGGTTGTCCATGCGATCCGCGCTTCGTTCCCCGCTTGCCTGGGCCCTGGCCGGGGTCCTGCTGTCCGGCCCGGCCCTGGCCGCAGACACCACCACCTTCAATGTCACCCTGGTGGTGACCAAGGCCTGCACGATCACGGCTGCTGCCGCCACCAACGTTGACTTCGGCACGGCGGCCTCGACCACCGCGACCCCCACCCTGGGTCAGGGCACGGTGACCGCCCAGTGCTCGGCACTGACCCCGTACACGATTTCACTGAATGCGGGTGCCAATGCCAGCACCGCCAATGACGTCACCACTCGCCGGATGAAGAACACCAACGCCGCGGTGACCGCCAACAACTACGTCGGCTACCAGCTCTACCAGGACGCCGCGCACACCCTGGTCTGGGGTGCCACCTCCGGCACCAACACCCAGGCTGGCATCGGCACCGGCCTGGCCGTGCCCTACATCGTCTACGGCCAGATCCTGAACCTGAGCACCAACAACCCGGCGACCGGCAACTACCTGGATACGGTTACCGCCACGATCACCTATTGATGGAGCACGCCCGCATGGCCGGACCCCGCCCGTGGCGCGCCACCGGCGTGGCGCTGCTCGTCCTGAGCCTGGTATTCGCCGCCCCGGTCGAAGCCACCAGCCTGCAGGTCGCCCCGACCAGCCTGCAGCTGGAAGCGCGCCAGCGTGCCGGCGAGCTTTGGCTGACCAACAGTGGCACCTCGCCGGTGAAGCTGCAGGTTCGGGTGTTCCGCTGGGTGCAGCAGGACGGCCAGGAGCAACTGCTGCCCACCGATGAACTGGTGGTCACCCCGCCGATGCAGGAACTGGCTGCCGGGCAGCAGCAGCTGGTCCGGGTGATGCGTCCGGACAGGACGCCACCGCCGGCACAGCAGTACTACAGGCTGATTGTCGACGAGGTGCCCGACCTGGCCACCCGCGCCGACGGCATGCAGTTCGTGCTGCGCTATTCGATACCGGTGTTCGTGCAGCCCGCCGCCGGCAAGCTTGCGCCGCAGCTGCAGGCCCGCCTGGTGCAGTTGCCCGATGGCCGCAACGGCGTCGAGGTGGCCAACGCAGGCAACAGCTATGCGCAGATCGCCGATCTTGCGCTGGGCAGCCCCACGCGCCCACGCATCGTGCATCCCGGACTGCTGGGTTACGTGCTGCCCGGGCAGGTGATGCGCTGGCCGATCGAGCGCACGGCGATCGACCGCGACAACGACCAGATCACGGCCAAGCTCAATGGCGAGTCGGAACAGACGCCGCTGTCGCCCCCATCGGCTCGCTGAGGCGTTGATGGGCGCGCTGCTTGCTGCCCTGGCTCCTGCGGCGACCCAAGCCGCCGATGTGTCCGGTGCAGCGGCTACCGCCACCGCCGATGTATCAGGCATCTCCGCCGATGCGATGCTGCCACCGCCCACACCGTTGACCGCCAACCAGACGCTGTACCTGGACGTTTCGCTCAACAGCACCCCACGCGGACTGCTGCCTTTCATCGAGAACCGTGGCCGCCTGCAGGCCAGCCCCGACGTACTGCGCCAGCTCGGCTTCAACGCCCACGGCGATGCACCGGTGTACCTGGACCAGATCAGCGGCGCGGTGGTGCGCTATGACGCACGCCTGCAGACCCTGGCGCTGGACGTGCCACTGGACCAGCTGACCCTGCCAACCACCGTGCTCAGCCGCCCGCAGACACGCGCGCCCGCAGGCAGTGCCTCACCCGGACTGCTGCTCAACTACGACGTGTATGGCAGCCGGGTGGATACGCTGGGCAACCTCAGCCTGAGCTCCGAACTGCGCCTGTTCGGCGTCGGCAACGGCACCTTCGAAAACACCGCGGTCAGCAGGCGCTACCAGCAGCCTGGCGACCGTCGCTGGCGAGGGGAGAGCGTGCGCCTGGATACGCGCTGGAGCCTGGATTTCCCCGACCAGGCGATGACGCTGGAGGTCGGCGATTTCTACAGCGGCTTCGTCGACTGGACCCGTCCGGTGCGCCTGGGTGGCCTGCAGATCGGTCGCAACTACGGCCTGCAGCCCTATCGCGTGCTGACCCCCACGCCCAGTTTCCTCGGCCAGGCGGTGGTGCCGTCCACGGTCGAGCTGTACGTCGATGGCCTGCGCCAGTACAGCGGCCAGGTCCCGGTCGGCCCGTTCCAGCTGGCCGCACAGCCGGGGATCAGCGGCACCGGCAGCGCACAGGTGGTGGTGACCGATGCGTTCGGCCGCATGCAGACCCTGGATTTCAGCTTCTATGGCACCCAGCAACTGCTGGCCAAGGGCCTGTCGGACTGGTCGGTCGGTGTTGGCCAACTGCGCGAGGACTTCGGCCAACGCTCCTTCGCCTACGACGACCGCACCGTGGCCAGTGCCAGCTGGCGCGGTGGCATCAGTGACACGTTCACCGGCGAAGCGCATGCCGAAGGTGGTGGTGGCCTGGCCCAGGCCGGCATCGGCGGCTGGTGGCTGCTGGGTGGCGCGGGCGTGTTCAACGCCGCCTATGCGCACAGTGACTATCACGGCCTGCAGGGCGGGCAATGGGCACTGGGCTACAGCTGGAACAACCGCCGACTCAACGTCAATCTGCGCACCGTGCGCAGCCATGGTGATTACCGCGACCTGGGCGCACTGCAGGGCAACCTGCCACCCAGCATCAGCGAACAGGCCACGGTCGGCGCCGACCTGCTGCGGCTGGGCACGCTCAGCGCCAGCTACCTGCGCCTGCGCTACCCCGATGGCGAAGACAACCGCTACGCCAGCCTGTTCTGGTCGCGTACCTGGAGCCAGCGCTGGTCAGCCTACCTCTCGGTGAACCAGAACCTGGACCAGAGTGATGACCGCAGCATCTATCTGTCGGTGACGGCCAGCCTGGGCAACAACCGCCAGGCCAGCCTGTCCAGCCAGCGCAATGGCGACAGCCAGACGTGGGTGGCCGACGTCACCCAGCCGGTGCCCGGTGATGGCAGTGCAGGCGGCATCGGTTGGCGCGCGCAGGTGCGCCACGGCGAGGACGGCAGTGGCGGCCTGGCCGAAGTCGGCATCCTCAATGACGTCGGCCGCTACTCCTTCGGCGCCTCGCGCCAGGGCGGGCTCAACTATGCCTACGGCAGCGCCAGTGGCAGCCTGGTCTGGATGGGCGGGCACGCGTTCGCCACCCGCGAGGTCTCCGATGCATTCGCGGTGATCAGCACCAATGGTGTCGGTGGCGTGCCGGTGCGGCTGGAGAACCGCCTGATCGGCGTCACCGATGATCGTGGCCTGTTGCTGGTCAGCCCGCTGCTGTCCTGGCAGCGCAACCGGGTCTCGATCGACACCCTGGACCTGCCCGAGGACATGCGTGCCGACCGCATCGAGGACTGGGTGACGCCGCGCCAGCGCGCTGGGACCCACGTGACATTCCAGTTGCGCTCGCGGCCCTCTCTGAGCCTGACGCTGCAGAGCATGGACGGGCAGCCGCTGGAAGTGGGCAGCGAAGTGCAGTTGCCCGGCGGACGCCAGGCCACGGTGGGCTATGACGGCCTGCTGTATCTGGAAGACGTCGCTGCCGGCAGCGTGCTGTACATCACCACCAGCCGCGGCCAGTGCCGGGTGAAGGTACCCGAGCAGCCCAAGGTAGTGGCGTCCGGCGCCCGGCCGAAGCCGGCACCGCTGCCGTGCATCCCGGAGGTGGCGCCATGAGAGTGCTGCTGCTCGGCATGCTGCTGTTCGCCGGCCTGCTCGCGGCACTACCGGCCCAGGCGACAGCGGTCTGCACGGCAACCGCGAACCCGACCCTGCCGTTCGGCAACATCAACAGCAACGCTCCCGGCCCTACGGCGGCGACGCTGAACATCACGGTGACCTGCACCACCGCCGCACTGAGCCTGCTGGCCACCACCGGCGTCCGCGTCTGCGTGGGGATCGGCGCAGGCAGTGGCGGCGGCAGCAGCTCCACCTTCCGCACGATGTCCACTTCCACCAGCGACACCATGAATTTCCAGCTCTACAACAACGCCAGCTACGGCCAGGTCACCGGCCTGGTGCCACGCGGCACGCCGCCGGCGCAGGAACTGACCATGAGCTACAACGTGCCGCTGCTGACCGGCGGCAGCGGTGCGCAGTCCGTGCAGCTGTTCGCGCAGATCCCCGCCAACCAGATCCTCGCTTCGGGTGCTTACAGCAGCACCTTCAGTGGCGCCAACGTGGTGCTCACCTGGGCCTGGAATGAAGTCCTGCTCGGCAACGCCACCGTGCCGGCCGCCTGCAACGGCGGCGCAACCGGCACCAACAGCGCCAGTGCGGCCTTCAGCTTCACTGCCACTGCCAACGTGCTGCCGCAATGCGGCAGCTACGTCACCACCAACATGGACTTCGGCAACGTCACCGGCAGCATTCCCGCCAACATCGACCGGACCGCCACGCTCACGCTGACCTGCCTGAAGAACACCGCCTACCAGATCAGCCTCAACAACGGCCAGAACAACCCCGCCGCCTCCACCACCCGGCGCATGGCCACCACCATTGGCAGCGGCACCTACTACCTCCCCTATGAGCTGTACCGCGACGCCGCGCGCAGCCTGCGCTGGGGCAATACCCTCAATGTCGATACCGTTGGCGGCACCGGAAGTGGCAGCGCGCAGCAGCTGACCATCCATGGCCGGGTGCCGCCGGTCACCGGCCAACCCCCGGCCGGTACCTACAACGATCTGGTGCAGGTGACGATCACTTACTGACCTGTGTGCCGACCAACGGTCGGCATCCACCGGGATGGATTGGAATCGTCGGCACCCACCGGGGTGGGTTTGGAATCGTCGGCACCCACCGGGGTGGGTTTGGAATCGTCGGCACCCACCGGGGTGGGTTCCGGTAGATCCACGCCGTGCGTGGATGCGCGCATCCCTCCTGCGCCAGGACCAGTCGACTGGCAGTCGAGCCTACAGATTCGGCCGATCCGGCCGATACCGCGCAACGGGTCCTACAGTACGGTGGATGGCAGGTGGTTCGCGCACTTCTGATCGGGGCGATGCTGGTCGCCAGTACGCCCGCGTGGGCCGATCCCGGCAGCACCTCCCTGCAGATCCGGCTGACCGTGGTCGAGGGCTGCAGCGGTGATGCCGGCAACACCCGATGCGCGGCACCGCACCGGCGCAGCGACGCGCCCGAGCTTCCGCAACAGATCCGCGACCTCGCGCCGCCGGCCGACAGCGACGACGCGGCGCCTGCCGTGACCCTCATCTACTGATGCGCATCCTGCTGAGCCTGCTGGCACTGCTGCTGGCACTGCCCGCTGCGGCGCTGGACCTGGTGCCCACCACCCTGCAGCTGCCCGCCGAAGGGGGGCACGGCGAGCTGTGGCTGTACAACCCCGGGCCCGGCCGCTGGCAGGGCGAGGTTCGGATCCTGGCCTGGGAACAGCAGGTCGATGCGGAAAAGCTGCGGCCCAGCGACCAGATCCTGGCCAGCCCCGCCCGGCTCGACCTCCCTCCCGGCACCCGTCAACGCATCTGGCTGCTGCCTCGGGAGACGTCGCCCGTTGCCGTCGAGCAGGCCTACCGGGTGATCCTGAGCCCCAGCGGACCGGGCCTGCCACGCTACTCGCTGCCCTTGTTCCGGGGGCATGCGGCGCCCCTGGCGCGGCCGGACCTGCATGCCGGGATCGAGCCCGGCACGTCGCAGCCTCTTCTGCGACTGCGCAACGCAGGTACCGTACACGCGCGCCTGCACGATCTTGCGTTCGTCGCCGGCGATGGACGCCGCACCCTGCTGCTGCCGGGACTTGCCGGCTACCTGCTGGCGGGCCGGGAACGCCGCTGGGCCCTCCCCGTCCATGCCGACGGCTATGCCGGTGGCCATTTCCAGGCCCGGCTGCAGGACGGCCGCGTGGTCGCTCTGACCGCGCCGGACCCGGCAATTGCAGCGAGCGCTCCCAGCGGGCTATAATCGACCGGATTCCTGCCGCCTGCGTGCGCGGGAGACCGTCCACACCGGACGTCACCGGTGAATCCACACCTGCTGCCCCCATCCGTGCCGGGGTGCTCCGCAAGGAGTTCGGCCACGGAGGCAACAGGGAAGCCCAACCCCGGAACCATCCGCGCTTCCACGCGTCCCGCATACCTATCCCGCGGGCGGAATCGCCGGTTCCATATCAGGAGTATTGCAATGCCCCAGGTCACCATGCGTCAGATGCTGGAAGCCGGCGTCCACTTCGGCCACCAGACCCGCTACTGGAACCCGAAGATGGCTCCGTACATCTTCGGCGCCCGCGGCAAGATCCACATCATCAACCTGGAAAAGACCGTCCCGCTGTTCAACGATGCGATGAACTTCATCTCGTCGGTTGCCCAGAAGCGCGGCACCGTCCTGTTCCTGGGCACCAAGCGCAGCGCCCGCGAAACCATCAAGGAAGAAGCCGAGCGTTGTGGCATGCCGTTCATGAACCAGCGTTGGCTGGGCGGCACCCTGACCAACTTCCGTACCGTCAAGCAGTCGGTTGCCCGCCTGAAGGAACTGGAAGCCGGTGAAACCGACGGCACCTTCGAGAAGCTGGTCAAGCACGAAGTGCTGGGCCTGCGTCGCGAGCGCGACAAGCTGGAAGCCTCGCTGGGCGGCATCAAGGACATGAACCGTCTGCCGGACGCCATCTTCGTGATCGACATCGGCCACGAAGACATCGCGATCAAGGAAGCCAAGAAGCTGGGCATCCCGGTCATCGCCGTGGTCGACACCAACTACAACCCGGAACTGGTGGACTACGCCATCCCGGGCAACGACGACGCCATCCGCGCTGTGCAGCTGTACGCCCGCGCCGCTGCCGACGCCGTGCTGGAAGGCAAGGCTGCTGCGCCGCACGCTGCTTCGGTGCGTGAGGAAGAGTTCGCCGAAGCCGCTGCTGAAGGCGAAGAGAAGCCGGCCCGCCGCGCTCCGGCCAAGAAGGCTGCCAAGAAGGGCGACGACGCCCAGGCCTGATCCAGGCCCCGGGGTGGACGCCCGGCGTCCACCCTCCCTGCGCGCAGCCTTTGGCGCGTGACAGGACCGTGTCACACGGGCCGGCCACCATGCCGGCCCAACCCCTTTCTTTCGTGAGGTAATCCCGTGGAAATCACTGCTTCCCTGGTCAAGGAACTGCGCGAGCGCACCGGCGCCGGCATGATGGAATGCAAGAAGGCTCTCACCGAAGCCAACGGCGACATCAACGCTGCTGCTGAAGCCATGCGCAAGTCCGGCGCTGCCAAGGCCGACAAGAAGGCTGACCGCGTGGCCGCCGAAGGCCGTCTGGGCCTGGCCCAGGATGGCGGCAAGGCCGTGCTGGTCGAAGTCAACTCGGAAACCGACTTCGTCGCCAACGATGACAACTTCAAGTCCTTCGTCAATGCCGTCGCCGCTGCCGCCCTGGCATCGGGCGCCAACGATGTCGAAGCCGTGAAGGCTGCCAAGCTGGCCGATGGCCGCACCGTTGAAGAAGCCCGCGCCACCGCCGTGCAGACCCTGGGTGAAAACATCCAGATCCGTCGCATGGTGAAGGTTGATGGCAACAACACCATCGGCGCCTACGTCCACACCAACGGCAAGGTTGGCGTGCTGGTCGACCTGGTCGGCGGCGACGTCGAGCTGGCCCGTGGCCTGGCCATGCACGTGGCAGCCCTGAAGCCGCCGCACAACAAGGCTGCGGACGTCCCGGCCGAGTTCGTCGAGAAGGAAAAGGAAATCGAGCTGGCCAAGATGTCCGAAAAGGACAAGGCCAAGCCGGCCGAGATCCTGGAAAAGATCATCAGCGGCAAGATCAACAAGATCGTCAGCGACGTGACCCTGTACGGCCAGACCTACGTGCTGGGCGACACCACCGTCGAGCAGGTGGTCAAGGCCGCTGGCGCCGACGTGGCGGGCTTCAAGCTGCTGATCGTCGGCGAAGGCATCGAGAAGGTGGTGGAAGACTACGCCGCTGAAGTTGCCAAGGCGATGCAGGTCTGATTCCAGCCTTCCGGCTGTGAAGCGATCAGAAGGAGCCGCGGGAAACCGCGGCTCTTTTTTTATGTATGGGCCAAGGGATGAACCCATGCCCCATCGGCGGGTGCGCACCGTTGGTGCGCACAACCGGCACCTTTGCGTTGCGCGCGAATCAAGCCGATACTCGGCGCAGGGAATCCACAGTCACATAGCAGGAACGAAAATCGCGGACTGTGATGCATTCCTAGGTATTCTTGTCCCAATGGAATTGAACGACCCGACATGCCTCCCGAGCTGACAGCTGCCCTGGCGCTCTGCCGCAACCTGCCCTCGCCACCCGGTATTGCCCTGCGCATCATCGAGCTGGCCCAGGACCCGGAAGCGGACATCGCCACCGCCGCCGACATCATCGCCATCGACATGGCGCTGAGCGCTCGCATGCTGCGCATCGCCAATTCACCGCTGTACGCCAGCCGCCGCCGCATCGAGAACCTCGGCCAGGCGCTGACCATGCTCGGCCTGAATGCCACGATCAGCCTCGCCCTCGGCTTCACCGTCACCCAGGGCCTGACCGGTGGCGGCGGTGCCGACCACGACCTGCGCCAGCGCGCGTGGAAGCGCAGCATTCTCAGCGCCCTGGCCGCCAGCCAGCTGGGCCAGGCACGCGGCCTGCGCCGGCTGGAGGAACTGATGCTGGCCGGGCTGCTGCAGGACCTGGGCGTGCTGTGCCTGGCCCAGGCCGAATCGGAGCGCTACCTGCCACTGCTGCGCGAAGCCCGTGACAATACCGATCTGGTCGCACGCGAGCGCGAGGAACTGGGCTGCAGCCACGCCGATGTCGGCGCCTGGGTGGCCGAACAGTGGGGCCTGCCGCGCTACCTGGTGGAAAGCATCAGCCACAGCGAGGACGACGACGCTGCCGATTCGCCGTTCCAGGCCTGCGTGCAGCTGTCCGGCGCTGTTGCCGACATCTGGCTGGACGAAGACGCCGATGCCGCCCGCGAACGCGCTCTGCACCAGGTGCATGACCGGCTGGAGCTCGACAGCGCCCGTTTCGATCAGGTGCTGACCCGCATCAGCGATGCCCTTCCGGATATCGCCAGCCTGTTCGAGGCCGGCCTGAACTCGCCCTCGCGGGTCCGTGAGCTGATCGACCACGCGCAGGAACTGGCCACCCTGCGCAACCTGCGCGAGCTGCAGGATGCCGATCAGGCACGCCGCCGCGCCGACGAATTCGAGGCGCGGGCCAAGCGCTTGGCCGACCAGGCCCACCGCGACGCCCTGACCGGCGTGCTCAACCGCCGCCAGCTGGAGGCGGTGCTGGAACAGGAGTTCCTGCGCGCCGGGCGCCAGGGCTGGCCGCTGTCGGTGGCCTTCATCGACCTGGACGACTTCAAGAAAATCAATGATGCCCACGGCCACCTGACCGGCGACGAGGTGCTGCGCGCCTTTGCCGGCAAGCTGCAGGGCCAGCTGCGCAACAGCGACACCGTGGCCCGCTTCGGTGGCGAGGAATTCGTCGCGCTGCTGCCCAACACCAGTGAATCGGTGGCGCTGGACGTGATCCGGCGTGTGCTGGCCAACATCGTCGCCACGCCGATGGCCGAGCTGGAGGAAGGCCCGCTGTTCGTCACCTTCTCCGCCGGCGTGGCCACCCAGGGCGGCTACGAACGCTTTGCCGACGTGCAGGACCTGCTGCGCGCAGCCGACGATGTGCTGTACCGCTCGAAGAACCTGGGCCGCAACCGGGTGATCGCCCGCTCCCCCGGCGCCCTCGGCCACGACGAGCTTTCAGCCACCGCCGGCGCCGAGCTGGGCTGAACGGGACGCCCCGCGTGAGCGGGGCGGACGGCAGGATTTCGCGCCGCAGTGCACAAAACACTTTGGCCCAACGCCGCATGCGCGTAGAATCGCCCGCGATTTCCACGCACCCGAGGTCCCTATGTCCAAGCTCGCCTATCGCCGCATCCTTCTGAAACTGTCCGGGGAGGCGCTGATGGGAGATGAGGACTACGGCATCGACCCGAAGATCATCAATCGCCTGGCCCGTGAGGTCATCGAAGCCCAGCAGGCCGGTGCCGAAGTGGCGCTGGTGATCGGCGGCGGCAACATCTTCCGCGGCGCCGGCCTGGCCGCTGGCGGCATGGACCGGGTCACCGGCGACCAGATGGGCATGCTGGCCACGGTCATCAATGCCCTGGCCATGCAGGACGCTCTGGAAAAGCTGGGCGCCAAGGCCCGCGTGATGAGCGCGATCAAGATCAACGACGTGTGCGAGGACTACATCCGCCGCCGCGCCATCCGCCACCTGGAAAAGGGCCGCCTGGTGATTTTCGCCGCCGGCGTCGGCAGCCCGTTCTTCACCACCGACTCCGGCGCCGCGCTGCGTGCGATCGAGATCGGTGCCGACCTGCTGCTGAAGGCCACCAAGGTCGATGGCGTGTACGACAAGGACCCGAACAAGCACAGCGACGCGGTCCGCTTCGACAGCCTGAGCTACGACGAAGTGATCCGTCGCGGCCTGGAAGTGATGGATACCGCCGCCTTCGCACTGGCCCGCGACAGCGACCTGCCGATGCGCGTGTTCGACATGGGCCAGCCGGGCGAGCTGCTGAAGATCCTCAACGGCGCGAACATCGGCACCCTGGTCCAGGGCCGCGACCCGGCCTGAGCCTGAGTCCCAGGCGACAACCGGGCCGATTCAGGCCCGGCAGCGTCCCGTATTCGCCTATAATCGCCCGATTCCAGTTACACCCAGGACCGGGCGATGCTCAACGACATCAAGAACAACGCGCAGACGCGCATGGCCAAGAGCATCGACGCTCTGAAGCACACCCTCACCTCGATCCGCACCGGCCGCGCCACCCCGGCCCTGCTGGACCGCGTCACGGTCAGCGCCTATGGCAACGCCAGCACCCCGCTGAACCAGGTCGCGTCGATCTCCAACGCCGACGCCCACTCGCTGCTGGTCACGCCGTTCGACAAGAGCATGATCAAGGAGATCGAAAAGGGTCTCTACAACGCCGAGTTCACCCCGAATACCCTGGGCACCGCGATCCGCATCAACATGCCGCCGCCGACCGAAGAGCGCCGCAAGGAGCTGGCCAAGCAGGTGCAGAAGGAAGGCGAAGGCGCCAAGATCGCGATCCGCAACATCCGTCAGGACGCGAACAAGGAAATCGCCAAGCTGGTCAAGGACAAGGCGATCAGCGAAGACGAGAAGAAGCGTGGCGAAGACGACATCCAGAAGCTGACCGACGCCAACATCAAGGACGTCGACAAGGTCGTCGCCGACAAGGAAAAAGAACTGCTGTCGGTCTGAAGTCGATGCCTTCAGTCCCGCCTCCATTGCCGGCCGCCCTGCCCCGCCACATTGCCATCATCATGGATGGCAATGGACGCTGGGCACAGCAGCGCCGTCGTCCGCGCGTGATCGGCCACCGGGCCGGCGCGCGTGCGGTCAACCGCACCATCGAGCGCTGCCTTGAGCTGGGCATTCCGGCGCTGACCCTGTTCGCGTTTTCCAGCGAGAACTGGGGCCGGCCGCAGGAAGAAGTCGATGCGTTGATGAAGCTGTTCCTCGGCGCGCTCGACCGCGAAGTGGACGAGCTGCATCGGCGTGGCGTGCGCGTGCGCTTCATCGGCGAGCGCGAACGCTTCGGTGCCGGGCTGGTCAGCCGCATGCAGCTGGCCGAGCAGCGCACCGCAGACAACACCACCCTGACCCTGTCGATCGCCGCCAGCTACGGTGGCCGCCAGGACATCGCCCGTGCCGCGCGCGCGCTGGCCGCTGAAGTCGCCGCCGGCCGCCTGCTGCCCGAACAGATCGACGAATCGCTGCTGGGCAGCCAGGTCGCCCTGGCCGACCTGCCGCCACCGGACCTGTTCATCCGCACCGGTGGCGACACCCGCATCAGCAACTTCCTGCTGTGGCAGCTGGCGTACACCGAGCTGTGGTTCACCGAGGCACTGTGGCCAGACTTCGATCCCGCCCTGCTGCAGCAGGCGCTGGACGCCTACGGCAGCCGTGAGCGTCGTTTCGGCCTGACCAGCGCCCAGATCGCCGCACTGGCCACCGAGACTTCCAGCCCATGACCAAGACCCGAGTCCTTGCCGCGCTGATCATGGCGCCGGTCGCCATTGCCGCGATCCTGCTGCTGCCGACCCAATGGCTGGCAGCGGCGGCCGCTGCGGTGCTGCTGATCGGCCTGTGGGAGTGGCTGAAGCTGGCCGGCATCGAAGACACCCTGGCGCGCACCGTGCTGCTGGTACTGAACCTGCTGCTGATGGTGCTGCTGGTGTGGGCCGATGGCAGCACGCTGGTGCTGTTCCAGATCACCACATTGGCCGGTGTTGCCTGGTGGTTGGCGGCGCTGGTCTGGCTGCGCTTCTTCAATTTCGGCGCGCAGCCGTCGGCACCCTCGCGCATCGTGAAGATGCTGGCCGGTACGCTGGCCATCGTTCCGGCCTGGGCCGCGCTGGTGCTGATCCATGCCGGCGGCGATCCGCCGGGCAAGCAGGGCCACCTGTGGCTGCTGGCTGCGCTGGCACTGGTCTGGGCGGCCGATTCGGGCGCCTATTTCGCCGGCCGTCACTTCGGCAAGCACAAGCTGGCCCCGCGCATCAGCCCCAACAAGACCTGGGAAGGCCTGTTCGGCGGCCTGCTGGCCGGTGTCGCCGTGGCGGTCGGCCTGGGCTGGCTGGCCGGCATCGATACCGCACACCTGCCGGGCCTGCTGATCACTTCGGTGGTGGCGGTGTTCGCCTCGGTGCTGGGTGATCTGTTCGAAAGCCTGATCAAGCGCCACGCGGGCGCCAAGGACTCGGGCCACCTGATTCCGGGCCATGGTGGCGTACTCGACCGTGTCGACGGCGTCCTGGCTGCAGTGCCGGTGTTCGCACTCGGCAAGGAAATCTTCGGGTTCTGACCATGAATGCTGTCGCAGACCTGCGCCGGGTCGCCGTATTCGGCGCCACCGGCTCGATCGGTGCCTCCACGCTGGACGTGATCGCCCGCCACCCGCAGCGCTACCAGGCCACCGTGCTGGCCGCCGGTCGTCAGGTGCAGGCGTTGCTGGCACTGTGCCGCCAGCACCGGCCCGCGCACGCGGTGATCGCCGACGAATCGCTGTTCGCTGAGCTGCGCGATGGCCTGCGCGATGCCGGACTGGCCACCGAGGCGCATGCCGGCCATGCCGCGCTGGACCAGCTGGCCGCCAGCGATGCCTGCGACACCGTGGTCGCCGCCATCGTCGGTGCGGCCGGGCTGTCTTCCACCCTGGCCGCCGCCGCCGCGGGCAAGCGCATCCTGCTGGCCAACAAGGAATCGCTGGTGCTGGCCGGTGAGCTGCTGACCCGCACCGCTGAACGCGCCGGCGCCGAGATCATCCCGATCGACAGCGAACACAGCGCGATCTTCCAGTGCCTGCGCTCGCGCGATGCCAGCGTGGATGGCGCCGGCGTGCGCCGGATCCTGCTGACCGCCTCCGGCGGCCCGTTCCGTGGCCGCAGCCGCGCCGAACTGGCCCAGGTCACCCCGGCCCAGGCCGTTGCCCACCCGAAGTGGTCGATGGGGCCGAAGATCTCGGTCGATTCGGCGACGTTGATGAACAAGGGCCTGGAAGTGATCGAGGCCCACCACCTGTTCGGCATCCCCGGTGAGCGCATCGAAGTGCTGGTGCACCCGCAAAGCCTGGTCCACTCGCTGGTCGAGTTCGTGGACGGCTCAACCCTGGCGCAGATGGGCCTGCCGGACATGCGCACCACACTGGCCGTTGGCCTGGGCTGGCCACAACGCATTGAATCGGGCGTATCCGGGCTGGATCTGCTGGCCCAGGGCCGGCTCGATTTCGAGGCCCCGGACACCGACGCCTTCCCCTGCCTGGCCCTGGCCTGGCAGGCGATGCAGGCCGGCGGCACCGCCCCGGCGGTGCTGAACGCTGCCAATGAAGAGGCGGTTTCAGCGTTTCTTCAGGGCCGGATCGGTTTCCTGACCATCCCGGAGCTGGTTGCTAACGCTCTTTCAACACTGCCGACCCAGCCAGCCGATACACTGGAGGTCCTGTTGTCCGCCGACCAGCGGGCACGCCAGCTGACCCTGAACGCCATCGACGCCGCCTGAACGACCGCCTCGCCCAGCATGACGACGCCGCCCCTGCCCGCCACTGTGAGCCTGCATGACTGACTTCATCGGATCGGTCTGGTGGATGATTGTCAGCCTCGGGCTGCTGGTCACGTTCCACGAGTTCGGGCATTACTGGGTCGGGCGCCTGTGCGGGGTCAAGATCCTGCGCTTCTCGGTCGGCTTCGGCCGGCCGCTGTGGTCGCGCCGGGACAGGCACGGCACCGAGTTCGCCATCGCCGCCATCCCGCTGGGCGGTTATGTGAAGTTCCTGGACGAGCGCGAGGTCGAAGTGCACCCGCACGAGCGCGGCCAGGCCTTCAACCACAAGACCGTCTGGCAGCGCATCGCCATCGTCGCCGCCGGACCGATCGCCAACCTGCTGCTGTGCATCCTGCTGCTGTGGGCGATGTTCGTGATCGGCAAGCAGGATTATTCGCCGACCATCGGCCGTGTCAGCGGCATCGCCGCCAGCGCCGGCCTGACCAGCGGCGACCGCGTGCTGCGCGTGGACGAGCGCCCGGTGGTCACCCTCGGCGAGGCCAGCATGGCGCTGACCGCCGCCGCGATGGACCGCCGCGACGTGAAGCTGGAAGTGCTGGACCCGGCCGACCAGGTGCGCGTGCGCAGCCTGCCGCTGTCGCAGCTGCCCCCCGGCTTCGATGAACGGCGCGTGCCGATCCTGGCTGGCCTGTACTGGCAGTCGTGGCTGCAACCGGCGCTGGTCGAGTCACTCACCGCAGACTCCGTGGTGGCAGGGCAGCTGCAGCCGGGCGATCTGATCGTAGCGATCGACGGCCAGCGCATCGACGGCGCCGACCAGGTCATCGGCGAGATCCAGACGCTGGGCCGCGCCGGCGGCCCGGGCATGATCGAGGTCCTGCGGGGCGGCGAGCGCCTGGCGCTGGAAGTCACCCCGCGCCAGGGCAAGGATTCAAAGGGCGAGCCGATCTGGCAGATCGGCGTGCAGTTCCCGACCTCGTTCAGCCCTCCCTACGACACCCTGCTGCGCTATGGCCCGCTCGACGCGGTCACCGTGGCCGTGCGCGAAACCGGCCGCCTGGCGGCCGATTCGCTGGGCATGATGGGCCGCATCGTCACCGGCAAAGCCTCGCTGCAGAACGTTTCCGGACCCGTCACCATCGCCCGGGTAGCCAACATCTCGGCCAAACGCGGCCTGGACTGGTTCCTGCAGTTCCTTGCCCTGCTGTCACTCAGCCTGTGCATCATCAACCTGTTGCCGATCCCGATCTTGGACGGCGGCCACCTGCTGTATTACCTTATCGAGTTGGTCAAGGGCAGCCCGCTGAGCGAGCGTGCCATCGCCGCCGGCCAGTACATCGGCCTGGCGTTGCTGGCCGGGCTGATGGGGTTGGCGTTCTACAACGACATCCTCGGCCTGGTCCCGCGATGAACTTTTCCACGTTGTTGCCGTCTACAGCGTCGGCATCCCGCACCAATGAAATCGACCTTCCTACCGGACGTGACATGACGCGACTCCCCAATCGCCGCCTGCTGGCCCTCGCCCTCGCCGCCGTCACCGGCGCTCCCGCCCTGGCCCAGGCAGCCGAGCCCTTCACTGTCAGCGACATCCGCGTGGATGGCCTGCAGCGCATCAGCTCGGGCACGGTATTCACCTACCTGCCGGTGGAGCGTGGCGAGACGGTCACCGACAACAAGGTCGGCGAGACCATCCGCGCCCTGTACAAGACCGGCTTCTTCGAAGACGTGCAGCTGGACCGCCAGGGCAGCATCCTGGTGGTGACCGTCAAGGAACGCCCGGCGATCAACAAGCTGACCGTGACCGGCAACAAGGACATCAAGTCCGAGCAGCTGCTCAAGGGCCTGTCCGACATCGGCCTGACCGAGGGCGGCACCTTCGATCGCCTGAGCCTGGACCGCGTGACCCAGGAACTGCGCCGCCAGTACAACGACCGCGGCAAGTACAACGTCGAGATCACCCCGACGGTGAGCCCGCTGGACCGCAACCGCGTGGACATCGCGATCGCCATCAAGGAAGGCAAGGCGGCCAAGATCCGTCACGTCAACCTGGTCGGCACCGAGAAGTTCGAGAGCAAGGACATCCTGGAGACCTGGGAGTCCAAGGAGCACAACTGGGCATCGTGGTACCGCCGTGACGACCAGTACTCCAAGGAAAAGCTGTCCGGCGACCTGGAAAAGCTCAATTCCTGGTACCTCGACCGCGGCTATGTCGACTTCAGCATTGATTCGACCCAGGTGTCGATCAGCCCCGACAAGCGCGACATGTTCCTCACCGCCGGCGTGACCGAAGGTGCGCAGTACAAGATCTCCGAGATCAAGGTCAGCGGCGACACGATCCTTCCGCAGGAGGACGTCGAGCGCATGGTGATCCAGAAGTCCGGCGACACGTTCTCGCGTGCGCTGCTGGAATTCAGCTCGGACACCATCACCAACTCGCTGTCCAACATCGGCTACGCGTTCGCCAAGGTGAACCCGATCCCGACCACCAACCGCCCCGAGCAGACCGTGGCGATCAACATGCAGGTCGTGCCCGGCCCGCGCGTATCGGTGCGTCGCATCCTGTTCCGTGGCAACACGCGTACGTCCGACGAAGTGATGCGTCGCGAAATGCGCCAGTTCGAGAACAGCTGGTACTCGCAGGCCGCGATCGACCGCTCCAAGATCCGCCTGCAGCGCCTGGGCTACTTCGAGTCGGTGGACGTTGAAACCCCGGCCGTGAGCGGCAGCAACGACCAGGTCGACGTCGTCTACAACGTCAAGGAAACCACGTCCGGCAGCTTCGTGTTCGGCCTGGGCTACTCGCAGTCCTACGGCATGACCACCTCGGTGCAGCTGTCGCAGAACAACTTCCTCGGCGGCGGCAACCGCGTGTCGGTCGAAGCCTCGCGCAGCAGCTACCTGCAGCGCTACGGCTTCAGCTACACCAACCCGTACTTCACCGATGACGGCGTGTCGCTGGGCTACAACCTGTCCTGGCGCGAATTGGACTACTCCGACTTCAACACCGCGCAGTACAACAGCACCAATGGTTCGGCGCAGGTGGTGTTCGGCGTGCCGATCACCGAGACCGATACCGTCTCGCTGATGTTCGGCATCGACAGCAACCAGATCACCACCTACCAGGGCTCGACCCCGCAGTCGATCATCGACTACATCAACGCCGTCGGTAAGCGCACGTTCCATGCATGGCGCACCGAGCTGGGCTGGGCGCGCGACTCGCGCAACGACTACTTCATGCCGACCCGCGGTACCTACCAGCGCATCGGCCTGGAAACCACGCTGCCGGGTTCGACCATCGAGTACTACAAGCTGAACTACCAGATCAGCAAGTACTGGCCGATCATGCCGTCGCTGGTGATCAACACCCGTGCCGAAGTGGGCTACGGCGATGCCTATGGCAACGACTACACCCGCACGCTGACCAACCCGGACGGCACCACCCGTACGGTGACCGCCAGCGGCCTGCCGTTCTTCGAGAACTTCTACGCCGGCGGTACCAACTCGGTGCGCGGCTTCGAAGACAACACCCTCGGCCCGCGCGAAGTCACCAACGGCTACCCGGAAGGCCAGCCGCTGGGTGGTTCGCTGAAGACCGTCGGTTCGGTCGAAGCCTACTTCCCGCGCCTGTTCGACAGCCCGTCGGCACGCGTGTCCGCCTTCGTCGACTTCGGTAACGTCTACAACGGCACCAAGAACTTCAAGGCCAACGAACTGCGCGTGTCCACCGGTGTGGCCCTGCTGTGGCGCGCCCCGGTCGGCCCGATCTCGATCAGCTACGCCTTCCCGCTGAAGAAGGAAGACGATGACAAGATCGAACGTCTGCAATTCACGTTCGGTGGCCAGTTCTGAGGAACGTCGTTCCTCAGAACTGATCCACCTCCGGTGAATTGCCCGCGCATTTCACCTATCCCCCGCGCCGCTGGCGCGCCCCCCCTTAACAAAGGGGGGCTCTCCACCAGACGGGATGCGAAGCGCCGGGCTCTGCCCGGCGTTTTCGTTTTACTTGCTCGCCGCCCGCCGTTACTTCCCGCGCTCGCGTGAAATCATCTGGTGATGGCGCAGGGGGCTGACCAGGACCGTTGGCGCCATGGATGGCGAGGGCGCTGGGGGGTCACCAGCACGTTGGGCCCCGTGTTTGGGCCCATCGAGCCCCCAGGGATGGGTTTACGGCGAGTCCTGGGCAGCCCCCTGCGCCATCACCCCGGGACATCAGGCAGGCGCCGCTTTTGACCCCGCATGACCGCAATGCCGTCACACGTTAAACTCCCGCCGTGAATACTCCCACCTACACCGCCCAGCAACTCGCCGAGCAGTTCGGCCTGCAGGTCCATGGCGACCCCGCCACCGCCATCCATGGCGTGGCCACCCTCGCCCATGCCGGTCCTGGCCAGCTGACCTTCCTCGCCAACCCGCGCTACCGCGCCCAGCTGGCCGACAGCCAGGCCTCGCTGGTAGTCCTGCGTGCCGACGACGCCGAGGCCGCCCCCGGCGCCGCGCTTGTGGCCAAGGACCCGTACACCACCTTCGCCAAGATCGCCGCGCTGTTCGACATCGCGCCGACGCGCCCGCCGGGCATCCACCCCAGCGCCGTCATCGATCCCAGCGCGCAGGTCGCCGCCAGCGCGCATATCGGCCCGTTCGTCTCCGTCGGCGCACGCAGCGTGGTCGGCGAAAACTGCATCATCGGCACCGGCAGCGTGATCGGCGAAGACTGCAGCCTGGACAACGGCTGCGAGTTGATCGCGCGGGTCACCCTGGTCACCCGGGTCAAGCTCGGCAAGCGGGTTCGTGTGCATCCCGGTGCCGTGCTCGGCGCCGATGGCTTCGGCCTGGCCATGGACGCCGGCAAGTGGATCAAGGTGCCGCAGCTCGGCGGTGTGCGCATCGGCGATGACTGCGAGATCGGCGCCAACACCTGCGTCGACCGCGGTGCGCTGGAAGACACCGTGCTGGACGAAGACGTGCGCCTGGACAACCTGGTGCAGATCGCGCACAACGTGCAGATCGGCGCGCACTCGGCCATCGCCGGCTGCACCGGCATCGCCGGCAGCGCCAAGATCGGCCGCTACTGCCTGCTCGGCGGCCACGTCGGCGTGGTCGGCCACCTCGAGATCTGCGACAAGGTCGTGATCACCGGCAAGTCGGTGGTCCGCAATTCCATCCATGAGCCGGGCGAGTACTCGTCCGGCACCCCGTTGACCGACAACCGCACGTGGCGCAAGAACGCCGCGCGCTTCAAGCAGCTGGACGCATTGGCTCGCCGCGTCCTGGCTGCTGGCAAGGAGAAAGAATGAACGACACGCTGCAGCTTCCGATCGACGTCTGCCAGATCCAGGAACTGCTCCCGCACCGCTACCCGTTCCTGCTGGTGGACCGGGTGCTTGAGCTCGACATCGACGCCAAGCGCATCCTTGCGCAGAAGAACGTCAGCATCAACGAGCCGTTCTTCCAGGGCCACTTCCCGGGCCGCCCGATCATGCCCGGCGTGCTGATCATCGAAGCGCTGGCGCAGGCCGGTGGCGTGATGACCCAGCTCACGCTCGGCCGTGACTCGCAGTCCAAGCTGTTCTACATGGTCAAGGTGGAAAACGCCCGCTTCAACAAGCAGGTCGTTCCCGGCGACGTGCTGATGCTGGATGTGCAGATGAAGCGCCTGATCCGCAACATGGGCTGGTACTACGGCGAAGCCAAGGTCAACGGTGAAGTCGTTGCCTCGGCCGAAGTCATGTGCGCCGGCGCCAAGGGCTGATCCACTGGAGGCAGGAATGACTGACAACGCACCGCGGATCCACCCGACCGCCGTCATCGACCCGGCCGCGCGCCTGGCCGATGACGTCCAGGTGGGCGCGTTCACCCTGATCGGGGCCGATGTGGAAATCGGTGCCGGCACGGTGATCGGCCCCCACTGCAGCATCCACGGCCCGACGAAGATCGGCCGCGACAACCGCTTCATCGGCCACGCAGCCGTCGGTGGCGAACCGCAGGACAAGAAGTATGCAGGGGAGCGCACCGAGCTGGTGATCGGCGACCGCAATGTGTTCCGCGAGTTCGTCACGCTGAACCGTGGCACCGGCGGCGGCGGCGGCATCACCACCATCGGCGACGACAACTGGATGCTGGCCTACACGCACGTGGCGCATGACTGCCATGTCGGCAACTTCTGCGTGTTCTCCAACAACACCACCCTGGCCGGCCACGTGACCGTGGGTGACTACGTGATCATCAGCGGCTTCGCCGGGGCCCACCAGTTCTGCCGGATCGGCGCGCATGCCTTCCTCGGCATGGGCGCGCTGACCAATGGCGATGTTCCGCCGTTCACCATGGTCGGCACCGATTCGTTGGGCCGCCCGCGCGGCATCAACAGCGAAGGCCTGAAACGCCGCGGCTTCGACGCCGAGCGCATTTCCGCCATCAAGCGTGCCTACCGCACGCTGTACGTGGCGGGCCTGCCACTGGCCGAAGCCAAGGTGCAGCTGACCGAACAGGCGCGCGACAGCGATGACGTGAAGGCCATGCTGGACTTCATCGAGCACGCCGAGAGGCCCTTGCTGCGATGAGCAGCACGACCGGCCAGGCGCCGGCCGGCGCCGCCGTGATTCCGCTGGCCTCGATGGCCGGCAGCGTCCCCGCGCAGCGGGTGCTCAGCGAGCGCCCCTTGCGGATCGCGCTGGTGGCCGGTGAGGCCTCCGGTGATCTGCTGGGTGCGGGACTGGTGCGCGAACTGAAGGCACGCTTTCCGAATGCCGAGTTCGCCGGCATCGGTGGCGATGCCATGCGCAGCGCCGGCTGCCTGACCTGGCACGATGCCAGCGAGCTGGCGGTGATGGGCCTGACCGAAGTACTGCGCCACCTGCCACGCCTGCTCAAACTGCGTTCCGCGTTTCGCCAGCGTGCGCTGGAATGGCAGCCGGACGTGTTCATCGGCATCGACGCGCCCGACTTCAACCTGGGCATCGAACGCTGGCTGAAGCAGCGCGGCGTGCGCACCGTGCATTACGTGAGCCCCTCGGTCTGGGCCTGGCGCGAGAAGCGCGCCGAGAAGATCGGCAGCAGCGCCGACCTGGTGCTGTGCCTGTTCCCGATGGAACCGCCCATCTATGCCAAGCACGGCATCGACGCGCGTTTCGTTGGCCATCCGATGGCCGATGACATCCCCCTGCAGGGCAACCGCGAGGAAGCGCGCGCCGCGCTTGGCCTGCCGACGTCAGCCAAGGTGCTGGCGGTGTTGCCAGGCAGCCGCCTGGGCGAAATCTCGCGCCTCGGTGAACCCTTCTTCGAAGCCGCCTGGCAGGTCTCCGAGCGCATCCCCGGCCTGCACGTGGTGGTGCCTGCCGCCAACGCCGCATGCAAGCGGCTGATCGAAGAGCAGCTGTCGCGCTCGGCGCTGCCGGTCGCGTACTCGCATGTGCTCGACGGCCAGGCGCGCAACGCCATGATCGCGGCCGACGTGGTGGTGCTGGCGTCCGGTACCGCGACCCTGGAGGCGATGCTGGTGAAGCGGCCTATGGTGGTCGGCTACCGTGTCAACGAGCTGACCTACCGTCTGGTCAAGGCATTCGGCCTGATCAAGGTCGACCGCTTCGCCCTGCCCAACATCCTGGCCGGCCAGGACCTGGCACCGGAGCTGATGCAGCATGACTGCACGCCGGACAAGCTGGCTGCGGCCATCCAGCAATGGTTCGACCACCCGCAGCGGGTGACCGACCTGCAGGACACCTATGCCCGCCTGCATGAGCGCCTGCGCCGCAATGCGTCTGCACGTGCCGCCGACGCCGTCGGCGAGCTGCTGATGCGCGACCAGGCCCAGGCATGAGCCGCCGCCACGCCGCAGCGGCCAGCCTGACCCTGTTCGATGGCGCGGCGGTGGTCGAGCCGGAGCGCCTGGTCGCCGGCGTCGACGAAGCCGGTCGTGGCCCGCTGGCCGGGCCGGTCGCGGTGGCGGCCGTGGTGTTCGACCCGGCACGGCCGCGCATCAACGGCCTGGACGATTCCAAGCAGCTGACCGCGGCGCGCCGCGAGCAGCTGCATGACCGCATCATCGAGCGCGCCCTGGCCTGGCATGTGGTGCTGGTGGACGTGGACACCATCGACCGTCTGAACATCTACCAGGCCACCCTGCAGGGCATGCGCGACGTGGTCGCAGCGGTCGCCCACGTGGCCGGCTTCGCGCGCATCGATGGCAACGTGGTGCCCAAGGGTCTGGTACTGCCGGCGCAGGCGCTGGTCGGCGGCGATGGCATCGACCGCGCGATCATGGCCGCCTCGATCCTGGCCAAGGTCTCGCGCGACCGCTACATGCAGGAGGTGCATGCCCGCCATCCGCAGTACGGCTTCGAGCAGCACAAGGGCTACGGCACCCCGGCCCACCTGGCCGCCCTGCGCGAGCACGGCCCCTGCGTGGAGCACCGGCGCAGCTTCGCCCCGGTGCGCGAGTGCCTGGAAACAGCGCCAGCCCCCGCGATCACAGCCATCGCTTGAACAACGGCTGCCGGGTATCGTCCGGCGCTTTCACGGCAATGTGAACGCCTCCGCTGGCGCCGGGCCATGCCCGGCGACATTCGCGCAATCGGCGCACCGTCAAGTCCTTGTCGCTTCCCCCTGCCCTCGCTACCCTGACCGGGCACTCCAGCGCATCCCGACCCCGGCGACGATCTTCCGTCAGCACCCGGGGCCCGCGCGCTCCAACCTGGTCCGGCATGTCCAACTCCCGCTTCGTACATCTCCACGTCCACACCGAGTTCTCGCTGGCGGACTCGACCATCCGCGTGCCGGCCAAGCCCGACCAGGCGGACCCGAAGAAGGCCAAGCAGGCCAACCTGCTGTCGCGCTCGGTCGAGCTCGGCCTGCCCGCGCTGGCGGTGACCGACCTCAACAACCTGTTCGCCCTGGTCAAGTTCTACAAGGCCGCCGAAGGCGTGGGCATCAAGCCGATCGCGGGCGCCGACGTACTGATCGCCGAGGAAGGCCAGGACCCGTGGCGGATGACCCTGCTGTGCCGCGATCGCGAAGGCTACCTGAGCCTGTCGCGGCTGCTGACCCGCGCCTGGATGGAAGGTCATCGTCCGGAAGGCGGCGTGGCCGTGCACCCGGACTGGTTGAAGGCAGGCAATGCCAACCTGTTCGCGCTGGCCGGCCGACAGAGCCTGGCCGGGCGCCTGGCGTTGGACGGCAAGCATGAACTGGCCGAGCAGCAGCTGGCCGACTGGCAGCGCGTGTTCGGCGATGGCCTGCACCTGGAGCTGACCCGCACCGGCCGCGAGGGCGAGGAAACCTTCAACCAGTTCGCGCTGATGGCGGCCGGCCAGCGTGGCCTGCCGGTGGTGGCCAGCAACGACGTGCGCTTCCTGTCGCCGACGGATTTCAGCGCGCACGAAGCGCGCGTGTGCATTTCCACCGGCCGCGTGCTGGACGACCCCAAGCGCCCGCGCGAATACAGCGACCAGCAGTACCTGAAGTCGGCCGAGGAGATGTGCGCGCTGTTCGCCGACATCCCCGATGCGATCGACAACACGCTGGCGCTGGCCGAACGCTGCAACATCGAGATGCGGCTGGGCACCTACTTCCTGCCCAACTACCCGGTGCCCGACGACGAGACCCTGGACACCTGGATCCAGAAGATGTCGCGCGATGGCCTGGAAGAGCGCCTGGAGAAGAATCCACTGGCGCCGGGCAAGACCCGCGAAGAGTATTTCGAGCGCCTGGAGTTCGAGCTCAACACCATCATCAAGATGGGCTTCCCGGGCTACTTCCTGATCGTGGCCGACTTCATCCAGTGGGGCAAGAACCAGGGCATTCCGATCGGCCCCGGCCGTGGTTCGGGTGCCGGTTCGCTGGTGGCCTGGGCGCTGAAGATCACCGATCTGGACCCGCTGCCGTACAACCTGCTGTTCGAGCGCTTCCTCAATCCGGAACGCGTGTCGATGCCCGACTTCGACATCGACTTCTGCATGGACCGCCGCGACGAGGTGATCGACTACGTTGCGCGCAAGTACGGGCGCGAGCGCGTCAGCCAGATCATCACCTACGGCACCATGGCCGCCAAGGCGGTGGTGCGCGACTCCGGCCGCGTGCTCGGTTTCCCGTACGGCCTGGTCGACGGCGTTTCCAAGCTGATCCCGAACATCCTCGGCATCCACCTGAAGGATGCGCTGGGCAAGGGCAAGGAAGGCCCGAGCTCGGAAATGGCCTCGGCCGAACTGATCCAGCGCTACGAGACCGAGGACGATGTCCGCGACCTGATCGATCTGGCGCTGCAGCTGGAAGACCTGACCCGCAACGCCGGCAAGCACGCCGGTGGCGTGGTGATCGGGCCCGAGCCGCTGAGCGAGTTCTGCCCGCTGTACGCCGAACACGACGAGAATGGCCTCGGCAAGAACCCGGTCACCCAGTTCGACAAGAACGACGTGGAAGAAGTGGGCCTGGTGAAGTTCGACTTCCTCGGCCTGCGCACGCTGACCATCATCGACTGGGCGGTGAAGGCGATCAACAAGCGCCATGAGCGCGCCGGCATTCCGCCGGTGGACATCGCCGCGATCCCGCTGGACGACACGCCCACCTACAAGGACATCTTTGCCAACGGCAATACCGGCGCGGTGTTCCAGTTCGAATCCTCGGGCATGCGCCGCCTGCTGAAGGACGCGCGCCCCGACCGTTTCGAAGACCTGATCGCGCTGGTGTCGCTGTACCGCCCCGGCCCGATGGACCTGATTCCGTCCTTCAACGCGCGTAAGCACGGCCAGGAAGAAATCATCTATCCCGATCCGCGCACCGAAGCGATCCTGAAGGACACCTACGGCATCATGGTGTACCAGGAGCAGGTGATGCAGATGGCGCAGATCGTCGGCGGCTACTCGCTGGGCGGCGCCGACCTGCTGCGCCGCGCGATGGGCAAGAAGGTGCCGGCCGAAATGGCCAAGCACCGCGAGATCTTCCGCGAAGGCGCGGCCAAGGACGGCGTGGACGAGGCCAAGGCCGACGCGATCTTCGACCTGATGGAGAAGTTCGCCGGCTACGGCTTCAACAAGTCGCACGCCGCTGCCTACGCGCTGGTCAGCTACCAGACCGCATGGCTGAAGCGCCATTACCCGGCCGAGTTCATGGCGGCCACGCTGTCCTCGGACCTGGACAACACCGAGAAGGTGGTCGGCTTCCTCGACGAGGTGCGCAACCTCGGCCTGACCGTGCTGCCGCCGAAGGTGAACCACTCCGCCTTCATGTTCGAAGCCGTGACCCCGGACACCATCCAGTACGGGCTTGGCGCGATCAAGGGCGTCGGCCAGGGTGCCTGCGAGGCCGTCGTGGACGAACGCCTGAAGGGTGGCGACTACAAGGACCTGCTCGACTTCTGCACCCGCGTCGGCTCGGCCAAGCTCAACCGGCGCACGCTGGAAGCGATGATCAACTGCGGCGCACTGGATGAGCTCGGGCATAACCGCGCCTCGCTGATGCTGCAGCTGCCGGAAGTGATCAAGGCCACCGACCAGATGGCGCGCGAACGTGCGTCCGGGCAGAACTCGCTGTTCGGCGGCCCCGACCCGAGCGCGACCACGATCCAGCTGGACCTGCCCGAAGCCGAGGAATGGCCGCTGCTGCAGCGCCTGAACGGCGAGCGCGACACGCTGGGCTTCTACCTCAGCGGCCACCCGTTCGATCCCTGGCGCGACGATGTGCGCGACCTGGTCGGCAACGACCTGGGCTCGGTGGAGAAGATCTGGAGCGCCAACAGCGGTGGCGGTGGCGGCGGCGAAAAGCGCTGGCGCCCGGAAGTGCAAACCGTGCTGGCCGGCCAGGTGGTCGGCGTGCGCCGCAAGGGTGAGAGCCAGATCTTCATCCAGCTCGAGGACGGCCGTGGCCGCGTCGAGTGCAGCGCGTTCTCCGACGCGATGGCCGAGTTCGGCCACCTGATGACCAAGGACCGCATCCTGGTGGTCAAGGGTGGCCTGCGCGAGGACGAATTCAACGGTGGCTTCGCGCTGCGCATCCGCCAGTGCTGGGACTTCGACGAAGTCTGCGCCAACTACGCCACCCGGCTCTCGCTGCGCCTGGACCTGCGCCAGCAGCGCCCGGTCTGGGAGCGCATCGACGCCCTGCTCGACCGCCATCGCCCCGGCCGCACGCCGCTGCGCCTGGACCTGCTGCTGAAGGGTCCGCAGGGCGGTGTCGCCGGCATGCTCGATGTGTCCGGGCAGAGCGCGGTACGCATCGATTCCAAGCTGATGGAGGCGCTGCGCGCCGACCCCGCCGTGCGCACCCTGAAGGTGCGCTACAGCCCGCCGTGGGCCAGCTGAAGCTGGCTCCCTGGTTTTGCTGAAACCCCTGCTTTGCCGTTCCATGTATCAAGGACGATTGCCGATGAAGACCCTGCTGTTCCCGTTCGCCGCCGCGCTGGCCCTGGCCGCCTGTTCGCCCTCGAAGGTCGAGTTCCAGATCGACAACCCGACCGACACGCCGCTGGCACTGAGCATCGATGGCAAGGACCTGCCGGTGGCCGCACAGGGCTCGCGCCCGATTTCGCTGGCCGTCGGCGAGCATCGCCTGCATACCGACAAGCTCGGTGATGTGCGCTTCATCGTCTACGTCGACGGTCGTGGTGGCCTGATCAACCCGACCCTGAGCGAGTACGTGATCGCCCGCGAGATCTACGTCACCGACGAGAGCAAGCTGAAGAACTTCGGCACCGGCAAGGCCGGCATCGAGCTGGGCGGCGTCGACTTCGAAGGCCCGTTCGAGAAGCGCCACGACCTGTTCATCGACAAGACCTGGACCTACGGCGTGCGCGAGCCCTTCCCGAAGGAAAAGGTGGTGGCCCACGTCGACGCCAGTGGTGGCCAGATCGTGGCCAAGGTGTTCACCGCGCCGGACTTCATCGCTTACGTGGAAGAAGGCATGGGCGAGCCCGGTGCGTTCAAGCGCGAGCAGCCGGCCGGCTACGTGGCCCCGGCGTTCAGCCTGGAACCGGCCCCGGCCAGCCTGCCGGCGCTGGTGCCGGCCTTCGAGGCGCATGCCGCGCCGCTGCGTGAGGTCTATGCGCGCTGGCTGAAGGCCACCACCGCCGATGAACAGAAGGCCCTGCGCAAGCAGGACTTCGCCGCGCAGATGGCCTTCACCTCGGCCACCGCCACCCTGGGCAGCGGGCTGGGCCGGGAGGCCAACGAGGCCTACAACGACTTCGTTTCCCGGCGCAGCCAGCTGATGGGCCGCAGCGCCCTGGTGGTGCCCTGAGCTGACTGGCGCCCCCTGCCCGGCTGCGCTACCGTCGCCTTCCAGACGAAGGCGTACGGGTGGTTTGCACGCATTCGGCTAGAATTCCCCTCTTCTTTACACGACGGCTTCCGATGAATCCGAACTACCTCGACTTCGAGCAACCCATCGCCGACCTGGAAGCCAAGATCCAGGAACTGCGCAACGCCAGTGCCGGGCCGGCGGTCAATGTCGAGGCGGAAGTGCACGCGCTGCAGGACAAGCTGCGCATGCGCACCGCGCAGATCTTCCGCAACCTGACCTCGTGGCAGGTGCTGCAGCTGGCCCGTCATCCGTCGCGCCCGTACACCGCAGACTACCTCCGCGTCATGTTCGATGAGTTCCAGGAGCTGGCCGGCGACCGTGCCTTCGCCGACGACAAGGCGATCATGGGTGGTCTGGCCCGCATCAACGGCCGTGCGGTGATGGTGATCGGCCACCAGAAGGGCCGTGACACCAAGGAAAAGATCAAGCGCAACTTCGGCATGCCCAAGCCGGAGGGCTACCGCAAGGCCCTGCGCCTGATGAAGATGGCCGAGCGCTTCGGCCTGCCGGTGCTGACCCTGATCGACACCGCCGGCGCCTGGCCGGGCATCGATGCCGAATCGCGTGGCCAGTCCGAAGCGATCGCGCGCAACCTGATCGAGATGGCCGAACTGAAGGTGCCGATCATCTGCACCGTGATCGGTGAAGGCGGCTCCGGCGGCGCGCTGGCGCTGGGCGTGGGCGACCGTACGGTGATGCTGGAGTACTCGGTGTACTCGACCATCACCCCGGAAGGCTGCGCCTCGATCCTGTGGAAGGATGCCGGCAAGGCCAAGGATGCCGCCGAACAGCTGGGCCTGACCGCCCCGCGCCTGAAGAGCCTGGGCCTGGTCGACAAGGTCGTGCGCGAGCCGACCGGTGGCGCCCATCGCAACCCGACGCAGATGGCCAAGCGCCTGAAGGCGGTGCTGCTGAACGAACTGGACGCGCTGGACAAGCTGTCCACCGAGCAGCTGCTGGAACAGCGCTACGCCCGCCTGCGCAGCTACGGCACGTACGAAGCGGCCTGATTCATCGGCTTGTTACTTTCTTGCTCGTGCAAGAAAGTAACCAAAGAACACGCCGCCGAACGCGAGCCGGTGCCTTGCACCGGTTCCCTGCGCTTCTCGGTGAATCAGGGGACGGCGCCGAACTCGCTGCGCTCAAACATCGGCGCCTCTTCGCCCCTGTTTCACCTGCGATGCTCGGCTCGCTCATGGCGGACCTGAACATCAAAAGCCACAGCTGCACCCAGTAGATCCACGCCACGCGTGGATGCCTCTGCTTTGGCGAAGAATCACGCGAACCCGTAGAGCCAAGCATGGCTCTACGGATAGCGGGATCTCAGAATGGCTTGGCCAGCACCAGCCACACGATCGGGATGAAGGCCAGCAGCGGGATCTCGTTGATCCAGCGCAGCGCGCGCGACGACGGCAGCGCCCTGCCCTTGGCCACGCCCTTGAGCAGGCGCCCGATCCAGCTGAAGTACACCAGCAGCAGCACCACCAGCCCCAGCTTGGCATGCAGCCAACCGGCGCCGCCCGAGGCAACCATCGTCGGGAAATCCGGAATGACCTTGTAGCCCAGCCACAGCACCAGGCCCAGCAGGAATGCCAACCCGAACATCGAGTGGCCGAAACGGTACAGGCGCAGGCCCATCAGCTGCAGGCGCTCGGTCACCGCCGGCTGGCCTGCGGTCTCGGCCAGATTCACCAGGATGCGCGGCAGGTAGAACACCGTGGCCATCCACGCCACCACGAACACGATGTGGAAGGTCTTGACCCAGTAATAGCTCTGCATGCGCTCGCTCCGGCGGCTGGCGTAGGTTGGCGGCCATTCTCGCATGCCGTGGCAAAGCCACTGCAGGCACGCATGCCGCGACACATCGACGCATGGCACGCCGCAACGCCGTACGATAGACGCCGTTTTCCCCGATCGTGCACCACCCCATGGACAAGACCTACGACGCCGCCTACTTCCAACGCTGGTACCGCCGTGCCGACATCGGTGGCAGCGCCCGCCTGGCACGCAAGGTGGCATTGGCTGTGGCCAGCGCCGAGTACTACCTGGAGCGACCGATCCGCAGCGTGCTGGATATCGGCTGCGGCGAAGGCGCCTGGCGCGCGCCGCTGCTGAAGCTGCGTCCGAAGGTCGAATACCTCGGCTTCGACAGCAGCGAGTACGCTGTGCGCCGCTACGGCCGCACCCGCAACCTGCACCTGGCCCGCTTCGGTGATTTCGCCTGGCTGCGGCCCTGCGCCCCGGTCGACCTGCTGATCTGCTCGGACGTGATGCACTACGTGCCCGACCGTGAGCTGCGTGCCGGACTGGCCGGCGTGGCGGAGCTGACCGGCGGCGTGGCCTTCCTGGAGACCTTCGCCGCCGAGGACGCGTTCGAGGGCGACCATGACGGCTTCCAGGCCCGCCCGGCGCGCTGGTACCGCCGCACGCTGGCCCGGCATGGCCTGCAGCCGGTAGGGTCGCACTGCTGGCTCGGCCCCGCCCTGGCAGGCGATGCGGCCGCGCTGGAACGGATGTGAATCCGGATTCATTATTTTCAGCCAACTTAACCTGCGGGACACCCGGATGGGATATGCTGCGCGGCAACATATGACCATACATATTCGGTCGTCATGCTCTATCAACTGCACGAACTGACCCGCAACCTGCTCGCCCCCTGGGTGCACCAGGCCCAGGCCAACGCCAGGTTCTTCGCCAACCAGAGCCACTGGTGGTCGCAGATGCCCGGTGCTGATCGCCTGGCGGCGGTCAATGAACTCTTCCATCGCATCGGCAAGGATTACGAGAAGCCCGAGTGGGGCATCAACGAAATCGACGTCGATGGCGAGCGCGTGCCGATCGTCGTGCACGAGGAAGTGAGCAAGCCGTTCTGCAAGCTGCTGCGCTTCAAGCGCCACAGCAATGAAGCCGACCAGCTGCACACCATGCTCAACCAGCCGTTCGTGCTGGTGGTGGCGCCGCTGTCCGGCCACCACGCCACGCTGCTGCGCGACACCGTGCGCACGCTGCTGCGCGACCACCGCGTGTATGTGACCGACTGGGTCGACGCGCGCATGGTGCCGGCCAGCGAAGGCGAGTTCGGCCTGGACGACTACATCGCCTACATCCAGGAGTTCATCCGCCACCTCGGCGTGGAGCGCCTGCACGTGGTGAGTGTGTGCCAGCCGACCGTACCGGTGCTGGCGGCAGTTTCGCTGATGGCCAGCCGTGGCGAGCCGACGCCGCGCACGCTGGTGATGATGGGTGGCCCGATCGATGCACGCTGCAGCCCGACCGCAGTGAACAACCTGGCCACGCAGAACCCGCTGTCGTGGTTCGAGAACAACGTCATCCACACCGTGCCGGCCAGCTATCCCGGCGTCGGCCGCCGCGTGTACCCGGGCTTCCTGCAGCACGCCGGGTTCCTGTCGATGAACCCGAGCCGCCACTTCAGCTCGCACTGGGATTTCTACACCGACCTGGTCAAGGGCGACCTGGAAGACGCCGACGCGCACCGTCGTTTCTACGACGAGTACAACGCGGTGCTGGACATGCCGGCCAAGTACTACCTGGATACCATTTCCGTGGTGTTCCAGGACTTCCTGCTGCCGCGTGGCGAGTGGGTGGTCAACGGTGAGAAGGTCGATCCGTCGGCGATCCGCGACACCGCGCTGCTGAGCATCGAAGGCGAGCTGGACGACATCGCCGGCCTCGGCCAGACCGAAGCGGCGCAGGCGCTGTGCACCGGCATCGACGCTGACCGCCGTGAGCATTTCATTGTCGAAGGTGCCGGCCACTACGGCATCTTCAGCGGCCGTCGCTGGCGCGAAGTGGTGTACCCGAAGGTGCGCGACTTCTTCGCCGCGCATGCCGAAGCACCGGCGGCGAAGGTCACGAAGAAGAAGAGCAACGTCACCCCGTTGCGGCGAAAGGCGGGGTAACTCGCCCAGGGTGGGTGCCGACCTTGGTCGGTACGCCCTGGTAGATGCCAACCTTGGTTGGCGCTCTACCCTGAATCCCGGTATCTGAAGGATTGTGCCAACCAAGGTTGGCACCTACCGGAGCGTCCGCACCCGCTTACAGCCGCACGAGCAGGTTCTTGGCGATCAGCCCATGCAGCTTGCCGATGCCGCGTGCCAAATGCATCGTCAGCAGCAGCAGCAGCGCCCCCGCCGCGGCAACCGCGATTGCCACCAGCGGCGAGGCCGCCATCGGCAGCACGTTCACGTCGTTGACGTACACGCCGGGGATGTCGCCACTGAAGATCGCCGCGACCGGCGCCCAGATCAGGCTCAGCGACAGCGACAGCAACGTCACCGCGATGGTGAAGTAGATGACGCCCAGCGGCAGCATCAGCACGAAGTACAGCAGGGTCAGCCAGGTGCGGCCGTCGGTGAACATGTCGCCGATGCGCTGCAGCCAGGTGCGGCTGCGGTCGGTGTAGCGCGGACGACGCGGCATGCGCTCGCCCAGCAGCGCTTCCACCAGGCGCCCTTCCAGCAACGCCAGCCCGCGCACCGAGCCGAAGAACAGCACGGTCAGCGGGATGCCGATGATCAGGATCAGCAGGCCCAGCGACAGCGACAGGCCAGTCACCACCCAGGTGAAGAAGAAGGTGCCGGTGGCCAGCGACAGCAGCATGTAGAACAGCGCGCCGTAGGTATGTGGATCGGTCACCACACCGAAGAAGCGCGTCAGCAGCGAGCGCTGCACCGGCACCGGCGGGGGTGCGGCCGGCTCGACGCCACTGGCTTCCGCCGCAGCACGCAGCACCGGCGCGGTATCCGCACGTGGTGTGCGCAACGCGCGATTCACCGTCACTTCGGTCTCGCGGTAGATCTCGGCCACTTCGTCCGGCGCGCCATAGCTGCCGGCGACGTCAGCGATCACCTCGGCCTCGCTGCGGCCGGGCTGCGCGGCCAACTCCGAACGCAGGTACTCCTCGGCGTCGTACAGCGCGTCCTGCACCATCGCCGGGTCGGCGCCTTCCAGCGCCGCGCGCAGCTGCGCCAGGTACTGCGGGATGGTCGTGGGCAGGGCTCGGCCTGCCAGGCTCGGGTCGTTCATTGTGGTATCCCCTCCAACACGGAATCGACGGAATCGCGTGTGGCCTGCCAGGCCTGGCGCCATTGCGCCAACACCTCGCGGCCACGTTCATTGATGCGGTAGTAGCGCCGCGGCGGCCCGCTGCTGGACGGCTCCACATGGCTTTCCAGCAGGCCGGCGCCCTCCAGATTGCGCAGCACCGGGTACAGCGCGCTCTGCTTGCCGCTCAGCACGCCCTCGCCCACCCGCTCCAGCTCCTTGGCGATCAGGTAGCCGTACAGCGGTTCGCCGGCCCGGGCCAGCACCGCCAACAGGGCCAGCGACACGGTTCCGGCGCTGAGCTCCTTCTGGAACTTCTTCAGCTGGACATCGTCCTCGGACATGACCGGCCCTCCACTACGTTGAAGTCCACAGTAGTGCGAAGTTCGGTATAGCGAATGTGTCGTTAGTCACTCTGCCGGTTGGCGTGGCCGGGCCGCTCGCGCAGAATCGAAGCCTCGTTCATGTTCCGGGGTTCCCATGCCGCACCGCCGTCGCCTTGCCCTGACCGCCCTCGCCCTGTCCTGCCTGCTGCCCGCCCTGGCCAGTTCGGCCACGCCCTACCGCAGCCCGCAGCAGATTCTTGATGCTTCGGCGGCCAGCGACTGGCGCACGCCCGACCCGGCCAACCTGCTGTACATGGACCTGCCGACCGGTCGGGTGATCATCGAGCTGGCGCCGCAGTTCGCCCCACGCCATGTGGCCAACATCCAGATTTTCGCCCACGAGCACTTCTGGAACGGCACCAGCATCTACCGTTCGCAGGACAACTTCGTGGTGCAGTTCGGCGATGCCGACGCCGATGACGCGGCCAAGGCAAAGCCGTTCGGCAGTGCCGCGCGCAAGCTGCCGGCCGAGTTCGAACGTGCCAGTGCCGGCCTGAAGGTCAGCGTGCTGCCGGACCGCGATGGCTGGGCCGCGCAGACCGGTTTCGTCGACGGCTTCCCGGTCGGCCAGGACCCGCAGGCCGGCAAGGCCTGGCTGGCGCATTGCTACGGCATGCTCGGCGCTGGCCGCAGCAACGAGGAAGACAGCAGCATCGGTGCCGAACTGTACGTGGTGACCGGCCAGTCGCCGCGCCAGCTGGACCGCAACATCACCCTGGTCGGCCGCGTGCTGAAGGGCATGGAGCTGCTCAGCGCGACCCCGCGCGGCCCGGCGCCGATGGGCTTCTACACCGACCCGAAGCTGCGCACGCCGATCCTGTCGATCCGCCGCGCCAGCGACGTGCCGGCGGGCGAGCGCACGCCGATCCAGGTGCTGCGCACCGATTCGAAGACGTTTGCCGATACTGTCGAAGCGCGTCGCAATCGCGTGGATGATTTCTACAAGCGCCCGGCGGGGCATATTGACCTTTGCAATATTCCGGTGCCGGTGCGGTGATGGTTTCCGCACGTTAGGCGTGCTGAAGGCGCTTCATCGTTCATGGGCGTTACTTTTCTTTGTACGCAAAGAAAAGTAACCAAAAGAAACGTTCCGCCGGCCGCGAGCCGGTGCTACGCACCGGTGCCCTGCGCTCCTCGGCCCGTCGAGGGACGGCGCGGGAACTCGCTGCGCTCAGACACCCGCGCCTCTTCGCCCTCGCCGGACCTGCGGTGCTCGGCTCGCTCAAGGCGGACTGGAAGGTCAAGATCAACGGCAAAGGCATCCACGCATGGCGTGGATCTACTGGGTGCAGCTGCGGTCTTTGATCTGGGTCCGCCTTGAGTGAGCCGAGCATCGCAGGGGAATCAGGGGCGAAGAGGTGCCGATGTCTGAGCGCAGCGAGTTCGGCACCGTCCCCTGATTCACCGAGAAGCGCAGGGGACCGACGTGCGAAGCACGGCGGCTCGCGACCTGGCGGCGCGTTTCTTTTGGTTACTTTTCTTTTCGCGCGAAAAGAAAAGTGACGCCCAGGAACAATGAAGCGCCTTCAGCACGCGCCACGTGCAAAACACCTCAACCCTTCTGACTCACCGCCACGCTACCCAGAATCAACGCACCGGCAATCAGCATCTGCAGCGTCACCGGCTCACCCAGGAACAACCACGCGAACGCAGCGCCGAACAGCGGAATCAGATAGGTCACGGTCGACGCACGCGACGGGCCGATACGGCCGATCAAACGATAGAACATCAGGAACGCCAGCCCGGTGCAGGCCACGCCAAGCGCGATCGCTGCGCCCCAGGCCTTGGCCGGAATCGCCGCCTGCGGCCAATGGCTGACCGCCATCGGCAGCATCCACAGCGAGGCACACGACAGCGTTGCCGCCGCCGCGGCCGCCGACGGCAGGCCGGTCATGTGCCGCTTCACCAGGTTCACGCCCAGGCCGTACAGCAACGAAGCCGCCGCACCGGCCAGCACCGCGGTGCCGATGCTCAGGCCGGAGACCTTGGCCGTGGCCAGCACCACCACGCCGGCGAAGCCGACCAGCAGCGCGCCCGCACGGCGCATGCCGATCTTCTCGCCGAAGAACAGGAAGGCGATCAGCGCGGCGAACAGCACGGTCATCGCATTGCAGATCGCACCGATCGCGGCCGGTGCCTGTTCGGCGGCATAGGCGAACAGCACGAACGGCAGCGCCGAGTTGATCAGGCCGATCGGTGCCAGCCACAGCCAGCGCCGCGGCGGGAACTGCGGGCGGGCGCGCCACAGGAACGGCAGCAGCACCAGCGCGCCCAGCACCAGCCGCACCTCGACCAGCGCGAACGGGCCGAACGACGGCACCGCCACCCGCATGAACAGGAACGAGCAGCCCCAGATGGCGCCCAGCAGGGTCAATTCCAGCGGCGTGCGCCAGTCGCGCTCGGCCGCCTGTGGGACCGCATTCATGCCCTGCCTCCGTCCATCGTCTGTTCCTCGCCAAGGCAGACAGGATCGGCCGCAGACGCCCGCCGCACAAGCGCGTAGTATCGCTGCCAGCCACAAATATGGTTTGAGGCTGGACATGCAGCTACGCCCTTCCCTGCTCCCCGCACTGGCCGTGTTCGCGGTTGCAGCGCGCCACCAGAACTTCGCCCAGGCCGCCCAGGAGCTGCACCTGACCGCCAGCGCGGTCAGCCACCACGTGCGCCGGCTGGAGGAGGTGCTGGAAACCCGGCTGTTCCTGCGCCACGCCCGCGGCGTGCGCCTGACTGCCGAGGGCCGGCAGCTGGCCGACGCCGCCAGCGCCGCCTTCTCCGATGTCGCGGCCGTCGCCCATCACCTGCAGCCGGATGCCGACAGCGTGCCGCTGCGGATCACCACGCTGCGCTCGCTGTCCTACTGCTGGCTGCTGCCACGGCTGCCACGCTTCACCCAGGCCTATCCGCACATCCGCATCGAACTGCACACGGGCAGCGGGCTGGATCGCTACGACGACAACGGCCCGGAAGTCGGCATCCGCTATGGCCTGGGCCAGTGGCCGGGCCTGCGTGCACAGCACCTGATGGATGACTACCTGTTCCCGGTGGCCTCGCCGGCGCTGGCCGGGGTTGAAACGCTGGTCGAACCGGCGCGCATCGCCGACCTGCCGCTGCTGACCGATCTGTCGCCGCAGGGCTGGCGTGACTGGTTCCGCCATGCCGGCGTGCGCCCACCCTCGCCACTGCCGCCGATGCACACCTTCGCCGACAGTACCGATGCGATGCGTGCCGCGGTGTACGGCATGGGCGCGGTGCTGGCACGTACCCACATCGCGCAGCCCTACCTGCAGCGCTACGAAGTGGTACGCCTGCCTGGCCCGGCGCTGAAGGCGCGCTACGCGTATCACGTGGTGCATGCCGAAGGGCAACCGCCGAGCCACGCCGCGCGCCTGTTCATCGACTGGTTGCTGGAGCAGGCGCAGGACGAACGCACGCCGATTCCCGCGTTGCCGGAAAGCCTGCTCGGGCGCCCGGGCACGCACGGCTGACTGCGCCCTCACCCGTTCTTTGCTTCACGCTGGCTAGGCTGCAGGCAACCCCACACCGTATCGACGCCATGGCCATGCTGCGACTGCGCATCACCGGAACCGAAGACGACGCCCGTGCCATCAGCGACCTGCTGCTCGGCCTGGACGGCATCGAACATGTCGAGGAGACCGACGACCTGATGCCGCACATGGACGACGACGATTCCAGTTCGGCCGGGCTGTCCGATGACATCGGCCCGGGCATCCACGAACTGGAAGTGGAAGTCGGCAATGAAAGCACCGCGCAGAAGGTGCGCGATGCCGTGCAGGAACTGGCACTGGAGCTGGACGTGTTCGTCGAGTACGAGACCGACGAGGGCTGATGCCGGCGGGTTGCCGGCATCAACCTTCACCTCAGAGGCTGGGCGGCAGCCTGCGGCGGCGGCGACGCCACCACGCCCGCACACCCCAGGCCGCGATCAGGGCCAGCACCGCCACCGGCAGCAGCGCGGCCGCGGCGCGGATCAGGAACGCAATACTGGTGCTGAGGATGCTGCCCGATTCGCTCAGCGCCTCACCGATCTCGCTGCGGCTGCGCTGGCCCGAGGTGGTGTCGAAGTGCATCGTCACCAGCTGGGTATCGATGCGCCGGCGCTGCTGCGCAGAATCCTTGTTGGCCTGCTCGACGCCCGCTTCGATCTCCGACAGGCGCGTGGTGATCGCCATCAGGTCTTCGATCTTCAGGTCCTTGCGGTCCTGGTAGGACAGCAGCCGCGCATGTTCCTTCTCCAGCCGCGCCTTGGTCAGTGCGGTGTCTGCTACCTCCTGCGCCAGGTCCTCGGCGCGCGTATTGCGCGACTGCAGCGTGCCCCCCTCACCGGCCAGAGCGATCAACGGCTCGGTGCCCTTCGGCGCAATGCGCACCTTGACCTCGCCGCTGGGCTGCTCGCCACTGCGCTGGTCGACCTGCAGCACCGCGCAATCACCGAACTTCGCACTCTGGCAGGCCTGCGCCACCTGCTGGATGCGCGGTGCAATCTGCGCCGCTTCCAGCTGGATCTGCACGTCATGCTCGTAGGCCAGGAACGCACCTTCCGGCGAAGCGACAGCAGCATCGGCAGCGGCGGCACCCGCCTCCTGCGCCCTCTCGCCGTTCTTGGCACAGGCCGCCAGTGCCAGCAGCAGCACCGGCATCGCCACCACGCGCGTCCACGCGCGCACCGGCGTCACAGTGCCGCTCCGTCGTAGGACATCACCGCCAACGTGGCCAGGTCCACCTGCGGTACGCAGCGCACGTTCACCGCCACCATCGGCGTGCCGGTGCGCGGGTCCACCGCTTCGCTGTAGGGGGCAACGCCGCACTCGCGGCAGTGGTGATGATCGATGTGGGCTTTGTTGAAGTGGTAGGTGGCCACGTCCGCGGGATTGGTGCTCAGCTGGAACGCCGCACGCGGGGCGAACCACAGCAGGCTGCCGCGACGGCGGCACATCGAGCAGTTGCAGTCGATGACGTCGCTGATCGGCGCCTCGGCCTGTACGGTGAATGCGATCCTGCCGCAATGGCAGCTTCCCTGGTATTCCATGTCCTGTGCTCCGCTGGAGGGTCCTTGTCAGTGCCCATGGTAATCCTATGGCACGGGGACAAAGCAGCCCCGGGGCCCTATGCTCGGGGTTTGACCCTGTACAGGAACGCCGATGCGCCCGCATCTTCTTGCCCTCGCCCTGGTCGCCGCCCTGGCCGGTTGCCAGCCGGCCGACGCCCCGACCAACGCTTCCACCCCGGCCGCCAGCCAGCAGGCCGGCGACGCGGCGGTCGATGCCGCCTTCGCCGATCTTTCCAAGCGCGCCCTGGACACCTGGATGCAGCTGTCGCCGGTCAGCGCCACCCAGATCGGTGACCACCGCTACGACAGCGAACTGGATGACCTCAGTGCCGCCGGCCAGCAGAAGACCCTGGCCGCCTACAAGGCGCTTCTGGGCGAGCTGGACAAGATCGAGGTGGCCAAGCTGGGCCGCGAGAACCAGGTGGACGCGGCGATCCTGCGCAACCAGCTGCAGTCGGAAATCTGGAACGCCGAAGTGCTGCAGTCCGGCAAGTGGGACCCGCAGCTGTACAACGGCATTGCCGGCAGCGCGATCTACGGCCTGATGGCCCGCGAGTTCGCGCCGCTGCCGGAGCGCCTGAAGTCGGCCACCGCGCGTATGGAAAAGCTGCCGGCGATCTTCGCCCAGGCACGCGAGAACCTGGATCCGGCCCGCGTGCCGAAGATCCACGCCGAGACGGTGGCCAAGCAGAACAAGGGCATCCTCAGCATCGTCGATACCTTCATCACCCCGCACATCGGTGAACTGCCGCAGGCCGACCAGCAGCGCCTGCAGGCCGCCATCGATGGCCTGAAGAAGGCCGTGGACGAACAGCAGACCTGGCTGGACAAGACCCTGGTGCCGAACGCCAAGGGCGACTTCCGCATCGGTGCGGAAAAGTACGACCAGAAGCTGAAGTTCGCGCTGAACTCGTCGCTGTCGCGCCAGGAGATCGGTGAGCGAGCACGCGCCGAACTCAAGCGCGTGCGCGAAGACATGTACGGCATCGCGCAGACCGTGCTGAAGGACAAGCCGGGCGCACCGGAGATGCCGGCACAGCCGACCGACGAGCAGCAGCAGAAGGCGATCGAGGCCGCGCTGGAGCTGGCCTACGCCGACAAGCCGGCACGCGACAAGGTCGTCGACGATGCCAAGGCCGCACTGGAGCAGTCCACCGCATTCGTGCGCGAGCACGATCTGATGACCCTGCCCGACGCGCCGGTGGACATCATCCTGATGCCGGAATTCCAGCGTGGCGTGGCCGTGGCCTACTGCGATTCGCCGGGCCCGCTGGACAAGAACCTGAAGACCTTCTACGCCGTGTCGCCGATTCCGGACGACTGGAACGACAAGCAGGTCGACTCGTTCCTGCGTGAGTACAACTCGCGCATGATCCACCTGCTGAGCATCCACGAAGGTACTCCGGGCCATTACCTGGAAGGCTGGCACTCGGCCAAGTTCCCCTCCACCCTGCGTGCGGTGCTGCGTTCGGGCCTGTTCGCCGAAGGCTGGGCGGTCTACACCGAGCGGATGATGCAGGAGCAGGGTTACCTCAACAACGACCCGCTGTTCCACCTGGTGCAGCTGAAGTTCTACCTGCGCACGATCTCCAACGCGATCCTCGACCAGGGCGTGCACGTGGACAACTGGGATCGCGAAAAGGCGATGCACCTGATGACCCATGATGCCTTCCAGCAGGAGAGCGAAGCCGCCGGCAAGTGGGTGCGCGCGCAGCTGACCTCGGCACAGCTGCCGACCTACTTCGTCGGTGCGCAGGAACACTTCGACACCCGCAAGGCGATGCAGGACAAGCTGGGCGACAAGTTCAACCTCAAGGCCTATCACGACCAGATGCTGTCCTACGGCGCGCCGCCGGTGCGTTTCGCACGCCAGCTGATGCTGGACCAGCCGATCGAGTGATCGCGCAGGTGTGAGTTGGAAACGGAACGGCCCGGGGAAACCCGGGCCGTTTTCTGTTCGGCGTCCCGGGATGGACCCATCCACGCATGGCGTGGATCTACTACCCGCCTGCCAGTAGATCCACGCCATGCGTGGATGGCATTCAATTCACCGCGCGATGCAGCACGCGCTCGAACTGCACGTCACTGCATCCATTCTGCCCACACCCGGGAAGCGCGAGCTCCACCCGAACGGGTGGCTGTACATCGCTCAACGGCAGCGCATCTCGCAGTTGCGCGGTGGTCGGGTAGACGTAGGCCAAGCGGAAACGCTCGCCACCGCTTTGGCGGTCGCGCCAGCGCTCGAACTGCAGCAGGCCGCCGATCGGCGTCTTCTCGTACTGGCCCCGCAACGTGTAGTCCGTGATTCCCAGCGCCGCCAGCACGGAACCGATGTTGGAATCGTGGCCGACCAGCAGGCTCACCTTCGGTGACGCCGGATCTTCGAACAGCCCGTTTATTCTTGCCAAAAGCGGCGCGGCCACGTCCCGCGCCACCTCGGGTGTTCCGAACAGGATGTCCTGGTAGCGGTTGCGGATCTGCGCCAGCGCCTGCCATTTGGCCTCCGTGTTCAATCGGCCCCACCCTTCGCGGGGGATGCCACTTCCCTGGTAGTGCTCCATCAACAAGGCATCGACCAACCCGCTGGCCAGGGCCAGCGAACCGGAAGTACGCGGTTCTTTGCCCGGCTCTGCGCTGAAAATGGAATCGGCCGGCGTCAGGTGGCATTCGCTGCGGCCTGCGCACGCAGCCGACTGCGGGTAGCGGGTGATCGCCTCCACCGCCGCCAACGCCGGTGCCAGATCCGATGCGGCCTGCGCCTGTTGCATCGCCGACAACGCGCGTTCGCGGAAGGCCGCATCACCGTTGTGGATCACCGGATTGAACAACGGATCCATCGTGCCCAGCGGCATGCGCTGTTCCACCGTCACGTGGCAGCCCGGGAACGCACCGGCAACGAAAAACTGCGCGGTGGCCTGGGTGCGCTGCAGGCTGTTGGCGTGCGCGTGGAAGTCGCTCGGCTGCGGGCAGCCCGTTGCCGGCAGCAACTTTGCCTGCCGCAGCCACTGGCCGATGTAACGGCCCATGTAGACCTCCAGCACGCCGCCCTTGGTGGTCAGCTCGCCGGCGCCTACGTCCCAGCTCGGCCAGCGCTCCGGAGTCGCATTGGCCAACGCGCCCGATGCCACCACCGGTGCGCGCAGGTTGTGGCGGCTGAGAAGGATGACCTGCTCGAGGGCTTCGCCTTGCACTGATGGCGATGCAGCGGCTGCGGCAGTGGCGACCAGTGCCAGCACCAGCGCCAGCAGCAGGGGGCGTAGAGAACGAATCATGCGGGCCTCCGACCCCAAGGAATGCATCCACGCATGGCGTGGGTCTACTGGTCTACTGGTCTGCAGCCACAAAACCACCGGTCTGCCGCGCCCACAAGCGCGCGTACAGGCCACCGGCCGCAATGAGCTCGGCATGGGTGCCGGTCTCGACAATGCGGCCCTGGTCCATCACCACCAGCCGGTCCATGCGTGCGATGGTCGACAGCCGGTGCGCGATCGCGATCACCGTCTTGCCGCCCATCAGCTGGTCCAGGCTGTCCTGGATCGCCGCTTCCACTTCCGAGTCCAGTGCCGAGGTCGCCTCATCCAGCACCAGGATCGGTGCGTCCTTCAGCAGCACGCGGGCGATGGCGATGCGCTGGCGCTGACCACCGGACAGCTTCACGCCGCGCTCGCCCACGTGCGCGTCGTAGCCACGCCGGCCCTGCCCGTCCACCAGCGTATCGATGAAGGCTGCGGCGCGCGCCTTGGCCACGGCGGCATGCAGCTGCTCGTCAGTGGCATCGGGGCGGCCATACAGCAGATTGTCGCGGATCGAGCGATGCAGCAGCGAGGTGTCCTGGGTGACCACGCCGATCTGCTGGCGCAGGCTCTCCTGGGTGACATGGGCGATGTCCTGATCGTCGATCAGGATGCGGCCGCTTTCCAGGTCGTAGAGCCGCAGCAGCACGTTGACCAGGGTCGACTTGCCGGCACCGGAAGGACCGACCAGGCCGATCTTCTCGCCCGGCTTCACCACCAGGTCCAGTCCGGCGATCACGCCGCCCTTCTTGCCGTAGTGGAAGTGGATGTCCTGGAAGTGCACGCCACCACGGGTCACCTGCAACGGCACCGCATCCTCCCGGTCCTGCACGGTCAGCGGCTGGGCGATGGTGGTGATGCCGTCCTGCACCGTGCCGATGTCCTCGAAGATGCCGTTGATGGTCCACATGATCCAGCCGGACATGTTGTGGATGCGGATCACCAGGCCGGTCGCCAGCGTGATCGCGCCAACAGTGATGTGGCCACCGTTCCACAGCCACAGCGCGAGCCCACAGGTACCGGCAATCAGGAAACCGTTGACGATGGCGATGGTCAGGTCCATGCCGGTGGTGATGCGGGTCTGCGCACGGTGCTTGACCGCCAGTTCCTGGATCGACTCGGCCACATAGGCCTGCTCGCGTCCGCCATGGGCGAACAGCTTCAACGTGGGAATGTTGGTGTAGCCATCAACGATGCGGCCCATCGCCTTGGAACGCGCTTCGGAGGCGATCCATGCGCGTTCCTTCGCGCGCGGAACGAAGTAGGCTAGGATCACTGCATAGGCCAGCAACCACAGGATCAACGGCACCATCAGCCGCCAGTCGGCCTGCGCGAACAGGTACAGCGCGGTGCCGGTGTAGACCACGATGTACCAGAGCGAGTCGACCATCTGCACCGCCGATTCGCGCAGCGAGGTACCGGTCTGCATCACCCGGTTGGCCACGCTGCCGGCGAAGTCGTTCTGGAAGAAGTTCAGGCTCTGCCGCACCACGTAGTTGTGCATCAGCCAGCGCGAGCGGTTGCTCAGGCCAGGCACAATGGCCTGGTTGACCAGCAGGTTGTGCAGGCCGACCAGGATCGGCCGCGCGATGACCGTGATGAACAGCATCCAGCCCAGCTCATTGGCATGGCGCTTGAAGAAATCGCCCCCCGGCTGCTCGGCGACCATGTCGACGATGCGGCCCAGGTAATCGAACATTGCCACTTCCACCAGCGCCAGCAGCAGGCCGGCGATCAGGGTGGCCAGCAGCACCGGCCACACCGGGCGCAGGTAGTGCAGGTAGAACGGCAGCACCTTGCGCGGCGGCATGCGCCCGTCCACGGGCGGGAACACCGGAATCAGGGATTCAAACCAACGGAACATCGCATTCCCTCGCCATCAATAGCCGGCGGAGTATCCCACGCCGGGTGTGTACGCCAGCCGATGATCGCCGCGGTTCCGGTAGTGGGGGGGGGGGGGGGGGCCCCCCCCCCCCCGGCGGGGGGGGGGGGGGGGGGGGGGGCCCCCGCCGCCCCCACCACAGGGGGGGG
>NZ_JAWIRT010000002.1:6720-138938 GCF_036320045.1 Stenotrophomonas sp. SMYL20 | reverse complement strand
CGGTGGCCCGGCCGCGCCCCCCCCCCCCCCCCCCCCCCCCGGGCCCCCCGGGGGGCCCCCCCCCCCCCCCGCCACTACCGATGGGATTCGTCAAACGGCAGCGCCGGGCCACGCCCGGCGGCGTCATTTCACCGGGGTGAACAGCAGGTCCTGGAAATCGAAGCTGAAATCGGTCAGGTCGGAGATCGACTGCATGCGCACCTCGCGCACCTTGCCGTCCGGATCCAGGCTGAAGTTCACGAACGCGTCGGCGTTGAGCGAACGGTCGTCCCAGCGCACGATGAAGGTGTCATGCTGCCAATGCTCCAGGCGCCCGCTCAGCTGCGCGGTCTTCATGAAGCGCAGGCGCAGTCCCTTGCCCTCGGCACTGACCTGCATGTCGCCGTACCAGCGGTCGCGGAACGTGCCGGTGTAGCCGGCCAGTGCCAGCGATGGCTTGCTGCCCTTGTCGCGCGCGCTCTGGTGCTTGGCCCAGGCCTCGTCGGCCTTGTCCTGGCCCTTGGCCACGGCCTTGGCATAGGCGTCCACCCAGTCGTGCTTCTCACCGCCCAGGTAAGCATCAAGCACGCTCAGGGTGATCGCGTTGAACGCTGCGCCCACTTCCTGGTTGGTCAGCACCACCACGCCCAGCTTCTCGCCCGGCACCAGGGTCAGCCGCGAAACCATGCCCGGCCAGCCACCGGTGTGCCAGACCAGTTTCTGCCCGCGGTAGTCGCTCAGGCTCCAGCCTTCGCCGTAACCGGCAAAGTTGGCCCGGGCCGGTGCCAGCTCCGGCACGCTCGGCGCCGGGATCGACTGCGGCGTGATCATCCGCCACATCTGCTGCTGGCTCTTGTCGCTGAACAGCGCAGTGCCATCGGCGAGCTCGCCTTCGGCCAACTGCACCTGCATCCAGCGCGCCATGTCGTGCGCACTGGAATAGATGCCACCGGCACCGGCATTGTTCGACCAGGTCAGCGGTGCAACGGTACGCAGGTCCTTGAAATCGTACTTGGCGTGGCCGACCGCGGCCTTGTCGCCCGGCTTCAGGTGATCGGCGTTGTAGCGTGTGCCGGCCATGCCCACCTTGTCGAAGATGCGGGTCTGCAGGAACTGCTGGTAGCTCATGCCGGAGACATGCTCGATCACCTGCTGGGCAACCGCGTACAGGATGTTGTCGTACGCATAGCTCTCGCGGAAACCGCCCTTCAGCGGCACTTTGCCCAGCCGCTCCACCACTTCGGCATTGCTGTAGGAGGTGGTCGGCCAGAACAGCAGGTCACCTGCGCCCAGGCTCAGCCCGCTGCGATGCGACAGCAGGTCGCGGATCGTCATCTGCCCGGTCACGAACGGATCGGACATGCGGAACGACGGCAGGTGGTCGATCACCTTGTCGTCCATCTTCAGTTTGCCGTCCTCGGCCAGCAGGTTCAGCGAGGTGGCGGTGAACGCTTTGGTGTTGGAAGCAATGGCGAACAGCGTATCGGCCTGCACCGGTTCCGGCTTGCCCTGCTCGCGCACGCCCCAGCCGCGTTCCAGCACCACCTCGCCATCCTTGACCACGGCCACGGCAATGCCGGGCACGTCGAACTGCGCGCGCACGCGCTCGACGGTCGCATCCAGGTCCTGCAGCTGCGCCGGGGTGGCAGCACTCGCCATGGTCGTGCACGCCAGCAGCACGGCTCCTCCAATCCAGGGTTTCATCCAGCACGATCTCCGAACAGGGGTGGCGGCCATGTGCAGGCCGTCACCGGGGTTTCGCGCGATGGTAACGGTCTGCGGCGCACCCTGCCCTGTGCCATAGGAGGGGTGTCATGGGCGGGAACGGCCAACCGAGCAACGGCTCCACCATCATTCCATGCCTGCGCTATCGCGACGCGCAGGCCGCCATCGACTGGCTGCAGCGCGCCTTCGGCTTCCATGCCCAGGCCGTCTACGCCGATGGCGATACGGTCTTCCATGCACAGCTGACCTTCGGCACCGGCATGATCATGCTCGGCTCGGCCGACAAGGAAAGCGAGTGGAACCAGCATGCGGCGATGCCTGATGAGGTCGGCGGCCGCCAGACCCAGAACGCCTGCGTGATCGTCACCGATGCCGATGCGCACTATGCACGGGCCAAGGCCGCCGGTGCCCGCATTGTCATCGACATCGCCGACCAGGACTATGGCGGACGCGGCTACGCCTGCGCCGACCCGGAAGGCTATTTGTGGTGGTTCGGCAGCTACGACCCGTGGCGCGCGGACCACGGCCAGTGACCGCGACCGCCCGGCAGGCGGAGATCCGCTGCGGCATTGGTGGCTGGGTGTTTCCCGAATGGCGCGGCGGCGTTTTCTACCCGGTTGGCCTGCCGCAGCGTGAAGAACTGGCCCACGCCAGCCGCGCCCTGCGCTGCATCGAAATCAACGGCACCTTCTACCGCACGCCAACAGCGGCGCAGTGCGCGCAGTGGGCCGCACAGACACCCGACGGTTTCCGGTTTTCGATGAAGGCACCACGCTACCTGGTGCAGCGCCGCGACCTCTCCAGCACGGTGGAAGCGGCCGCGCCCTTCCTGCAGGCGGCGATTGCACTCGGTGACCGGCTCGGCCCGTTGCTGTGGCAGTTCGATCCGCGCCATCCGGCCGATGCCGATGCATTGGGTGCCCTGATGGCGCAGCTGCCGAAGCAACTGGAAGGGGTGGCGCTGCAGCATGCGCTGGAAGTCCGCAACGCCGAGGCACATGGCCCGGCACTGGTTGCTGCCGCCCGTCGACAGGGCGTGGCGCTGGTGATCGAGGACAGCGACGAGGCGCCACTACACGGCGATGTCAGTGCCGGCTTCGTCTACGCGCGGATCAAGCGCAGCCAGGCCCGCTTGAACGAGGGTCTGCCGGCACCCGTGCAGCAGCGCTGGGCCGAACGCGCGCTCCACTGGTCACGCGGCGAACCGGTGGACGACCTGCCCTGCCTGGCCGCGCCGGCACCGTCAGAGCCGCGCGAGGTCTACCTGCTGTGCATTGGTGCGGGCAAGGCACGCAACCCGGCGGCGGCGATGGCCCTGCAGCGGCGGGTAGATGGGGCCAGCAAATCCTCACGCGGATAGCGCTGCGGTCATCGCCTTGCCTCACAATAGGCGGATGAGCACACCCGACACCCGCAAAGCGCTGTGGCAGATCCACTTCTGTGTCCTGCTGTGGGGCGTCACCGCCATCCTCGGCAAGTTGATCACCCTGCCGGCGCTGCCGCTGGTGTGGTGGCGCATGCTGCTGGTAACGGCAATGTTGGCGCTGCTGCCGCGGGTCTGGCGCGGATTGCGCACCCTGCCACTGCGCCTGGTGGCGGGCTACGCCGGCATCGGCGCGCTGGTCGCCCTGCACTGGCTGACGTTCTACGGCGCGGTGAAGCTGGCCAACGCCTCGGTGGCCGCCACCTGCATCGCGCTGGCGCCGGTATTCACCTCGATCATCGAACCGTGGGTAGCCAAGCGACCGTTCCAGCTGCGTGAACTCGCCTTCGGCCTGGCCGTGCTGCCGGGTGTTGCACTGGTGGTCGGTGGCGTGCCCGATGGCATGCGCCTGGGTGTACTGATCGGCGCGATATCGGCGCTGCTGGTGGCGGTGTTCGGCTCGCTCAACAAGCGCATGGTCAGCCACGCCGATCCGCTTACGGTCACCGCACTGGAGCTGGGCGCCGGCACCCTCACCCTGACCCTGCTGGCGCCACTGATGCCCTACCTGCTGCCGGCGCTGGCCAGCCCGCTATGGGTGGTTCCGGACCTGCACGACGGCATCCTGCTACTGGTACTGGCCGGGTTCTGCACGCTGCTGCCGTTCGCCCTGGCCTTGGTCGCGCTACGCCACCTGAGCGCCTACACCGTGCAGCTGGTGACCAACCTGGAACCGGTCTACGCGGTGGTGCTGGCAGTGGTGCTGCTGCGCGAGCAGCACGAGGTCACGCCGTGGTTCTACCTGGGCGTGGCGATCATCGTCGGCGCGGTGTTCCTGCATCCGTTGTTGAACCGCCGCAAGCCGGTGCAGCACCCGGAGATTCTCGGTACGTCGGAAGCACGCAACATCGCCGATTGAGCGTATCCGCGCAGGGTGCGAATCGCCTTGTCAGCGCTGCGGCCAGTGCCATGCCGGGGCATCCAGCAGGCCCTGCCCGCTCAACAGCGTGCGGCCCTGTTCCTTGTGCAGATGCAGCGAATGACAGCCGGGCGCCTGCTCCAGTGCTGCGATCAGTCGGCTGGCGTGTGAGACCACCCACACCTGGCTGCGCGCACTGGCCGCGATGATCAGCCGCGCCAGCGCCGGCAGCAGGTCCGGATGCAGGCTGGTCTCCGGTTCGTTGAGCACCAGCAGCGGCGGCGGGCGCGGCGTGTGCAGTGCCGCGGCCAGCAGCAGGAAGCGCAGCGTGCCGTCGGACAGCTCGGCCATCGACAACGGCCGCAGCAGCCCCGGCTGGTGGAAGCGCAGGGCCAGCCGGCCATCCAGTTCCTCGAACCCCACCGTGGCGCCCGGGAACGCATCCTCCACGCTGCGCGCCAGTGCGCCCGGATCACCGATCTCGAGGATGGTCACCCAGGCCGCCGCCAGATCGCGACCGTCGTGATGCAGCACCGGCGTGCGCGTGGCCATCGCCGGTTGCCGTGCCGGGGCATCGGCGTCGCTGCGGAAATGGTCGTAGAAGCGCCAGCGACGGATGTACTCGCGCAGGGCGATGGTTTCCGGCATGCGCTGCGGATCGCCAACCTGGGTGAACAGACTGTCGAACAGCGACAACCGGTCATCGACCAGATCCCAACCGCGCGCATGGCGTTGCCGCACCATTGCCCCACGTCGGTCGACCAGCAGGTTGGCGCTGCGCAGGAACGGCCCGGCCCAGATCGCCTCGGCCTTGATCTGCGGGTCCAGTGCGAAGGCCGAACGGCTGGGCGGTGGGTAGCCCAGGTCGATGGCATAGCCGAACTCGTCGGTGGTGAAGCCCAGCTTCAGCCCCACCGATTCCTGACGCGGGCCACCCTGCAAGGGGATTTCACCGGCAGCAACCCGACGGTCCATTTTTTCCGGCCCCGCCCACAGCGCCGAACCGAGCCCACCTTCGCGGGCCAGAACCGCCGCGACGCCGCCCTGCGCGGTCTCCGCCAGCAGGCGCAGCGCGCGGTACAGGCTGGATTTGCCACTGCCATTGTCGCCGGTCACCACATTCAACTGCTGCAGCGGCAGTATCAGCCCGTGCAGCGAGCGATAGTGGGCGATGGCCAGGGTCTGCAGCATGGTTGTGTCCGTGGGAACAGGGACGTCATGCTGGCCGGTTCTGATCGCAGGAGCTGCGACGCGACGTGAATCGGGAAGAGCATCCACGCATGGCGTGGATCTACTGGAACGGCATCGAATCATCCACACGTCGCATGCGTTCAGCGCGCGAGTCGCCGGTGTCTCAGCCCGCCCGTTCCACCCGGTTGCGACCATTGCCCTTGGCCCGGTACAGCGCCTTGTCGGCACGTGCCAGCGTGTCATCCACGCTTTCACCTGGCTGGTGCTGGGCAACACCGATGCTGACCGTGACCGGGAATCCAAGCGGCAGGTCAGCCACGGCCAGGCGCAGGAACTCGCATTGCAGTTCGGCCGTGTGCAGGTCGGTGCCCGGCATTACCGCCACGAACTCCTCGCCGCCGTAGCGCGCCGCCATGCCGCGGCCGGCGAAGTGCGAGCGCAGCAACACGCCCAGCTCGGCCAGCACCCGGTCGCCGGTGGCGTGGCCCTGGAAATCGTTGATGTGCTTGAAGTGATCGATGTCCAGCAGGGCCACGCAGGCCACTCCCGGTTGCCCATCGATCTCCGCCACCGCCTCTTCCAGTGCCGCCGCCATCGCGCGGCGGTTGGGCAGGCCGGTCAGCGCATCAGTGCGGCTCTGCTCGGCCAGGTCGGCATTCTGCGCCAGCAGCACGTCCTGGTACTCCGACAGCAGGCGCTCGTAGTCATCGCGTTCCAGCATGTGCTTCTGGATGTCGAGCGCGAAACGGCGCAGCTCCATCACAAGCATCACCTGCCGTGACAGCGCGGCCAGTGCCTCGGCCTTATCGCTGGGCAGGTGCTGCGGATGTGCATCGAACACGCACAGCGTGCCCAGAGGCAGTCCATCGGAACTGATCAATGGCGCACCGGCGTAGAAGCGGATGTGCGGGTCGCCGGTCACTACCGGGTTGTCGTGGAAGCGGATGTCCTGCAACGCGTCCTCGACCACCATGATTTCCTGCGGCTGCAGGATGGCGTGGCCACACATCGATTCGCTGCGCAGGTTTTCCGCCGCGTCGATGCCCTGGATCGACTTGAACCACTGCCGTTCGACGTCGATCAGGGTCACCGCCGCCATCGAGGTACCGCAGACCGCCTTGGCGATCGCGACCAGGTCGTCGAAGGATTTCTCACGCTGCGAATCCAGGATCCGGTAGCGGTACAGCGTCTCGAGCCGCAGGGCTTCGTTGGCAGGCTTGTCGGGCTTGATCATGCAGCGTCACGTTCCGGCAGGTCACTGCGGAGTCTAGCTGATGCCGGTGCGCAATCCGCACACCGGGGAGTGCCGGCCGCTGGCCGGCATCCCGCGCTCATTCGATGCCTGGTGCTGCCGGCCAGCGGCCGGCACTACCGCGCGTTACCAGTCCAGCTGCTTCGGCAGCAGGCCCTGCAGCTCCTGCTCGGTCAGGTTGCGCCACTGGCCCGGCTTCAGCGCACCGATCTTGATGTTGTCGATGCGCACGCGGCGCAGCTGGGTCACGCGATAGCCGAACTCGGCGGCCATCAGGCGGATCTGCCGGTTCAGTCCCTGCTGCAGGGTGATGCGGAAACCGAACTTGGCGATGCGCGAGGTCTTGCACGGCAGCGTCATCTGGTCGTGGATGCGCACGCCGCGCGCCATGCCACGCAGGAACTCGTCGGTGACCGGCTTGTTCACCGCCACCAGGTACTCCTTCTGGTGGCCGTTCTCGGCACGCAGGATCTGGTTGACGATGTCGCCGTTGCTGGTCATCAGGATCAGGCCTTCGGACTCCTTGTCCAGGCGCCCGATCGGGAAGATGCGCTGTTCGTGGCCGACGAAGTCGACGATGTTGCCCTTGACCGAGGTTTCGGTGGTGCAGGTGACGCCCACCGGCTTGTTCAGCGCGATGTAGACGTGGCGGCGGGCGCCGGGCTTGCGTGCCACGCGCGCGCGCAGCGGCTGGCCGTCGACCAGCACCTGGTCTTCCTCGCCCACCACCGCACCGGTGCCGGCCGCGTGGCCGTTGACGGTGACGCGGCGGGCGGCGATCAGGCGATCGGCCTCGCGGCGGGAGCAGAAGCCGGTGTCGGCGATATGTTTGTTGAGTCGGGTGGTCATCGGTCCATTATCCGGCATCGCCGCCCGCTGCGCTTCATGCCGGGGCCGGCGGATCGAGCTCTTCGCCGTCGAACACCCGGTTGCGACCCGCCCGCTTGGCCACGTACATGGCATGGTCGGCCCGCCGCAGCAGCCCGGCCAGGTCATCCTCACCCGGCCGCCACTGCGCCAGTCCGATGCTGGCGGTCACTTCCAGGCCCGGCACCTGCAGGGCCTGGCCGGCTTCGGTGATGCGCTGGCGCAGGCGGTCCAGGCGCGCCGACGCCGCCTCGCGTGGCATGCCCGGCATCAGCAGCAGGAACTCCTCGCCGCCCATCCTCACCACTTCGTCCTGGCTGCGGACTGCCGTGCGCAGGGCTCGCGCTACCGCCACCAGCACCTGGTCGCCCACCGCGTGGCCATGGCGGTCGTTGATGTCCTTGAACAGGTCGATGTCGAGGAAGCCGATCACCAGCGGGCCGCGCTCACGGTCGACCTGTGCCAGGTGACGGGCCAGCTGCTGCAGGCCGGCCCGGCGGTTGGGCAGCCCGGTCAGGCCATCGGTTTCGGCCAGCTGGCGCAGTTCATCGCGCTGCTGGCGCAGCCGGCCCAACCGCTGGTTCATGGCATAGGCGGCCATCATCAGCAGCCAGGTCACCGACAGCTGGAGTGCTTCCACCCGGTACTCCAGCAGCCACCCCGCACTGCTGGCATCGGCTGCGATCATCACCAGCAGTGGCACCAGCGCCGCCAGGCCCGCCAACGCCCAGCAGTCACCGCGCAACCAGGCACGCATGCCAGCGGCCAGTGACAACAGGCAACCGAGGATGAAGGTCAGCTGCAGGCTCTGCGCGACCAGCGCCAGGGTGTCCCAGCGCAGGCACGGCACCAGCGCGGCCAGTCCCATCAGGCCCCACAGCACAGCCTGCTGTGCCGGCCGCGAGCGCGGCAGCAAGCGGTCCCCGCCGTTGAGGCGCCACAGAGCGGGCAGTACCAGCGCCTGGGTCGCGGCGGTCAGCGCCAGCAGCCACCATGCGCCGCGCTCGCCCACCGGCAGCCACGGTTCGGGGTAGCCGCTCAAGCCGCCAAGAACCGCCTGCCACACCACCACCACGATCGTCGCGCCGATGTAGACCAGGAAGCTGCGGTCACGGGTGGTCAGGTAGGCCATCAATGCCGACAGCGCCAGCGCGATCGCCACCGCGATGCAGGCCGCGCGCACCAGCAGGCGGGCGGTATCGTTCTGCTGGACCGGACTGGGCGCCCCCAGCCGCAAGGTTGGCACCCAGCGCGCTTTCAGCGGCGCCTGCCACGACACCAGGAACGGCTCATGGCTGCCTGCCGCTGGCACCGCCACCAGGCCGATGCCGGCGCGGAAGCGCGAATCACGGGTGCGCGCATCGTGCATGTTGCCGCAGATCTCGCGGTCACCATGCTGTACGCGGACTTCGCCAGCGAACACGTTGAACACATCCAGCGCCTGGGGTTGCCCAGACCAGCCCCCGGGCGGCGCCGGTACCTCTACCTGCTCGCGCGGCCCGGCCAGCATCGCGGGCGTACAGCCACGATGGGGTGTCGGTTCGTCCGTCGGTGCGCCAACCAGCAGGAAATCCCGGCCGGCCTCGGCCAGGCGCGCATGCACCAGACCGGGAAGCAACACTCCCATCAGCAGGACGACCAGCAGCGCCCCTGTTTCGTACCGCCACTGCCTGACGCCCACGCCACATCCTGTTCCTGCTTACGTCCGCGCCCACTGCGCGTCGCCCCTGGCGCGCATTATCGCAGCCGGGCACGCAACGCATGTGTAGACCAAAGTCGCCGTGCGCCGTTCAGCCAGCGGCCGGAGGCCCCTTCACCGCCACCAGGCGGACCGGCCTCAGGTCACTCAGGGTCATCCGTTCCAGCGGCTGCGGCCGCTCGATCGCGTAGCCCTGCAGGCCCTGCACGCCGAGCCGGGTCAGTGCGCCAGCCACCTCGGCGGTTTCCACCCATTCGGCCACCACCTCCATCTGCAGTTCCCGCCCGAGCTCGCTGATCGCCCGCACCGTGGCGTGGCTGACCGGGTCGGTGTCCATGTCACGCACGAAGGTGCCGTCGATCTTCAGGATGTCCGCAGGCAGCTGGCGCAGATAGCCGAACGAGGACAGGCCGGAGCCGAAGTCATCCAGTGCCATCCGGCAGCCACGCGCTTTGACCGCATCGATGAAAGCGCGTGCCTGGCTGAGGTTGCTGATCGCCGCGGTCTCGGTGATCTCGAAACACAGTTTCGAGGCCAGCGCGCGGTTGCGCTCGAGCAGGTCGCAGACGAAGGCGAGGAATCCCGGCTCGGCGATCGACTGCGCCGAAACGTTGACGTTGCACAGGCCCAGCTGGCGCACGTGTGCCGGGCAGACCTGCAGGTGGCGGAACAGCAGCCCGAGCACGTGCCGGTCCAGCGCCACCGCCATGCCATAGCGCTCCACCGCCGGCATGAACTGACCGGGCAGATGCAGGCTGCCATCGGTACCACGCATGCGCACCAGCACCTCGTAATGCAGGTAGGACGGATCGCCCACGCGGGCGATGCGCTGCGCGTACAGCAGCATGCGATTCTCCGCCATGGCCAGGCTGACACCCTGCAGACGCTCGGCCTCCTGCCGCCGCTCCTCCAGCGCCATGCGGTTCTCGTTGAAGCAGTGCACGCGGTTGCGACCGGCCTGCTTGGCGGCATAGCAGGCGCTGTCGGCGGCGCTCATCAACCAGTTCGCGTCCGGCGCCTCGGCACTGACCTCGACCACGCCGATGCTGCAGCTCAACTGCGGGCTGCCCTCGCTGATCGGGAACGTGGCCTGGCCCAGGTTGCGGATCACCCGCTGCAGTACCCGCTTGGCTTCATCCTGGCCGGCGTGGGCGAGAAACACCGCGAACTCATCGGCCCCCAGGCGGCCGACCCAATCGCCATCACGCACCGCCGCCACCAGATAGTCGGCGAAACCGCGCAGCATCTGGTCGCCGGCGGCATGACCGAAGCTGTCGTTGACCAGCTTGAAGTGGTCCAGGTTGATGTAGCACAGCGCATGCGTACCACCGTCCGTCCGGACCTGCAGCAGCGCGCGCTCCAGCAGGCGTTCGATCTCGCGGCGGTTGATCAGGCCGGTCAGCGGATCGTGGCTGGCGTGATGCTCGATCTCGCGCGCCAGTGCATGGTTCTGGCTGACATCCTCGATGATCGCGAACACCGACAATCCACCGCCCGAGCTGCGAACCGCGGTACCGCTCCAGCGTCCCCAGACGAGGCTGCCATCGCGCCGGCGGAAACGCAGCTCGCTCGGCCGCAGCTGCCGGTCCCAGTCGATGCGGCCGACACCATCGAGGACCAGTTCCCCCTCCATCAGCAGGTCACCCAGCAGCATCTGCAGCAGCACATCACGCCGGTAGTCGAGGATATCCGCCATCGCCTGGTTGGCCTCGACCACGCGGCCATCGGTGTCGAGCTTCAGCATGCCGACATTGGCCTGGTAGAACGCCGCGCGGAAGCGGCTCTCGTGCTCGGTCAGATCCTTGCCGACACGACGCGCCAGCGCCACTGCCATCAGGCTGATCACCAGCACCGACAGACCGCCAACCATCAGCGTGGCGATCCGGACCATGGTGGCCATCCTCAGCAGCGCCTGCGAGAACGCCTGGGCCTGCACCTGCAGGCGGCGGTCGAGATCCCGCAGCTGCTGCAGGTAGCGATTGCGGTCGGCCACGGGCAGTTCACCTGCCGCATGCCTCCGTTGCAGCTCGGCGACCAGGGCCTGCACAGCCTCCAGATCACCATCGGTCTGCCGCCACAGTGCAGTGGCTTCGCGGAATGCTCCCAGGTCACGGGCGTAGCGGAACGAGAACACCAGGCGTGGAATATCGGCGCGCGCGTTGCCGCCCTGCAGGAAACCCTGCCGGGCCTTCTCCTCGTCCGGTACCGCCTGTTCCAGCGCCAGCCGGGCCTGCAGATCCCCCAACGGAATCCGCAGGGCCTGGCGCGCGTCATCCAGGTCCTGCGCATCGCCACGCGCCAGGTAGCGGCTCAGCGCAGCGGTCGCATCCTGCTGCCCCCGCGACCAGTAGCCTTGGCCGGCAATCCAGGCCGTCGAGGCCGCCTGCAGTTCCTGGATCAACGCGGACAGCGCGACCAACCCGATCGCCATGCCCGTCAACAACGCAAAGCGCAATCCCAGGCCACGGGTCATCGGCACCCGCCGGCTCTGCTGGTCCGTGCCACTTCTACCCATCCCGGATCCCCCCGAATGTGCTGCGGTGACAACCTCCCTTGGAACCGGCCCAGCCTATGACCGGCAATGTGTTTGCCATGCGAAAAGGGGACGGAGGGGATTAAGTCGTTTTCGGCATAAGCGCACTGCCGGGCATAAACGACTTAATCCCCTCCGTCCCCTTTTCCAGGCCCATAACGGACAACGCCAGCCCGGAGGCTGGCGTTGTTCAGGACCGCAGGGCGGCTTAGAAGCTGCGCGGGCCGCGCGGCTTGAAGCCGTCACGACGCGGCGGGCGGCTGTCGCGGTCACCGCCGCGGTCGCCACCGTGGCCACCCGGACCGCCCGGGCCACCGCGACGCGGGCCACCCGGGCCGCCCGGACCACGCTTGTCGAAGCGCGGCTTGAACGGACGCGGGGCCGGGTTGGTGTCTTCACCCGGAGCCAGCGCACGCATCTGCAGCTGCTGGCCGGACACCCACACCTTCTGCAGGTGCGACAGCACGTCCGGCGGCATCTGTGCCGGCAGGTCCAGCAGCGAGAAGTCGTCGTGGATGTCGATGCGGCCGATGAAGCGGCTTTCCAGGCCAGCTTCGTTGGCAATGGCGCCAACGATGTTGGCCGGCTTCACGCCGTGCTGGTGGCCGACCGAAATGCGGTAGGTCTCCATGCCCTGCTCCGGCGCACCACGTGGCGGAACCTCACGGCGCGGACGCTGCTCGAAGCCACCTTCGGCGTCGTCGCGGCGCGGGCCACGCTCGAAGCGCGGACCACGCTCGTTGCGGTCGAAGCGATCGCCACGTTCCGGGCGGTCACCACGGTCGAAGCGTTCGCGCGGTGCGCGCTCTTCACGCGGGGCACGCACCGGCGGCTGCAGCAGGAACGGGGTGTCACCCTGCAGCATCTTGGCCAGCGCGGCAGCCACTTCAATGGCCGGCACGTTCTGCTCGTTCTCGAAACGCTCCAGCAGCTGGCGGTAGAAGTCCAGGCCACCGGCGCCGAGGGTTTCGCTGATGCGCGAGGTGAACTTGTTGATGCGGGTGTCGTTGACCGCTTCCACGCTCGGCAGCTGCATCTCTTCGATCGGCTGGCGGGTAGCGCGCTCGATCTGGCGCAGCATGCCCTTCTCGCGCGGGGTGGCGAACAGGATCGCCTCGCCGCTGCGGCCGGCACGACCCGTACGGCCGATGCGGTGCACGTAGCTTTCGGTGTCGTACGGGATGTCGTAGTTCAGCACGTGGCTGATGCGCTCCACGTCCAGGCCGCGGGCAGCCACGTCGGTGGCGACCAGGATGTCCAGCTTGCCTTCCTTCAGCATGGCGATGGTGCGCTCACGCTGGGCCTGCTGCATGTCACCGTTGATGGCGGCAGCGGCCAGGCCACGGGCCTGCAGCTTGCTGGCCAGTTCCTCGGTGCCGGCCTTGGTGCGCGCGAAGATGATCATCGCGTCGAACGGCTCGACTTCCAGGATGCGGGTCAGCGCGTCCAGCTTGTGCATGCCGCTCACCCACCAGTAACGCTGGCGGATGTTGGCCGAGGTGGTGGTCTTGGCCGCGATGGTCACTTCCACCGGGTCCTGCAGGTAGGTCTGCGCGATGCGGCGGATCTGCGGCGGCATGGTGGCCGAGAACAGGGCCACCTGGCGCTGCTCCGGCAGCTTCTTCAGCACGGCTTCGACGTCGTCGATGAAGCCCATGCGCAGCATTTCATCGGCTTCGTCCAGCACCAGCGTCTTCAGCTCGGACAGGTCCAGGGTGCTGCGGTCCAGGTGGTCGATCACGCGGCCGGGGGTACCGACCACGATGTGCACGCCGCGGCGCAGGGCCGACAGCTGCTGGCCGTACGGCTGGCCGCCGTACACCGGCAGCACGCGGAAGCCCGGGATCTTCGACGAATAGGACTGGAACGCCTCGGCAACCTGGATGGCCAGTTCGCGGGTCGGCGCCAGGATCAGGGCCTGCGGCTTGATCTGCTGCAGATCGATGTTGGACAGTACCGGCAGCGCGAACGCTGCGGTCTTGCCGGTGCCGGTCTGGGCCTGGCCCAGCACGTCGCGACCTTCCAGCATCGCCGGGATGGTAGCGGCCTGGATCGGCGACGGGGTTTCGTAGCCGATGGCGGTGACCGCCTGCATCACGGGCTCGGACAGGCCGAGCTGCGCGAACTGCAGCGGCGCTTGGGAATCTTGGGACATGGGGAACTCCGAAGACACTGCCGTCTTCCTGGCAGTGCGATAAAAAAGGTGATGGTCCGCGCTTTGGGCGCCCTTCTTATCGCGTGCCCTGGCGCTGCTCGGTTGGAGGAGATTTCACTCGCTCAGAGCGGAATCATACCGCATTGATCCTGAACAAGGCGTACAGCTTGCCGTGCGCGTACCGTCATGCCCCAAGCTGGCGCACAATACGCGCCCTCTTCACCGGCCCGGCCGCTGGCTGCGCCCTTCCCCAGGAACCCCGCTCCATGCAGATTCTCGAATTCGACCTCGACGGTGACTACGTCGAACTCAAGCAGCTGCTCAAGCTGGCCGACCTGGTCACCAGTGGCGGCGAGGCCAAGATGGTCATCGGTGACGGCCAGGTGCGGGTCGACGGCGAAGTTGAACTGCGCAAGGCCTGCAAGATCCGCGCAGGCCAGGTGGTCGAGTTCGCCGACAGCCAGATCCGGGTGCTGGCCGCCGGCTGATCTGAACGGGCTGATCTGAACCGGTTCAGGCCACGCGCTGGGTCAGGTGCGAGGCGATCAGCTGCCTGAACGGTGCCACGCCTTGTGCCAGACGCAGGCCCGCCGCGCGCAGCAGCCGCGCCGGGCGGCGATCGTCGGTATACAGGCTGGCGATTGCATTGGTGGCCTCGTACAGCGGCCGCGACGCCAGCCGGTGACCCCGCTGGTAGCTGGCCAGCATGCCGGCCGCGGCAATGTCGGCACCACGTCGCTGCTGCGCGACGATGCCCTGTGCGAGCCGCTGTGCGCTGGCCAGTCCCAGGTTGAAGCCATGCGCGGTGACCGGGTGCATGCCAACGGCGGCATCGCCGATCAGCGCCGAACGCTCGCCGACGAAACGGTGCGCGTACACCCCCACCAGCGGATACGCCTGCGGCGTGGCCACCGGCTGCATCCGGCCCAGGCGGTGCTCAAAGCAACCGCTGATGGCCTCACCGAAGGCCACCTCATCCATCGCCAGCAGCTCCTCGATCTGCCGCGGCGGCAGCGTGATCACCGCCGATGCCTGGCCCTCGTTGAGTGGCAGCAACGCCATCGTGCGGCCGTAGCCGAACCATTCCCAGGCAGTGTGGTGATGATCACGCTCAACCTGCATGCGGCACACCAGCATCGACTTGCCGAAGTCGCGCATCTGCGCGCCGATGCCGAGCATGCGGCGGGTTGCGGAGAAGCGGCTGTCAGCGGCGACCAGCAGGCGCGCATGAAGTTGGCTGCCGTCATCGAGTTTGACCACGTGGCCCTGCACATCGGCCTGCACGCCCAGCACCTTGCGCCCGTCGAACAGTTCCAGGCCGTCCTGGTCCTGCACGGCATCCCATGCGGCGCGGCGGATCAGATGGTTGGGTACCAGCCAGCCCAGCGGCTGACCGTCCACCTGGCTGCTGGCGAAGGTCAGCGCGAATGGCGAGCCGCCGTTCATCACCTTGGCATCGCGCAGCTCAGCGACTTCGGCCTGCGGCAGGCGCTGCCACAGCCCCAGCTGCTCCATGCTCTGCCGCGAGGCATGGGTCAGCGCGATCTCACGGCCATCGAAGGCGGCCTCGGCAAGCGCCTGGCGCGGTTGAACTTCGACCAGCCCGACCTGCAGGCCGCTACCGGCCAGCGCGCGCGCGAAGCACAGACCCGCCGGTCCGGCGCCGACCACCACCACGTCCATCCTGCGCATGCGCGCCTCCTGCCGTTGATTCAGTCCGCGCCAGCATAGCGCCGCGCACCTGACCGGCCTTGATCTGGATCAGGCCGGGATCACAACAACGCGAACACCAGCGCCAGGATCGACAGCAGCGACACTGCCCAGACCAGGCTGCGCACGTAGGGCACGCCCGCGGCATACAGCGGCAGGTAGACCACGCGCGCCCAGAAGTAGGCCTGCGCCGCCAGCGCCGTGGTGTCGTTGCCGCGCCCGGCCACGACCACTGCGATGGCGGCGGCAGCGAAGAAAGGGAACGTCTCCAGGAAGTTGGCCTGCGCACGCTGCAGGCGCCCGGCCAGCGGGCTGAGTGGCCTGGCTTCGCCATCACGCGCCGAGGCATTCCACTTCATCCCACGCTCGCGGGTGACCACGGTGGAGGTAGCGAAGATGTAGACAAAGCCCAGCAGCACCGACCAGGCCAGCATCGTCAGTTCAGTTGCCATCGATCATCTCCTCAGGGTGCCGACGCACGCAGGCTGTAACCGGCCAGGCGCCACACCTGGTCCTCGTCGAAACGGAACGAGACGAGCTCGCGTACCGGCTGCGCGCTGTTGGCGAAACGGGTCGGGAAGCTGACGTTGATGTACAGCCCCTCCGGCACTGCGGCACCGGCGCTGTACTTGACCCGGGTGATGGTCGGCTGGCCACGCCCGGCCAGCGCGCCCAGGCGCGTGCGCTCGGCAGTCAACTGACTGACGAAGGCGGCCTTCGGTACTGCACGGCGCGCGACGGCCGAAGCGCCATCCCACAACTCGCCTGCGCGGTTGGCATCGACCAGCTGCGCCGCCTTCACTGCGGCCGCGCCCATTTCCGCATCCTGCTTCTGCACCTGCGCCTGCTGCGCGGCAGTCAACGCCGGAGCGCCGGCCGTGGCCGGTTTCGCAGCCGCCGGCGATGCCGGTGCGGGGCGCGCGGGTGCCGGTGCAGGCGTGGCCGGCGCGGGTGCCTGCGCCAATGCGGTCAGGGGCAGCAGGGACAGCAGCAGGAGCACGCGCTTCATGGACACCGCCGGTTCTCGGGAAAGAACCGCAGTCTACGCCAGCGCGGTGAGCTGTTCGTCAGCGCGCGTGGGCGCTGCCTTCCACCGCTGCGGCATCGGCCTGCGCGGCAGGCGTGCCGGTGTCTGCTGGCGCCTGTTCGGCCACCGGCGGCGGCTCCGACGGTGCCGGCGGCAACGTTGCCACATCGATTTCCGACAGCGGGCTTTCTTCCGGGCACACCGCATCCGGGAAACCGAAGCGCTGCTTCAGTGCCTGGCCGCAGCTGTTGATCGATTCCATGTCGGCGCCTTCGCGCTTGCACTGCTGGTCGAAGGCGATCAGGAACGCATCCTTGCGCTGCACGAAGTCATCGCCGCAGGCGCGCATCTGCTTGATCCGTTCCAGATCGTCCTGCACCGCGTTGGTGCCATCCAGGCCGTACTGACGCAGCTCGTCCGGCGTCAGCAGGCGCAGGCTGCGGTTGGGCACCGTCATCATCAGGTCGGCCACGCCCACCGCCACGCCGTTGCGCTGCAGGTAGTCCTTCACGTTGTCGTAGACCTCGTGCAGCTCGCGATTGAGCTCAGCGCGCGAAGTGGCCTTGGAACTGATGCGCATCATGCGGTGGATGCCGACCTTTCCCGACAGCAGCCGGTTGTCACCAGCGGCCAGCACGAACACGCAGGCGCTGTGGCAGATCGAGCCTTCGCGCACCCAGATGGTCCAGCCCGATTCACCGATGCTGTCACCGGCGACGATCGCCGATTCCACCTGACCGCCGCTGGAGTCCAGATCGAGGATGCGCTTGTGGATCTTCTGTTCATCGGCGACCACGGCAAGTCGCCACATCATTTCGGCGAAGCCCGGATTGATCTTGCCGGCGTAACGCACCCGCATCAGGCCACGCTCGGCACACGGCGCCAGGGCCTGGGCAATCTGCTCGCGCTGCAGGCCCTCCAGCTCGACGCCATCGCCCGCCTCACCGGCGTACTCGGTACTGCAGCTGACCCAGGCGCGGCCATTCTCCAACTGCGCCTGCGGCCACGGCCGATCCGCCCGGCTGCGCGGCGGCGCCGGCGGTGGCGGTGCGTCAGCCGCATTGATCGACACCATGTTCTCGCCATCGCTGGCCGGCGCCCGCGCCGCCTTGTCGGCAGCCGTCACATTGCCCGGATTCTCCAGCTGACTGCAGCCCGCCAGGGCCAGGCACAACAGGGGCAACCAGCGGAATTTGGCGGACATCGGGCAACCGGGATTCATGGGAGCAAGAGCCACAGTCTACCCGCCCAGGCCGCGCATTCAGCGCGTGGCACTGAACCCCCTCTGACCCTTGGGAAAAAGCGTGTCGACCAAGGTCGACACCTACCAACAGCAAAAGCGTGCCGACCAACGGTCGGCACCCACCAACTGCAGCGACCAACTGTCAGAGGTGGGGCGGTGTGGGCTGACAGGACCGTTGGCGCCATGGATGGCGCCATCGAGCCCCCATGGACGGGTTTACGGCGTGTCCTGACAGCCCACACCGCCCCGCCATCCCACGGACTGCCAGCTTTTGATTGAGACGTTGACGTTGACGTTGCGGGTGCAGGGCTGCAAGCCCTGCCAGCCCCCCCTCCAGCATCCATGTCCGAATCCGGCGAGTATCCCCGCCCTCACACGCCTAGACTGGCGCCATGGACACCGCCCTCGCCCTCGACACCGCCGCCTGCGACCGCGCCCGCCTGGCCCGCGACGCACGCTTCGACGGCGTGTTCTTCACCGCCGTGCGCAGCACCGGCATCTATTGCCGCCCCATGTGCCCGGCACCGCCGCCGAAGCCGCGCAACATCACTTACTACCCGACTGCGGCCGCTGCCGCGGCAGCCGGTTACCGCCCGTGCCTGCGCTGCCGCCCCGAGCTGGCACCGCAGGCGCAGCAGGCACTGGCCGGGCAGACCGTGCAGCGCGCACTGGCCCTGATCCATGGTGGCTTCCTGCAGGAACAGCCGGTAGCCGACCTCGCAGAGAAGATCGGACTCAGCGCGCGCCAGCTGCAGCGCCTGTTCGTCGAACATCTGGGCGCAACGCCAGGGCAGATCCACGCCACCCATCGGCTGCTGCTGGCCAAGCAGCTGCTGACCGAGACCACGCTGCCGGTGACCGACGTCGCGCTGGCCGCCGGCTACAACAGCCTGCGCCGTTTCAATACGGCCTTCCTGCAGGGCTGCGGCATGGCACCGACAGCACTGCGTCGCCAGCACCAGCCGCTGGCCGCCGACGATGGCTGCCTGGTACTGCGTCTGGCATATCGGCCACCACTGGATTTCCCACGCATGCTGGCCTTCCTGCGCAAGCGCAGCCTGCCCGGCATCGAGCTGATCGGCGAAGACAGCTACCAGCGCGTGCTCGGCACACCCGAGCGCCCCACCCTGCTGCGCGTCACTGCCGACCCCAAGCGCCCGGAACTGCGCCTGCAGCTGGGCGCGGTCGATCCGCGCCTGATCCCCGACATCGTCCGCCGTGTGCGTCGCGTATTCGATCTGGATGCCGACCTGCAGCAGGTCCACGCCGCACTGGATGAGGAACCCTTGCTGGCGCGTGGCATCGCCGAGCGTCCCGGGCTGCGCGTACCGGGCGGCTGGGATGGCTTCGAAGTGGGCGTGCGCGCGGTGCTCGGCCAACAGGTCAGCGTGGCCGCGGCCACCACCTTCGCGCGGCGGCTGGTGGATGCCTATGGCGCGCACCTGCCGGGCATGCCGCCGGAGTTCGATCGCCAGTTCCCGGCGCCCGAGGTACTGGCCGAGGCGCCACTGGAATCAATCGGCCTGCCGCGCAGCCGCGCCGCCACCGTGCGTGCGCTTGCCGCCGCCTGTGCCAGTGGCGCGCTCGACTTCGGCCCGGGCCAGGCGCTGGAAGAGTTCGTTTCCCGCTGCGTGGCACTACCCGGCATCGGTCCGTGGACCGCGCAGTACATCGCCTTGCGCGGGCTCGGCCAGCCCGATGCCTTCCCGGCCGGTGACCTGGTACTGCAGCAGGTGCTCGGCCATGCGCAGGGCCAGCGCCTGAGCGAACGCGCGACCGAAGCGCGCTCGCAACCGTGGCGCCCCTGGCGTGCCTATGCCGTGCTGCACCTGTGGCACCTGTCCGGCACTTTCGTTGGAGAACCGACATGACCTTGTTGTTCGACCGTTTCGACAGCCCGATCGGCGTGCTGACCATCGCCGGTGACGAGCGTGGCCTGTCCCACGTGCTGTTCCCGGAAAACCGCCACCCGGCACGCGGCCGCGACGACTGGCACTACGCGCCGGATGCGCTGCCGGAAGCGCGCGAGCAGCTGCTGCAGTTCCTGCACGGTGAACGCAGCAGCTTTGACCTTGAGCTTGCGCCACGCGGCACGCCGTTCCAGCTGCGTGTGTGGCAGGCGCTGGCGTTGATCCCGTTCGGCCAGACCTGGAGCTACCTGCAGCTGGCGCAGCACCTGGGCCAGCCCAGTGCGACCCGCGCCGTCGGCGCTGCCAATGGGCGCAATCCGCTGCCGATCATCCTGCCCTGCCATCGCGTGATCGGCAGCAACGGCGCGCTGACCGGCTTCGGTGGTGGCCTGGAAACCAAGGCCGCGCTGCTGCGACTGGAACAACGCCAGGCCCCGCTGTTCGCCTGAGAGGGCTGGCCGGGCTGCGCCCGGCACCCGCCGTAACCTGGTAGGTGTCGACCTTGGTCGACACGGTAGATCCACGCCATGCATGGATGGAAGCATCAGGAACATGTCTGGAGAAAAGCCCCCTTCTTGTTGAAGGGGGCGCGCCGACAGGCGCGGGGATAAGGAAAAATGCGCGGACACGCTGCGCCCTTCGGCGCAGCGTGTCTTGGGCGCGTCATTGCACCGGCTTATCATGGGCGGATGACTTCCGTACGCCTGACCTGCGCGCTGGCGCTGCTGCTGCCATTGGCCGCCTGCACCACCGCGCCCGCCCCTTCCGCCTCCGCTCCCATCGCTGTCGCTGCGGCTGCGCCGCCGAAGCTGCTGCTCATCTCGATCGACGGCCTGCGCGCCGATGCGCTGGACCGCGGCCTGACCCCGAACCTGCAGCGCCTGATCGACGGCGGCGTGCGTGCACGCTGGATGACCCCGTCCTATCCGTCGCTGACCTTCCCCAACCACTACACCATCGTCACCGGCCTGCGCCCGGACCACCACGGCATCGTCAACAACAGCATGGACGATGAAGCCCTAGGCCGGTTCGAGCTGAGCAACCGTGAGGCGGTCACCACCAGCGGCTGGTGGGGCGGCGAACCGATCTGGGTCGGCGCCGAGAACGCCGGGGTGCGTTCGGCCACCACCTCGTGGCCGGGCAGTGAATCGGAAATCCGTGGTGTGCGCCCCAGCCAATGGCGCGTGTACGACGGCAAGGAACCGCTGGAACAACGCGCGGGCACCGTGCTGGACTGGCTTGCACAGACCGATGCCGACGCACCGCAACTGACCACGCTGTACATGGAGCACGTGGACAAGGCCGGCCACAACTACGGCCCCGAATCGAAGCAGTACGCCGACGCCATCGTGCGCGCTGACCAGATCGTCGGCCAGGTACTCGACGGCCTGCAGCAGCGCGGCCTGGCCGCGACCACCAACGTGATCGTGGTCTCCGACCATGGCATGGCCAGCGTCCCGGTCGGCCAGGTGATCTCCACCGAATCAATGGCCGCCCCGGCCATCGCTCGCAACGTCAGCCAGGGCCAGTCGGTGGGTTTTGCGCCGTTGGCCGGTCACGAAGCCGCAGCCGAGCGCGCCCTGCTCGGTCGTCACGCGCACTACGAGTGCTGGAAGAAAGAGAACCTGCCGCCGCGCCTGCACTACGGCACCCACCCGCGCATTCCCGCCATTGTCTGCATGATGGATGAAGGCTGGGATGCCCTGCACCAGGAGAAGATCGCCAAGCGAGACCATCAGGATCGTGGCTCGCATGGCTACGACAATGCCCTGCCCTCCATGCGCGCGGTATTCGTGGCCAGCGGCCCGTCGTTCCGTCAGGGCCTGGTGATCGATGGCTTCGACAATGTCGACGTCTACCCGCTGCTGGCGCACCTGCTGCAGGTGCCGGCTGCACCGAACGACGGCAATCCGGAAACGCTGAAGAAAACCCTGCGCTGATCGTACGTCATCCGCCGGGCATGGCCCGGCGAACGCAGCAAGCGGAACGACGAGCACAAAAAAACGCGGCGCCAGGCGCCGCGTTTTTCGTTGAACCGGCCTGGGCCGGATCAGGCCTTGGCGACGGCCTTCTTCGCCACAGCCTTCTTCGCCGGAGCCTTGGCCACGGTCTTCTTGGCAACCGGAGCAGCGGCGCCTACGGCGACCTTGCTCGCGGTGTGCGAACGGGCGTTGCCGTAGCTGGCGTTGTAGCGCTTGCCCTTGGCGGTCTTGCGGTCACCCTTACCCATGTCTTCAACTCCTCAAATGTGAAATCTGGTTACCCCGTACTGACACGGGTTCGGCGGGGCCGCCTTGCTGGGCGCCCCCGCGCACGATCGAAAATCCTATCACGGAGCGCCTAGTGCGCGCAGCTGGCGTCGTGCACGTGACCGTGGTTGAGGCGCAGGTTGACCAGATGGGCGACCCCCACCAGCAGGCCGCCGATGGTCATCACCACCGCGTGTGGCACCGCATTGTGGTGCAGCGGGTCGTACAGCACGCCGGCCCACAACGCGACCAGGCCGGGAATCAGGAAGCCCAGCGCACGCAGCGCACCGTGCCGGCGGTAGCCCCAGACCAGGCTGAACAATCCGAGCAGGGTCACGAACACCACCAGCGCCTGTTCCACCCCATCGCTCAGCCAGAACGACAGGCCCAGCGACGGCGCCGCCGCCAGCAGCACGGGGATCACCGCGCAGTGCACCGCGCACAGCATCGAACCAGTGGCGCCGAAACGGTCTAGCAGGTGGCGCAGGCGTGAGGACAGGGACATGACTTCCAGCAGGGTCGGCGAATCGTTATGGAATAATATAACATCTGTTCCCGACCCGCACGGTTTCCCTCCCCCTGTCCCGCTGACGGGATACGTGCGCCCAGCGATTGATACACTGTAACAAAGGACCCGCTCCATGCCCGCCCACACCCCGCGGTTGAAGCCGCATTCCCTCGCTCTGGCCCTCGCCGCCCTGCTGCCTTCGGTTGCCTTTGCCGCCGGCGATGACAGCGCTCATCGTGACCGCCACCTGACTGAACTGTCGTCGGTGCAGGTCACCGCGTCGCCACTGCAGGGCGATGCCGAATCGCTGGCGCGCCCGGTGGAGGTACTGGCCGGCGAACGCCTGGACGAGCAGAAGGCCGGCACCCTCGGCGATACCGTGGCAAAGCTGCCGGGCGTGCAGAGCACGTTCTTCGGCCCCGGCGTCGGCCGCCCGATCATCCGCGGCCAGGAAGGCCCGCGCGTGGCCGTGCTGTCCAATGGCATGGGCAACATGGATGCCTCCACCGTCAGCGCCGACCATGCGACCAGCATCGAGCCGTTCCTGGCCGACCAGATCGAAGTACTGAAGGGCCCGGCCACGTTGCTGTTCGGCAGTGGCGCCATCGGTGGCGCGGTCAATGTGGTGGATGGCCGCATCGCCCGCGAGCTGCCGGAGCGCCCGCTCAGCGGCCGCGCCGAGCTGCGCGGCAATTCGGTGAACAACGAGCGTAGCGGCATGTTCCGCCTCGATGGCGTCAGCGGCAATGTCGTGCTGCACGTGGATGGCCTGGTCCGCAATGGCGATGACTACCGCATCCCCGGCTATGCCGTGATCGACAGCCTTGAAGATCATCACGATCACGATCACGACCATGACCACGCGGGCGAGGAAGGCGAAGAGCCGCGCCGCGGCCGCCTGGACAACAGCTCGATCCGCACCCGCGCCGGCGGTGTCGGCGCAACGTGGCTGGGCGACGGCGGCTACTTCGGCGTATCCGCCAGCACCTACCGCACCAACTACGGCATTCCCAATGGCGCGCACGTGCACGCCGAGGGTGATGATCATGGCCATGACCACGGTCACGACCATGGCGATGAAGAAGAAGGCGGCGACGAGCATGACGTGCGCATCGACATGGTGCAGAACCGCTTCGAGACCAAGGCCGGCATCTACAACCCGGTCTCGTTCCTGAAGAACATCAATGCACGCGTGGCCTACACCGACTACGAACACGTGGAGCTGGAAGCCGGCACGCCGTCCACCCGCTTCACCAACCGTGGCATCGAGGCGCGCCTGGAAGCGGTGCAGCAGCAGATCGGCGGCTGGGACGGCGCGTTCGGTCTGCAGTTCGGCAACAGTGATTTCGGTGCCAAGGGCGAAGAGGCGTTCGTTCCGGATACCGGCACGAAGAACATCGGCCTGTTCGTACTGCAGGAAAAGCAGTTCGGCCCGTTCAAGCTGGAACTGGGCGGCCGCCACGACCAGGTCAAGCTGGACCCGACCGGTGACTATCGCCGCCGCACCTTCGGCGCCACCAACCTGTCTGCGGCCGGCATCTGGAAGCTCAACGATGCCGTTGACCTTCGCATCGGCGTGGACAGCTCCGAGCGTGCACCGACCAACGAAGAGCTGTATGCCGCCGGCGCACACATCGCCACCCGCTCGCTGGAAATCGGTGACGCCAACCTGAAGACCGAGCGCGGCCAGCGCGTGGAACTGGGCATCCACACCCACAGCGAACGCCTGGACTTCTCGGCGTCGGTCTACCAGACCAAATTCAAGGACTTCATCTACCTGGCCGACACCGGCGTTACCGAGGGTCTGCCGGTCCGCGCCTGGACGCAACAGGATGCGGTGTTCCGCGGTGCCGAAGCCGAAGCGCTGGTGCATCTGTTCGAAGGCGGCGCCGGTGATTGGGACCTGCGCGTGTTCGGCGACTACGTGAAGGCCAAGCTGGATGGCAACGGCAGCCGCAACCTCGACATCGCCGTGCCGCATGGCGACCACAACCACAACTACAGCGTGGAGCTGGCCAACACCGGCTACCTGCCGCGCATCGCCCCGGCCCGCGTCGGCGCCGACCTGCGCTGGTCGAAGGACGGCTGGCGCGCCTCGGTCGGTGCGGTCCGCTACAGCCGCCAGAAGGATGTCGCCCAGAACGAAGCGCCGAGCGACGGCTACACCCTGGTCGACGCGCATCTGGCCTACCGCTGGGATCGCAACGCGAGCAACAGCTACGAGGTGTTCCTGGATGGCAGCAACCTGACCAACCGCGAAGTGCGTCCGCATACCTCGCTGCTGCGTGATTACTCGCCACTGCCGGGCCGTGGTGTCGCATTCGGCATCCGCGCGTTCTTCTGACCGGGCTACGCCGTCGGAACGTTACCTAAGGGGGCCGGAAGGCCCCCTTTTTCTGTCGCATATGGCATGAACTGGTGAAAATGGTGCTATGCCTCCGCGACACCATCCGTTGCGCAGCTAGACTCAATCAGGCGTCAATTCAATAGACAAACTGAGCGGAAACACCTGCATGGCCATGAGTCTCGATGCCGAACTGGAAGAACGCCTCCTTGCAACCGCCAAGCGTGGGAGAACCGCTTGGCTGGCCGGCGACATTGCGGAGGCAGAGCATCGCTTCCTTGAAAGCTGGGACATGATTCCGGAGCCGAAATCTGCTTATGACTACGGCCAGATTTCATCGTATGGAATAGCCATCTTCTATCGCGATACCGCTCAGTTTGAAAAGGCCAGAGAGTGGGCGATGGTCGCCAGAGGCATCTATGGAGAAGGCGAAGCCTCGAGCGAGTACATGGATGAACTTGCAGCCACCATCCAGTTCGAATCGGGAAATCTGGATGCGGCCTACGCCTTGTTCGAGCCCCAGTACCGGAAGTACGGCCGTCGCGTCTTCGAGGGCCACAAGAAAGAGTTCATCGCTTTCATCAAGAACAGGAAGAAGACTTGATGAGCGGATCAGCCAGCCACTAGCCAGATCCCTTCTGCGCCAGCTTTTCATCCACGCATGGCGTGGATCTACTGCGTCCTGAAGGAGCGTTCGAGCTTCCGTCTTCGTTCCAGTAGGATCCATCACACACCCGTCACAAAGATGTGCGTACCACAACAAGCGGACAATCCCGTCACTCAAAGTCTCGCCAATCGGACACTTTTGTCCGAAAATAATTCCATGACTGCCCAACGTGCCGATGCTGCTGCCCGCCGTGCCCTCATCCTCGACGCCGCCGATCATGTGTTCGGCCAACACGGTGTCACCGCCCCGCTGGACCTGGTGGTCGAACGCGCCCAGGTGGGCCGCGCCACCCTGTACCGCAACTTCCCCGACCGCACCGCGCTGATCCAGGCACTGCTGCAACGTACGGTCGACCGTATCCGGCGCCAGGTCGAGCAGCTCGGCGACCGCGACGATGCCCTGTTCGAGGTGTTCGAAGGCATGGCCCAGCGCATCATCGATTCGCCGGCATTGGCCGATTACTGGCGCGCGGTGGATTCGGACGTGCCAGCCATGCGCACCGCGCGCGAGACCGTGCGCGATCTGCTGGAAGCACCGATCGCCCGTGCCAAGGCCGCCGGACTGTGCCGTGCCGACCTGGAGAAGACGGACATTTCGCTGATCTCGGGCATGCTGGGCGCAGCCCTGCGCGGCAAGACCCGCGACGAGCGCGCCCACCTGGCCGGGCGTGCCCTGCAGCTGCTGCGCGGGGGTCTCCAGGGAGCAACCCGCGAGGCCCGCTGATGGTCCAGCCGTATCTGAAGCCGGTTCCGGATTGGGAGGAGCACGAGAAGCCGACCATGCCGGGTTCGGCTTCGATGCCCTGGCATCCCCCCTATCGACGCGTGGCCTATGCACTGGTGTCGCTGCTGGTGGCGATCACCGGTGGCCTCGGCAATGCGCTGGTCACCGCCAACCTGCCCTTCCTGCAGGGCCAGCTGGCACTGACCCCGACCCAGGGCAGCTGGCTGGTGGCGGCCTATGCAATGGTCAACGTCACGGCCAACCTGCTGGCCTTCAAGTTCCGCCAGCAGTACGGCATCCGCCTGTTCGCCGAGATCGGGCTGGGGCTGTACGCAGCTCTGGCCGTCCTGCATCTGTTCGTCGGCAGCTTCGAGACCACGATGCTGACCCGTGCCGCCAGCGGCTTCGCCGGCGCGGCCTGTTCGACACTGGGCACGCTGTACATGCTGCAGGCGCTGCCACGACGGTTCACCGGCAATCTGCTGGTGGTTGGCGTGGGCCTCTCGCAGCTGGCGGTGCCGATCGCCTGGATCGTCTCGCCGGGCCTGGTCGATACCGGCCAGTGGCACCAGCTCTACTCGTTTGAAGCCGGGCTGGCCCTGTGCGCGTTCGCGGCAGTGGTGGTGCTGAAGCTGCCGCCCGGCATCCAGGTGAAAGCCTTCGAGCCACTGGACTTCCTCACCTTCGCCCTGCTTGCGCCGGCTGTCGCGCTGCTGGTGATCGTGCTGGCGCAGGGCTACACCCGCTGGTGGCTCAACACGCCATGGCTGGGCTGGGCGCTGGTCGCCTCGATCGTGCTCTCCACCACTGCCTTCATCATCGAACACTACCGGCGCAATCCGCTGCTGCAGATCCGCTGGCTGTCGAAGCTGCCGGTGCTGCACTTCATCGTCGGCGCGTTCCTGATCCGCTTCCTGACCACCGAGCAGTCCTATGGCGTGGTCAACCTGATGCGCACGCTGGGCATGGGCCCGGACCAGATGCGCCCGCTGTTCGTAGTGATCCTCGCGGGCGTGCTCACCGGCATCGCCGGTGCCTCGCTGACCTTCGGCCCGAAGCGGCTGATCGCGCAGCTGCTGATGGCGATCCTGCTGCTCGGCGCTGCCGCCTTCTTCGATCAGCACCGCACCAGCATGGATCGACCGCACGACTTCTACGTCAGCCAGTTCCTGGCCTCGGTCGGTGCCGGCATGTTCATGGGCCCGTTGATCATGCTCGGCATTTCCGCCGCGCTGAAACAGGGCGTGGACCACATGATCACCTTCCTGGTGACGCTGTCGATCACCCAGACGCTGGGCGGCCTGGCCGGTTCGGCGGTGCTGGGTACCTTCCAGCTGCACCGCGAGCAGCTGTACTCCAGCGCGTTGACCAGCCAGCTCGACCCGGCCGATCCGGTGGTGGCACAGCGCCTGCGCCTCCAGCAGCAGCTGTACAGCGCGCAGATCACCGACCCGGTGCTGCGCAGCGCGCAGGGCAGCGCGCAGCTGGCGCAGACCGCGCGCCGCGAAGCCAACGTACGCGGCTTCAATGATGTGTTCACGCTAAGCGGCTGGTTGGCCATCGGCTTCCTGGGCTGGTTGCTGCTGCTGTCGCTGCGCACCGCCGTGCTCAAGCAATGGCGCAAGCGCCACCCCACTTCCCCCGCTGCGGTCACGCCGGCCGCGCCCCGCTGAGTCCTCCTCCATGCCTCCCGTCCCGCCCCGCCCCGACGACATCGACGCCGACAACGTCACTCCACCGCCGCCGACCGATGCGGCGCCTGCGCCCACGCCCGCGACACCGGCTGCCGCGCCGAAGTACCTCAAGCCCAGCGCGCGCAGCGTGGTGGTGATGGTGGTGGTGGCCTTGCTGGGCATTGCGCTGATCCTGCGCGCCTGGCACCTGTGGCCGTTCACCAGCAGCGTGATGGTGACCGACAACGCCTATGTGCGCGGGCAGATCACAGTGATGGCGCCACAGGTGAACGGCTATGTGACCGAAGTGCTGGTGAAGGACTTCCAGCACGTAAGGGAGGGCGAGCCGCTGCTGCGCATCGATGACCGCATCTACACGCAGCGTGTCGCCCAGGCGCAGGCAACGCTGGACAGCGCACGTGCGGCACTGGCCAACTCGGACCAGTCGCAGGCACAGAACCGTGCGCAGATCGCTTCGGCGCACGCCACGCTGTCGGCCGGCCAGGCCGAGCTGCAGCGTTCGCGCAATGAATTGAAACGCTACGAGGAACTGGCTGCGCAGCAACTGGTGTCGGTCAACGACCGCGACAAGTTCCGCACCACCCAGGCCTCGGCACAGGCCAGCGTGCAGCAGTCGCAGGCGCAGATCCGCATCGCCGAGGAAACGCTGGTGTCGACCCAGGTGGCGCGCAAGAGCCTGGAGGCCCAGGTGGAAAGTGCACAGGCACAACTGGAACTGGCTCGCATCGACCTGGCCAACACGGTGATCCACGCACCGCGCGACGGCCAGATCAGCGAAGCCAGCGTGCGCGTGGGCCAATACGTCGCCGCCGGTTCGCAGCTGCTGTTCCTGGTGCCTGACACGCTATGGGTGGTGGCCAACTACAAGGAAGGCCAGACCTGGGGCATGGCGATCGGTCAGCCGGCCACGTTCTCGGTGGACGCGTTCCAGGGCCAGGTGCTGCGCGGCCGCGTGCAGGAGATCGCACCCGCCACAGGTTCGGAGTTCAGCGTGCTGCGCCCGGACAACGCCAGCGGCAACTTCACCAAGGTGGTGCAACGGCTGCCGGTGCGGATATCGATCAATGAAGGTCAGACGCTGGCCGCGCAGCTGCGGCCCGGCATGTCGGTGATCGTGCGGGTGGATACCCGGTCCAAGCCGATGGACTAGGGTGCAGGCTGCTGGCTGCCTTCACCCCATTGATCCGCTACCGTTGCGGATCTGGGTCAGGATCGCTGGAAGACGATGAAATTCACGACACTGGCCAGGCGGGCGGCCAAGGACACGCTGGAAGCGGAAGATCTGATCGCCTTCGTGCAGGAGCACGGCGCCGAAGGTGGCGAGGAGATTGAGCGGCTGCGGATACTGCACGGTTGGCCGGATGATGGCCTGCTGGGCGATGGTAGCCGGGTCGTACCGTTCGGCGGCTGGGCCAAGGCCTGCACCGCCTGGGGACGCCAGGGCGTGGAAGGCCTGCGCGATATGCTGGGTGACCCCCAGCTGGCAGTGTTCGCGCTCGGCACACTGGCCGATGTGGGTGGCCCCGCCGCCATTGCCATCCTGCTGGACTTTGCCGAACGCGCTGACTGGTCGCGTGCGGGCACACCGCGTGATCTGCCCTGCCAGGCGCTTTACTGCCTCAATACCGCGCTTTCGGGGAAGACCGGCGTTGAGGTTACACCCGGCATGCAGGCGTCGATGCTGCGTATCGCCAAGCTCATCTGGGACGCCAGGGTGCCCAATGTGCATTTCCTGGCGCAGGCACTGTATTTCGTGCGCCGTGCCGACCCGGTACCAGCGCTCGCCTGGGTCGAGCAGTTGCGGGTGGACGACCCTGTGCTGGTCGACGCACAGCGCAGCGTCCTGAAGCGTCTGAAAGAGCACGCCGCCCGGGACTGAGCGTACGGCCCAGTCCGGGTACGCGCCGCGACTCAGCCCGCGCAGCGCGCGCAGAGGCCGTGCACTTCCAGGGTCTGCGCCTGCGGCTGGAAGCCCAGCTCCTTGGCACGCTTCTCCAGCTGGGTGACGATCTCGCGGTCTTCCAGCTCCACCGCGCTGTGGCAGCTGTTGCAGATCAGGAACGGCACCGAGTGCGCGGCACTGCTGGGATGGTGGCAGGCCACGAAGGCATTGACCGATTCCAGCTTGTGCACGAAGCCATTGGCCATCAGGAAGTCCAGCGCACGGTACACGGTGGGCGGGGCATCAGCGCCCACGCCCTTGCCGTTGCGCACCCATTCCAGCAGCTCGTAGGCCTTGACCGGCTTGCCGGCCTCGGCGATCAGCTTCAGCACGTTGGCGCGGATCGGGGTCAGGCGCAGCCCGCGTTCGCGCGAGACACGCTCGACCACCGCCACGAAATCCGACGCGTCGTGGACGTGGTGGTGCGGGGCGGTACAGGCAGTGGCGGTCTTGGCGGGCATGCGTGTTCTCCGGTTCGGGCCTGGCAAGGATGCCTCAGGCCGTTGCTACCTTGGTGATGGCCACATCAATGCGTTTCAAGGCCTGCTCGCGGCCGGCCAGGTACACGGTATGGGAAATGTCAGGACTGACCTGGGTGCCGGTAATGGCCACGCGCAGCGGCTGGGCCACCTTGCCCATGCCGATTTCCAACGCTGCGGCCGCGTCGTGCAGGGCGACGCCCACCGACTCGGCGGTCCATTCCGGCAGGGCGGCCAGCAGCTCGCGGGCCTTGCCCAGCGCCACTTCGGCACCGGCCTTGAAGTGCTTGGCCACCGCCGCTTCGTCGTACTCGGTCAGCGGCTGGTACCAGACCACCGCCTTCTCGGCCATTTCCTTCAGGGTCTGCACGCGTTCACGCAGGGCGATCACCACGTCCTCCGGGGCGGGGCCGGCGGCCACGTCCAGGCCCAGCTTCTGCAGCTGGTAGACCAGGTGCGGCACGATTGCGGCCACGTCCTCGGTCTTCAGGAAGTGCTGGTTGACCCAGCCCAGCTTGGCCATGTCCAGACGCGAGGCCTTGGAATTGCAGTCCTTCACGTCGAACAGGTCGATCAGCTCCTGGCGGCTGAACAGCTCCTGGTCACCGTGCGACCAGCCCAGGCGGGCCAGGTAGCTCAGCAGCGCGTCCGGCAGGTAGCCGGCGTCCTTGTACTGCATCACGTCGGCCGCGCCGGTGCGCTTGGACAGCTTGGCGCCCTGCTCGTCGAGGATCATCGGCATGTGGCCGAACTTCGGCACCGGCGCGCCGATGCCTTCGTACAGGTTGATCTGGCGCGGGGTGTTGTTGATGTGGTCGTCGCCGCGGATGACCTCGGTGATGCCCATGTCCCAGTCGTCCACCACCACCGCGAAGTTGTAGGTGGGGTAGCCGTCCGGGCGGAAGATGACCATGTCATCCAGCTCGCTGTTGGCGATCTCGATGCGGCCCTTGATCAGGTCGTCGAACACCACCGTGCCTTCCAGCGGGTTCTTGAAGCGGATGACGCGGTTCGGGTCGTCCTTGCGCGGCAGGCCCAGTTCGCGTGCAGCGCCGTTGTAGCGCGGCTTCTCCTGCCTGGCCATGGCGGCCTCGCGCATCGCGTCCAGCTCTTCGCGGGTCTCATAGGCGTAGTACGCCTTGCCGTCGGCCACCAGCTGCTCGGCCACTTCCAGGTAACGGGCGACGCGGTCGGTCTGGTAGATCGGGCCTTCGTCATAGTCCAGGCCCAGCCACTCCATCGCCTCCAGGATCGCGTCGATCGCGCCCTGGGTGCTGCGTTCACGGTCGGTGTCCTCGATGCGCAGCACGAACTCGCCGCCACGGTGGCGGGCCTCCAGCCAGCAGTACAGCGCGGTGCGGGCACCGCCGATGTGCAGATAACCGGTGGGGCTGGGGGCGAAGCGGGTGCGGCAGGTCATGGACGGCTCGAGGAACGGGAATCCCCCGATTTTACCAGCCCGCCGCCCCCTACGGAAAAAGGGGACGGAGGGGATTAAGTCGCGATTGCCCAGCCGCTGGGCCTGCAACCGGGAAACGGAGGGGAGAAACGACTTAATCCCCTCCGTCCCCTTTTACGGTTCTACCTTGCGCGGGAAGGACTGCTCGCGCATCGCGGCGTTGTAGGCGAACGAGGCGACGATGGCCGCGGCCTGCTTCAGGTCTTCCGGTTCGGCGTGGTCCCAGGTGTCCAGGTGGCTGTGGTGGACGTTGGTGAAGTAGTCCAGCCGGTCCTGGATGAACTGGAAGCCCGGCAGGCCGATGCGGTCGAAGCTGATGTGGTCGGTGCTGCCGGTGTTGCGGGTGGCCACGGTGGTGGCGCCGACATCATGGAACGGCGCCAGCCAGGCTTCGAAGATCGGCATCGCCGCCAGGTTTTCCTGTGCATAGATGCCACGGAAGCGGCCAGAGCCGTTGTCCATGTTGAAGTAGACCTGGAACTTGCCGTAGTCGCGGGTCTTCTGCAGCGCGCCGGTCGGCTCGCGCAGCGAGGCCGGCAGCGCCTTCTGCGCCGGGTCGGTGGGTTCCGGGAAACGGCCGAAGTGCTTGGCCACATAGGCCTGCGAGCCGATCAGGCCCTGCTCCTCGCCGCTCCACAGCGCCACCCGGATGGTGCGCTTGGGCTTGGCGCCGGTGGCCTTGAGGATGCGCATCGCTTCCATCATCACCGCCACGCCGGCCGCGTTGTCGGCCGCACCGGTACCACTGTGCCAGGAATCCAGGTGCGCGCCGATCATCACCACTTCATCGGGCCTGCTGCTGCCACGGATCTCGGCCAGCGTGTTGTAACCCGGCTGATCGGCCTCGTCGGTGAAGCGCGCGGCCACATCCACGCGCAGGCGCACGGTCTGCTTGGCCTCCAGCGCGCGCACCAGCGGATTGAAGTGTTCGCTGATCATCGCCAGTTCGGGGATGCCCACCGATTCACCGGCCTTGCGCGAGCCGCCACCGGCAACGCGGATGATGCCGTTGTCCCAGCTGCTGATGCTGATCGAGGCCAGCGCGCCTTCTTCCACGAAGAACGCATTGACCTTGGTCGCCAGCTGCTGGCGTTCCTGGTATTCCTTGACCCGCTTCGCACGCTCGGCGGTGGCGTCCTTGTCCTTGGGCAGGGTGAACTCCTGCAGGCCCTCGAGCGAGGTAGCGTCGTGGCGGTGCGAATCCGCCTCGGTGCCGCGCTTGTACTCGCGCGCCTCGCCCAGCAGCAGGATCTTGCCGCGCAGCTTGCCGCGGTACTTCTCGATGTCCTCGGGCTTCTTGATCTCGACCTGCACCAGTTCGCCTTCAACCGGTCCCTTGGTGCCCGGCGTCCACGCCTTCGGCAGTGCATGCAACGGCTGTACACGGTCCCCCAGCATCTCCACGCTGGCCGAGGTGAACTCCCAGCCGCGCCCGAAGTCGTCGAAGGCTTCGTCGTGGACGTTGTCCAGCTTCCATTCGTTGAACTTGCCGCGGGTCCAGGCATTGGCGCGGCCCATCGCCGGCGAGTTGGTCAGTCGCGGGCCGATGCGTTCGGTGAGGTAGCTGAAGGTGTCCATCACCTGCGAACGGTGGAAGGCCTCCTGGCGGATGCGGCTGACCATGTCCAGGTCCACCGGCTCGCGCTGCTGCGCGCCTGCATTGCCACCCATCGCCAGCGCTGCGGCCAGCATGCCCCACTTCAACACATCGCACCCCTGCCCTTCGGCTCGATCATCAACCCATCGAGTCTAGCCAGCAGGGGCGCGCCGATACCGTCCCATCGGTCATGGACAGCGACAGTAGATCCACGCCAGGCGTGGATGATCAACCGAATCACCCACTCCATCCCAGCCACAACTGCGCCCGTTCCGGCAGCAGCAGCAACCAGTGCCGCCGGTCGATGCTGCTGCAGCCGTACACCGCCGCATGCGCGGGCCAGTCCTCGGGCAGGCCGCCGATGCCGATCTCGGCCAGCGCCTCCGCCCCGGCCTTCCATGGCCGGTAGCGCGGCACCCGGCCAGCCAGCGCGCCGCGTCCCTGCCGCGCGCCGTGCAGCCAGGCCAGTCCCTGGCCCTGCAATCCCTCGCAGGTCACCGCTGCCAGCTGGAAGCGGACCAGACCGGGGGCGATCCGTGCCCCGGGCAGGGCCGCCAGCACGCCATGTGCCTGCAGCAGTGCATCCACTTCCAGCAGGGCCGGAATGCCCTGCCGTGCCCGTTGCCGCAATCCCTGGCGCCAGCCCATGGCGTACTCCTTACTTCAGTTCCGCGCCAAGCGCGTACCAGTCCACCCGGCGGGTCACCCACATCGCCAGCGCCAGGATCACGAACAGCAGCAGCGAACCCATCAGCAGCGCGTTGTTCTCCGACACCAGCAGGCCATACAGCGCGCCATACAACACGGTCAGCAGCGCAGCGAAGCCGAGGCCGCGCTTCCAGTGGCCCAGCACGTTGGCCAGGTACACCGCCTGCAGGCCGATACAGGCCACCGCCGAAACCAGGTAGGCCTTCCAGAACGCGATGTGCTCGGACAGGCTGATCAGCAGCAGGAAGAAGATCGCCAGCGCCAGGCCCACCATGAGGTACTGCAGCGGGTGGATGCGCAGCGACCTGATCAGCTCGAACAGGATGAAGCCAACGAAGGTGAGCAGCACGAACAGCACGCCGTATTTCGAGGCACGGTCGGCCTGGGTGTAGGCATCGACCGGATCAACCAGCGACACCGTCACCGCCTGCGACTCGACCGCACCATCATTGCGCAGCTGTCGCTGTGCATCGGAGGCCAGCGAAGACACCGCCCAGCGCGCATCGAAGCCCTGTGCGTCGACGCGACGCTCGTTGGGCAGGAACGCACCGCTGAATGACGGATGCGGCCAGCTCGAACGCAGTGCGATCTTGGTGTCATCGCCCACCGGCACCACCGACAGCATGCGGCTGCCATCCAGGCGCAGCTCGAGTTCGACGGTGCTGGCAGCCAGCGTGCCGCCCTGTTCCGCAGCAAAACCGGCCACCGGCGCATGCAGGCCTCGCCCCACCTCGCTGGCCGCACCAACCCCCGGCAGCAGGCGCAGCTGCTTGCCATCCACGCGCAGGTTCGGCGTACCGACCAGACCACGCACATCGGAAATGCCCACCGCCACATACGGCTGGCCGTAGCTGCGGCCGGCCTTCACCGGATAGTCGTCTGCAGCGAACGTCGCCTTCATCTGGCCGTTCCAGCTGTATACCGGCACCTTGAACAGGCCGACCTCACGCTGGCTCGGCAGCATCTCGCCGCCCACCTCCAGCGACGCCGGCATCTGCAGCCAGTGCCCCTCGGTGACCTGCACCTCGGTCTTCTTGACGCCCAGCGGGTCGACCAGTTCAACCTGCTTGCGTTCCACCCACGGCACCACCCGCACCGGGCCCACCAGCTGCTGTGCACCGGCGCGGCTGTCGGCCACCCGTGAGAAGGCCTCGTCGCGGTACGCGCTACGTTCGTTGATGACCCCGCGGATCATCGTCAGCGGCACCAGCAGCAGCAGGATCAGCCCGCCGACAATGGCGAACCGCAGCAGCATCTTCAGGGATTTCATGGTCCATCCTCGTTGGAGAGGGCTGCAGGATGGACCGCCGCGGTGAGCAGGGTTTGTGGCGAATTTGAAGCGAGTGTGAAGTCAGCGGCGCGGGCGCTGGCCTGGCACACCCAAAGGCAGCCACAGGCTGGCCACGGTGCCGCCGCCCTCGCGGATATCCACGCTGGCGCGCCCATCATGCAGGCGCGCGACCTCCTGCACGAACGGCAGGCCCAGGCCGGAGCTGCGCCGCCCGCTGCCGGGGCGGGCCAACGAATAGAAGCGCTCGAACACCCGCTCACGCGCGTAGTCGGGAATGCCGGCGCCACGGTCGGCCACCTGCAGGCGCACGCCCTGCCCGTCCACCTCGGCCTGCAGCGCGATCTCCGCGCCGGCCGGCGAGAAGGCAATCGCGTTGTCGATCAGGTTGTGCAGTGCCTGCCGCAGCAGGTAGGCGTCGCCTTGCACCCGCAGGTCGGGCACGCTGCCGATGCGGACCTGCACGCCGGCCGCCTGCGCGCGCACCTGCGCGGCCGCCGTCGCATCGGCCAGCAATGCCGGCAGCGCGATCGGGTCACGCGTCTGCAGCCAGCCGTGCTGTTCCACTTCGGCCAGCGCCAGCAGCTTGTCGATGGTCTCGGTCAGCCGCTCCTGCTGGTCGACGATGCTGCGGGCGAAATGCACGCGGTCGGCCTCGGGCAACGGCTCCTGCAGCAGCTCGGCGGCACCGCGGATCGCCGCCAGCGGGCTCTTCATCTCGTGCGTCAGCGACTGCACGTACTGCTCGACGTAGGCCTTGCCCTCCAGCTTGCGGCGCATCGTTTCCAGCGCCTGGCCGAGATCGCCGATCTCGTCGCGACGGCGCCGTGGTGGTGGCACCGGTTCGCCCGCGCTGACCGCGCGTGCATAGCGGCTGAGCTGACCGAGGCCCGTGGTCAGCCACATCGTCACCAGCACGCCGACCAGCGCCGACAGCCCGATCAGCCACGCACCGCGCTCGATGATGGCGCGCTGGCTGGCGGCGATGAACGGATCGATGCTGCGGTTCGGCTGGGCCAGGCTGAGCACGCCGATCAGCGTGCGGCCGTCGGCCGGGTCGTACACCGGCGCCGCCACATGCATCACCGTATCGCCCTCTTCGCCGGCAATCTCGGGGCTGGAACGTGCGCCGTACTCACCGCGCAGCGTGCGGTACACATCATTCCAGCGCGAATTGTCGCGCCCCAGGTCGCGGCCCAGCGAGTCGTAGATGACGATGCCCTTGGCGTCGGTGATGGTCACCCGGTAATCCAGCGAGCGCTTGGGGAAACGCCAGACCATCGCCTTCAGGTCGCGCTGCCGCGCCTTGGCCAGGTTGCGGGTGAAGCTGCCGCTGCGGATGGTGCCGTCCTTGACGTCGGCGGCGGCCATCTCGGCCAGCACGTTGGCCGCATCGACCAGGGTCGATTCCATCGCCTGGCGCACACCGGGCTTCACCTCGTTGACGAACACGCGCATCACGAAGAACGCGGCGATGCCGGTGATCAGGAAGAAGCCGAGGAACAGCTTCAGTACCAGGCGCATCGGCTAGACCTCCAGCGCGTAGCCGAGGCCACGGTGGGTGCGGATCGGGTCGTCGCTGGCACCGGCCGCGCGCAGCTTGGCGCGCAACGTCTTTACATGGGTGTCGACGGTGCGGTCGGCACTGTCGGCACTGCTGTCCCAGCCCCGGTCCATCAGCTGCGCGCGGCTGAGGATGGCACCCGGGCGCTGCAGCAGCGCTTCCAGCAGTGCGTACTCATAGCGGGTCAGGTCCAGCGCATGGCCGCGGAAGCGGATGCGCCGGCCCTCGCGGTCAATGGCGAACGCGCCATGCTCCTGCCAGCCCGCATCGGCGCTGGGCGCTGCGACGACCGGCGCCGCACGGCGCAGGCGCGCACGCACCCTTGCCACCAGTTCGCGCGGCGAGAACGGCTTGGTCATGTAGTCGTCGGCGCCCAGTTCCAGGCCGAGCACGCGGTCCACTTCGTCGTTGCGCGCGGTCAGGAAGATCACCGGCAGCTGCGCCGCCGGCCCGGCCTGCGCACGCAGCCGCCGGCAGACCTCGAAACCGCTCAGGTCCGGCAGGCCCACGTCCAGCACCACCACGTCGATGCCGCCGGCCTGCAGCCGCAGCAGAGCCTCACCGCCCAGCAGGCAATGGCTGGCGGCATAGCCCTCGCTGCGCAGTGCATAGAGCACGGTTTCGGCGATGGCGGCTTCGTCCTCGACCACCAGGACATGGGCAACGGGAACTGTCATGGCGCGCAGCATAGCCGCTGCGGCCGCCGCCCCGTACACTGCCGCCCATGAACTATCGCCACGCCTTCCATGCCGGCAACCACGCCGATGTGCTCAAGCACATCGTGCAGCTGGCCCTGATCGACAGCTTCAAGCGCAAGGACAGCCCGTTCTTCGTGCTCGACACCCACGGCGGTGCCGGCCGCTACCTGCTGGCCAGCGAAGAGAGCCGCAAGACCCTGGAGGCTGAATCCGGGATCATGCGGCTGATGGCCCAGCCCAAGCTGCCCGAGGTGGTCGAGCGCTATCTGAAGGCGGTGCAGGCCGATAATCCGGTGGGCGCCCTGACCAACTACCCGGGATCGCCGCTGCTGAGCGCGCAGGCGATGCGCGCGCAGGACCGCATGGCGGTCTGTGAGCTGCAGGAAGCCGAAACGGCCACGCTGAAGGCTCTGTTCGCCCATGACAGCCGTGTCGACGTGCGGGCGGGCGATGGCTATGCGCTGCTGCGTTCGCTGCTGCCGCCGAAGTTCAACGGCAGCAAGATCGGCCGTGGCCTGGTCCTGATCGACCCGCCCTACGAGGCCCAGGACGCCGAATACCAGGCCGTTCTGGCCGCCCTGGCCGAAACCCTGGCGCGCTGGCCGCAGGCCACGTGTGCCGTCTGGTTCCCGATCAAGCAGCGCCGCACCATCCTGCACTTCCTGCGCAAGGCCACCGCCCTGCCGGTGAAATCGGCGATGACGATCGAGTTCCTGGTGCGCCCGGACGACTCACCGCTGCGCCTCAACGGCAGCGGCATGCTGCTGCTCAACCCGCCCTGGCAGTTCGACCGGGTGGTCGGCCCAGCCCTGCCGGCGCTGCGCCAGCACCTGGGTGAACCCGGGGCCAGCACCCGCCTGGATTGGCTCAAAGCACCCGAATAACGGCCTTCACGAGGCTGTACCGCCGTGAGCCTTTCGTTCACGGAATGCAGCCCCGGTGATGCCACAATCGATGGACCACCAAGGAATCACCCGGTATGGCCACTCGCAACCGCATGCCGCCCTGGCATGAGATCTTCAAGGCTCCCAGCGGCCACGAGCTGCTGATCCGCCCCATCCGCCCGGAAGATGGCGCGCCGCTGCAAGCGGCGTTCAGCCTGTTCGGGCCGGAAGAAATCCGTGATCGTTTCCTGCAGGCGGTGACCGAGCTGTCGCCGGAAACCACCCAGCGCCTGACCCACCCGAATCCCAAGACCGAGATCACCCTGGTCGCTGCCGAATCCCTGCCCGCTGGCGAAGCGGTGGTCGGCGCGGTCGCCCGGGCCTCGATCATCCCCGGTACCCGTGAAGCCGAGTACGCGATCCTGATCAGCCGCTTCCTCATTGGCCAGGGCCTCGGCCGGCAGCTGATGCGCAAGCTGGTGAAGTGGGGCCGCGGCAAGTACCTGGACCGCCTGTACGGCGACGTTGCCGCCGAGAACGAGCCGATGAAGCAGCTGGCCGCCTCGCTGGGCTTCAAGCCGGTCCCGCACCCGACCGGTGCCGAAGGCCTGGTGCGGATGGTGCTGGAGCTGGACAACTGACGGATGCGCCGGGCTCGCCCGGCCCCCCCCCCCGGCTCGGCCGGCGCGCCGGCGGGCATCCCCCCCCCCCACCGGCACATGAGGCGGCCGGCCAACGGCCGGCACGACTCGCCGGGCTTCGATCGGGCTTCTGCTAAAATCCGGGGTCCATGTCGCGTACCTCATACCCCGCCCCGCCGCTGCCGCGCGCCGGCCAGCTCCGCGCCTGGTGGCGCGCCCCCGCATCGCCGACCGCCCTGGCCTGGTACCTGGCCCAGGCCGCGCGTGCGCACGACGCCCCGCTGCTGGTGATCGCCCGTGACAACCACGGTGCCAACCAGCTCGAAGCCGACCTGCACACCCTGCTCGGCGGTGACCCGGCCCTGCCGGTGGTGGCCTTCCCGGACTGGGAAACCCTGCCCTACGACCGCTTCAGCCCGCATCCGGACATCATTTCGCAGCGACTGTCCGCCCTGCACCGCCTGCCCACGCTGAAGCGCGGCCTGGTGATCGTGCCGGTGCAGACCCTGCTGCAGCAGCTGGCCCCGCGCAGCTACGTGATCGGTGGCAGCTTCGACCTGAAGGTCGGCCAGCGCCTGGATCTGGAAGCCGAGAAGCGTCGCCTGGAAAGTGCTGGTTACCGCAACGTCCCGCAGGTGATGGACCCGGGTGACTTCGCCGTGCGCGGCGGCCTGCTCGATGTGTTCCCGATGGGCGCCGACGAGCCGCTGCGGGTGGAGCTGCTGGACGAGGACATCGACTCGATCCGTGCCTTCGACCCGGAAAGCCAGCGCTCGCTGGACAAGGTCGAGGCGGTGCACATGCTGCCGGGCCGCGAAGTACCGATGGACGAAGCCAGCATCGCCCGCGTGCTGGCCACGCTGCGCGAACGCTTCGATGTCGATACCCGGCGCAGCGCGCTGTACCAGGATCTGAAGTCCGGGCTGGCCCCGGCCGGCGTCGAGTACTACCTGCCGCTGTTCTTCGAACGCACCGCGACCCTGTTCGACTACCTGCCCGACGGCAGCCTGCCGGTGGTCTGCGCCGGTGCCGGCGAAGCCGCCGAGGCGTTCTGGGCGCAGACCGGCGAGCGTTACGAGCAGCGCCGCCACGATGTGGAACGGCCGCTGCTGCCGCCGTCGGCGCTGTATCTGTCGCCGGAACTACTGCGCGAGCGTCTGAACGATGCCCCGCGCATCGAGGTGTGGGCCGCCGACCATGCGCGCATCGCCGATGCGCACGCGCTGGGCGACCAGCCGCTGCCGCCGTTGCCGGTGGCCGCACGTGAAGCGCCGGCCGGCGATGCCCTGAAATCCTTCCTCGGCCACTATCCGGGCCGGGTGCTGATCGCCGCCGATTCGCCTGGCCGCCGCGAGGCCCTGCTGGAAGTGCTGCAGGCGGCTGAGCTGAAGCCGCCGGTGGTGGCCGACCTGCCCTCCTTCCTCGCCAGCGATGTGCGCTTTGCCATCGCGGTGGCGCCGCTGGAGGATGGCTTCGCACTGGACGATCCGCGCATCGCGGTGCTGACCGAGCGCCAGCTGTTCCCCGAGCGCGCCGGCAGCACCCGCCGCACGCGCCGTGCCGGCCGCGAGCCGGAAGCGATCATCCGCGACCTCGGTGAACTGACCGAGGGTGCGCCGATCGTGCACGAGGACCATGGCGTCGGCCGCTACCGCGGCCTGATTGCGATGGACGTCGGCGGCATGCCCGGCGAGTTCCTGGAAATCGAATACGCCAAGGGCGACCGCCTGTATGTGCCGGTCGCCCAGCTGCACCTGATCAGCCGCTACTCCGGTGCGTCGGCGGAAACCGCGCCACTGCATTCGCTCGGTGGCGAACAGTGGAGCAAGGCCAAGCGCAAGGCCGCCGAGAAGGTGCGCGACGTCGCCGCCGAGCTGCTGGAGATCCAGGCCCGCCGCCAGGCGCGTGCCGGCCTGGCGCTGCAGGTGGACCGCGCGATGTACGAGCCGTTCGCCGCCGGTTTCCCGTTCGAGGAAACCCCGGACCAGCTGGCCGCGATCGACGCCACCCTGCGCGACCTGGCCAGCAGCCAGCCGATGGACCGCGTGGTCTGCGGCGACGTCGGCTTCGGCAAGACCGAGGTGGCGGTGCGTGCGGCATTCGCCGCCGCCAGTGCCGGCAAGCAGGTGGCCGTGCTGGTGCCGACCACGCTGCTGGCCGAACAGCATTACCGCAACTTCCGCGACCGCTTCGCCGATTACCCGCTGAAGGTCGAGGTGCTGTCGCGCTTCAAGACCACCAAGGAAATCAAGGCCGAGCTGGAAAAGGTCGCCGCCGGCACCATCGACGTCATCGTCGGTACCCATCGCCTGCTGCAGCCGGACGTGAAGTTCAAGGACCTGGGCATGGTCATCGTCGACGAGGAGCAGCGTTTCGGCGTACGCCAGAAGGAAGCGCTGAAGGCGCTGCGCGCCAACGTGCACCTGCTGACCCTGACCGCCACGCCGATTCCGCGCACGCTCAACATGGCCATGGCCGGCCTGCGCGACCTGTCGATCATCGCAACGCCGCCGCCGAACCGGCTGGCGGTGCAGACCTTCATCACCCAGTGGGACAATGCGCTGCTGCGCGAAGCCTTCCAGCGCGAGCTGGCGCGTGGTGGCCAGCTGTACTTCCTGCACAACGACGTGGAAAGCATCGGCCGCATGCAGCGCGAGCTGTCCGAGCTGGTGCCCGAGGCGCGCATCGGCATCGCCCACGGGCAGATGCCCGAGCGCGAGCTGGAAAAGGTGATGCTGGATTTCCAGAAGCAGCGCTTCAACGTACTGCTGTCGACCACGATCATCGAGTCGGGCATCGACATCCCCAACGCCAACACCATCATCATCAACCGCGCCGATCGCTTCGGCCTGGCCCAGCTGCACCAGCTGCGTGGCCGCGTCGGTCGTTCGCACCACCGCGCCTACGCCTACCTGGTGGCGCCCGACCGCCGCTCGATCACCCCGGATGCGGAAAAGCGCCTGGAAGCGATCGCGTCGATGGACGAGCTCGGTGCCGGCTTCACCCTGGCCACGCACGATCTGGAAATCCGCGGTGCCGGTGAACTGCTGGGCGAGGACCAGAGCGGGCAGATGGCCGAGGTCGGCTTCAGCCTCTACACCGAGTTGCTGGAGCGCGCGGTGCGCAGCATCAAGCAGGGCAAACTGCCCGACCTGGATGCCGGCGAGGAAGTGCGCGGTGCCGAGGTCGAGCTGCATGTGCCGGCGCTGATTCCGGAAGACTACCTGCCGGACGTGCACACCCGCCTGACCCTGTACAAGCGCATTTCCAGCGCGCGCGACAGTGATGCGCTGCGCGAACTGCAGGTGGAGATGATCGACCGCTTCGGCCTGCTGCCGGATGCGGCCAAGCACCTGTTCGCCATCGCCGAGCTGAAGCTGAAGGCCAATACGCTGGGCATCCGCAAGCTGGACCTGGGCGAGAACGGTGGCCGCATCGTGTTCGAGTCCAAGCCGAACATCGACCCGATGGCGGTGATCCAGCTGATCCAGAAACAACCCAATCTCTACGCCATGGAAGGGCCTGACAAGCTGCGCATCAAGCACCCGCTGCCGCTGCCGGAAGACCGCTTCAATGCGGCCCGCGCCCTTCTGACCACCCTCGCCCCGGGTTGATCGCCCCCCCGAACACCCCGCACCGGTCCCCACCCGGTGCGGGCGGATGACCATGTTTCCTGACGCCGTACCCGCCCCCGACCTGCTGCACGCACAGGCCTGCCTGATCGATGCCCTCTCGATGTCGCTGCAGATGCGCGACGCCTACACCCGCCACCATTGCGACCGCGTTGGCCTGCTCGCGCAGCGCCTGGCCACGCACTGCGATCTCGATGACGATGCCTGCTCGCAGATCGGCCTGGCCGCGCGCTTCCATGACATCGGCAAGATCGGCATTCCCGACGATGTACTGCTGACACCGCGCCGGCACACCGACGAGGAACGCGCGATCATGCGCGAGCATCCGGTGCGCGGCGAACACATCTTCCTGGCCACCGGCCGCAGCGATGCGGCACCGGTCGCGCGGCTGATTCGCGCCCACCATGAAGCGTTCGATGGCAGCGGCTATCCCGACGGCCTGCGTGGCGAGAGCATTCCGCTGGGCTCACGCATCGTCACCGTTGCGGATGCCTACGATGCCATGACCAGCGTGCGCCCCTACCGCGCAGCGATGGAACGCGAGACTGCGTTGCGCATCATCGACGAGCAGTCCGGCGGCCTGATCGATCCCTATGTGCTGCAGCGCTTCCATCGCATGCTGGCGCAGGAACCAGCGCTGGCCTGAGATCCGCCGGGCATGGCCCGGCGCTACCGATCAGACAAACAAAAGGCCCGGCATTCGCCGGGCCTTCTGCATCACGCATCACGTGCGATCGATTACCAGATCACCACGCGCTTGTCGTCGGCACGCACCATCGCGTCGCCGGCCTTGCACTGGAACGCAGCGGCATACGACGGCATGTTCGACGGCGCGCCGTTGGCACGGAAGTTGGCCGGCGCGTGCGGGTCGGTGTTCAGGCGGACGCGCAGCTCACCGTCGGTGAAGTTGCGGCGCCATACGGTGGCCCAGTTCATGAAGAAGCGCTGGTCCTGGCTGTGGCCGTCCACTTCGACATTCGCCTTCGGGTCCTCCTTCAGCGCCATCTGCAACGCGTCGTAGGCCACGGTCAGGCCACCCAGGTCGCCGATGTTCTCGCCCAGGGTCAGCTTGCCCTTCACGAACACGCCCGGCACCGATTCATAGCCGTCGAACTGCGCGACCAGCTGGTCGGTACGCTCGGTGAAGGCCTTGCGGTCGGCATCGGTCCACCAGTTGTCGAAGTTGCCGTTGGCGGCGAACTGGCTGCCCGAGTCGTCGTAGCCGTGCATCATTTCGTGGCCGATGACCGCACCGATGCCGCCGTAGTTCAGCGCTGGATCGGCCTTGGCGTCGAAGAACGGTGCCTGCAGGATCGCCGCCGGGAACACGATCTCGTTCTTGGTGGCGTTGTAGTACGCGTTGACGGTCTGCGGGGTCATGCCCCACTCGGTCTTGTCCACCGGCTTGCCGATCTTGTCCAGCATGTAGCGGTAGTTGAACGCACGTGCCGCCTGCATGTTGCCCAGGTAGCTGTCGCCGTTGGTCTGCAGGCCCGCCCAGTCACGCCACTTGTCCGGGTAACCGATCTTCGGGGTGAAGCTGGCCCACTTCTCCAGCGCCTTCTTCTTGGTCTCTTCGCCCATCCACGGCAGCTGCTCCAGGCGCGCCTTCAGCGCCACCGAGAGGTTCTCCACCAGGTGCTGCATGGCCACCTTGGACTCGGCCGGGAACACGGCGTCGACGTACAGCTGGCCCAAGGCTTCACCCATGCCGCCGTTGACCGACTCCAGCACGCGCTTCCAGCGCGGCTGCATTTCCTTCTGGCCACGCAGGGTGGTGCCATAGAAATCGAAGTTGGCCTTCTCGAACTGGCTGCTCAGGTACGGCGAGGCGTCATCGATGGTGTGGAAGCGCAGGTAGGCCTGCCAGGTGCTGGCCGGCACGTCGGCGAGCATCTTGTCCATTTCACCGAAGAAGCCCGGCTGCGCCAGCGAGAACTTCTGCGCGGCCGGCACCTTCAGGGTGTCGAACAGCGCGGTCCAGCTGAAGTTCGGGGTCAGCTTGTCGGCGTCGGCCGCGCTGAGCGGGTTGTAGCGCTTGGCCGGGTCACGCATTTCGATGCGCGACATCGAGGCCTTGGCCAGACGGGTTTCGAAGGCCATCACGGCCTTGGCCTGCTCGGCAGCCTGCGCCGCGTCCACGCCGGACAGCGTCAGCACCTGCGCGATGTAGGCTACGTATGCGTCGCGGATCTTGGCCTGCGCGTCATCGAAGTAGTAGCCCTTCTCCGGCAGGCCCAGGCCGCCCTGGCCGACATAGGCGATGACGTTGGCCGAATCCTTGTAGTCGGCATTGGCGAACAGCGAGAACAGCACGCCCTTGCCCTCGGCCTGGCTGTCGCGCAGGTACTGGGTGATGGCGGCGGTATCGTTCAGCGCGGTGATCTTGTCCAGCTGCGGCTGCAGCGGCGCCAGGCCGGCGGCTTCGATCTTGGCTTCATCGTTGCCGGTCTTCCAGATGTCACCGATCTTGGCTTCCACCGAGCCGGCCTTGGCCTGGCTGGCCGCGGCCTGCTGCACCAGTGCGTGCTGCACTTCCAACGAGCGCTCGCGCAGGATCTCGAAGCTGCCCCAGGTGGTCTGGTCGCCCGGCACCGGGTTGGCCTTCAGCCACTTGCTGTTGACGAAGCCATTGAGGTCGGTACAGGCCGAAATGGCCGGATCCAGGTCGGCGCTGTTGAGCGAGATCAGCGGCGTCTTGATCTGCGACAGGTCGAAGGCCGGCTTGGCGTCGGCGCTGGCCGCCGGCGCGGTTTCATTCTTGCCACAGGCCGCCAGCGAGGCAGCGATGGCGATGGTCAGGCCCAGCGGGACCAGGTTGCGGACGTTCATGAGGCTCTCCTGCGGGTAATTTCACAGGGTAGCCGGGGAGGCCTGCGGTGGGACCGGCCAAAGGTCACAGGACGCGCTTATGTAGAGTCGAGCCATGCTCGACTGCTCGCCGTTCCGGGTTTATTGTCCTTGCGGCAAGAGGCCAACAGCAGTCGAGCATGGCTCGACTCTACAAAAAGCGAAGGCCGGCTTGCGCCGGCCTTCTGTTTTATTTCGCCTTGCCCTGGTTGGCCACGGCTTCAGCGGCCTTGCGCGCTGCTTCCGGGTCGCCCAGATAGCGGAACGACTTCACCGTCAGGTCGTCGTTCAACTCGAACAGCAGCGGGATGCCGGTCGGGATGTTCAGCTCGAGGATTTCCTCGCGCGAGACGTTGTTGAGGTACTTGTACAGCGCGCGCAGCGAATTTCCGTGGGCGGTGACCAGCACGGTCTTGCCGTCCTTCAGCTGCGGCGCGATGGCGTCGTGCCAGTACGGCAGCACGCGGTCCAGCGTGGTGGCCAGCGATTCGGTGCCCGGCAGCGCGTTGCGGTCCAGGCCAGCGTAGCGGCGGTCATGGATCGGGTGACCCGGATCCTCCAGGTCCATGGCCGGCGGCGGGATATCGTACGAACGACGCCACACCTTGACCTGGTCCTCGCCGTGCTTGGCGGCGGTCTCGGCCTTGTCCAGGCCCTGCAGGCCGCCGTAATGGCGTTCGTTGAGGCGCCAGGACTTGTTCACCGGCAGCCAGTCCTGTTCCAGCTCGGCCAGTGCACCCTGCAGGGTGTGGATGGCACGCTTGAGCACGGAGGTGTGGGCAACGTCGAACTGCAGGCCTTCCTCGCGCATCAGGCGACCCGCGGCGGCCGCTTCCCGGCGCCCCTGCTCGGTCAGGTCGACATCGACCCAGCCGGTGAAGCGGTTGTCCAGGTTCCACTGGCTCTGGCCATGGCGCAACAGTACGAGTTTACGGGTCACTGCAGGGTCTCCAACGCGAGGAAAGGCAGGCCGCCATTGTAGCCCCGGGCGCCGCTCACCGGGCCGTGGCACCGCGCATGCAATGCTGTGACCAATGAATACGGTGATCGACCCCGGGCGCTGGGAAGGCAGCGTCGCCGCTGCACGCGCGCAGCAGCTCCAGCTGGCCGGCCGCGTGGAGCGCCAGGACCGCCTGCCACGCAACGTGCGCTGGCTGGCCGGGCTGGATGTCGGCTTCGAGGACGATGGCGCCATCACCCGCGCCGCGGCGGTACTGCTGGACGCAGAGACGCTGCAGCCCGTGGCGCAGGAGATCGCGCGCATCCCCACTGTGATGCCCTATATCCCCGGCCTGCTCAGCTTCCGCGAGCTGCCGGCACTGCTGGCCGCGCTGGCGCTGCTGCCGCGCACGCCGGACCTGGTGTTCGTCGATGGCCATGGCATCAGCCACCCGCGCCGGCTGGGGGTGGCCGCTCACCTCGGCGTGGTCACCGACCTGCCAAGCATCGGCGTGGCCAAGTCGAAACTGGTGGGCCGCTTCGTCGAACCGGGCGCCGAGGCCGGCGCGCATACGCCGCTGCTGGATGGCGATGAGCAACTGGGCTGGGTGCTGCGCAGCAAGCTGCGCTGCAAGCCGCTGTTCGTGGCCGGTGGCCATCGGGTCAGTGCGGATACCGCGCTGGACTGGGTGCAGCGCACGCTGCGCGGCTACCGGCTGCCGGAGCCGACGCGGCTGGCAGACCGGCTGGCCTCGCGACGGGGTAGAGTCGACTGCTAGTCGACTGCTCTTCGGCAAGGTCGCGAAAATGCCCGCGCTGCGCGCGATAGTCGACTAACAGTCGACTCTACCAGGCCGGCTTCACCCGGGCGGTTTGACCCGATCGATGCCCTTGCATCCTCGTTCAGCGATGCACGTGGCCGCGATGGCCCTGCGCGTCCTCGCCGTGGTCATGGCCTTCATGGCCCTCGTGCTCGCCGCCCTTGGCCGGCGCCGGCTCACCACAGGCTTCGCCGCAGTGGTCCGCTTCGATCTGCAGTGTCACGTGCTCGATGCCGAAGTCATCGTGCAGGCGCCCGCCCAGATCACGACGCAGCGCATCGGCATCGGTGCCGTCGCGCATCACGATGTGCGCGGTCAGCGCCGGGGTGCTGGAGGCCAGCGCCCACACATGCAGGTCATGCACGTCCAGTACCGCAGCGTGGCCGGACAGGCTGTCGCGCACCTTGGCCACGTCCATGCCCTTGGGCACGCCTTCCAGCAGCACGTTGATCGCCTCGCGCATCAGCACATAGGTGCGCGGCAACACCCACAGGCCGATCAGCACCGCCAGGATCGGGTCGATCGGCTTCCAGCCGGTCCACTTGATCAACAGCGCGCCAGCAATCACGGCCACCGAGCCGAGCATGTCTGCCCACACTTCCAGGTAGGCGCCCTTCACGTTGAGGCTCTCGCCGCTGCCGGCCTGCAGCAGGCGCATCGAGATCAGGTTGATGACCAGGCCCGCCGCGGCAATCACCAGCATGCCCGACGAGGCAATCTCCTGCGGCTCGCGGAAACGTCCAATGGCCTCCCACAGGATATAGCCGGCAACCACGAACAGCATCGCGCCGTTGATCATCGCGCCCAGCGCTTCCAGGCGTGCATAGCCGTAGGTGCGGCGCGCGTCCGGCGGGCGCCGGCTCAGCCGCACCGCGACCAGCGCGATCATCAGCGCTAAAGCGTCGGTAGCCATGTGCGCCGCGTCGGACAGCAGCGCCAGGCTGTTGGTCCAGAACGCGCCCACCACCTCGACGACGAGGAAGGTGGAGGTCAGGCCGAGCGCCCACCACAAGGGTTTCTCGTGGCGGATCTCGGATGGCAGGTGATCGTGGTCGTGGCCCATGGCAACAGCTCCTTTGCGATGGGAGGCAGGCTACGCCGGAGGGCGTTGGGAAACTATCACGGTGTTTATAACATTGCAGGCCACGCGGTCCCTCACCGGGCATGGCCCGGCGCTACCGGAGCGCGGCCGGCAACGCCAGGCCACGCCTGGCGGACGCAGCGGACCGACGTCCGCCTGCGGTCAGAACCCGAAGCGCAGGCTGGCCCAGTACGCGCGGCCCGGCTCGTTGTAGGTCGCCGCGCCGGCATCGCTGCTGTTGGCCTCGCGGAACAGGCGCTTGTCGGCCAGGTTGTTGACGCCGAAACCGAAGCTGACCGTCTCGGTCACCTTGTAGCGCGCGCTCACGCCCCAGATGTTGTACGCACCACGGTCCTGCAGCGCGATCGACGGATCGCAGGTGCCGGTGCAGCGCGGATCATTGTTGATGTTGGTGGTGGCCGGCTTCTGCTTGCCGTAGAAGGTGCCGGTCAGCAGCACCGACAGCTTGTCGGTGGCCTGCCAGTCCAGCATCGTGTTGACGGTGTACTTCGGAATCACCGACAGCGGCTGGCCGGTGCTCTTGTTCTCGTTCTCCACCATGTAGGTGAAGTTGTTGCTCCACTTCAGGCGGTTGCCCTGCTCGCCCAGCAGCGGGACCACCAGGTTGCCTTCCAGACCCTGCACGATCGCCTTGGGTGCGTTCTCCCAGCGGAAGATGCGGCCCTTGGTGTCGGCGGTCAGCCCGATCTGGTTGTACCCGGCCTGGATCTTGTCCTTGTAGTCGTTGTGGAAGTAGGTCAACGACGCTTGCCAGCCGCTCTGCGGTGCCCACTCGATACCCAGTTCCTTGTTCAGGCTGGTTTCCGCCTTCAGGTCCGAGTTGCCGCGCATGTAGCAGCCGGCGCCCAGGCTCGGCAGTGCATTCGGGCAGCCATTGCCCCGGGTGTAATACAGATAGTCCGGATTCGACTGGTACAGGTTCGGCGCCTTGAATGCACGGGCGATACCGCCCTTCACCACCCAGTCGCTGTTGATGCGGAACTGCGCGTTGAGGCTGGGGCTGGTGTTGTTGCCGAACTGGCTGTGGTGGTCGAAGCGCAGGCCCGGGGTGACGATCCAGCGCTCGCCCAGGTAGATGTTGTCTTCCACGAACACGGCGGTGGTCTGCGCGTCGGACTTGCCGCGTGCGCGATCGGCCGACAGCCCCGGGATGCCGCCGCCGCTGCTGCTGGACTGGCTCATCGAGTACGGGTCGGTCAGGCGGCTGTCCAGGTATTCAAAGCCCAGCGTCCAGATGTTCTCGGCACCACCCAGCGTGGTCGGGAAACTGACTTCGCCGTCCAGCTGGTAGTTGCGCAGGCGCGAGGTCGACCAGTCGGTGCCGTTGAAGCTGCCCTCCGGGCCACCGGCCAGGCCTTCGTTGATGCGCGAGTTGTTCACCGCCTCCACTGCAGCCGTTACCCGCGAGGTCACATCACCCCAGCGGCCGCGATGTGTGATCGCGCCGGTGTTGCGGTACATGCGGTTGGTCTCGGCCTGCTGCTCGGCCAACGCCCCCAGATCGATCGGTGTCGAGGTACCGGTGGTGCTGACCGCGCGGTCGCCAGCATAGATGTTGCCCTGGCGACTGGTGCCGGCTTCGAATTCGACCACCTGGTTGGCGGTCACGTCCCAGCGCAGCAGCGCGTTGACATCGCGGTTCTTGACGCCCTCGCGACCGGCCGGCGGCACCGCGTTCGGATTCGTCGCGAAGTCACGGTTGAGTTCCAGCGAATCGGCGTCGGTCTTGTTGAGATTGCCGTACAGGCGGAACGACAGGGTGTCGGTCATCGGCCCGCTCAGCTGCAGGCCGACGCGCTCGCTGCCGCCTTCGGCGCTGTGCTCGGGCACCAGGCCATACAGGTCGACCGCGCCGGTCAGGTCGCCGGTCGGGCGCTTGGTGATGATGTTGACCACGCCGCCCGACGCACCGGAGCCATAGCGCGCCGCCGCCGGGCCGCGCAGCACCTCGATGCGCTCGATCATTTCCGCCGGCACCCAGTTGGTATCGCCGCGCGTATTGCGCTCACCGCTGCGGCCCATGCGCACGGCGTCACGCGCACCGATGCGCTTGCCATCGACCAGGATCAGGGTGTTCTCCGGGCCCATGCCACGCAGATCGATCTGGCGGTTGTTGCCGTACTGGCCCGAGGCACTGTTGCCGGTCAGGTTGACGCCGGGCATGGTCCGCAGCAGCTCGGCGATGTCGTTGGCCGGCGGGCGCCTGGCGATGTCCTCTGCGGTGATGGTGGAGGTACCCAGGGCCTGGCGCGCGATCTGCGAGGCGGTGACGTGCACCGTGTCGATATCGGTGGCGTCGGTTTCGGCGTGGGCGGTCAGAGCGCTGCCGGCCAGCAGGGCGGCAACGGCAAGCGCCAGCGGGCGCGGCGAAAGGACAACGGCAGGGGACATGATCAGGACCTTCTGGCAGGGCTACGGGGCCTCTGGCAAAGGGCTTGAGGCAACGACGAGGGGGAGGCGGAGCAGTCCTGCAGCAGGCACCTGCAGCCCGTTCCGTGCGCGCATTCTCCCATCAATGCGATTGATTCTCAAATGCGTTCACTCATTGCCGCAGCGGCGCCGATGTGGTTTGCGCACCGTGCAACCCTGCACCGCGCGTAAACTGGCCGGCTAACCCGCCATCAACCGTATGCCGCCGCGGCCGATACCCGTGGTTTGCCGTACGCAGTCAGAGATCGACGTGGAACCACCCCAATTGGACGATGCCAGCCAGCCGCTGGCCGAGGCCTGGCAGCAGTGTCTGCTGCAGGCCGGCCCTGCCGCCACCGCGCTGCTCAGGGCCGCTGCTACCGATGCCCCACCCGCGCTGGCCCAGCGCTTTTACGAAGTGCTGCTGCAGGACACCCGTGCGCGCCGTTTCCTGTCCCACGACCAGGTCAAGCAGCGCCTGCAGCCGGCCATGCAGCGCTGGCTGGCGCAGCTGCTGACCACTGATGCCAGCGGCATCGCCAACACCGTGGCCTCGCAGCGGATCATCGGCGACGTGCACGCCCGCGTCGGCATTCCGGTCGACCTGGTTACCCGCGGTGCGCGTGTGCTCAAGCACGAACTGTTCGTGCGCCTGCGTGACGATGCACCGGACAGCGGCACCGCATTCGCCGCCATCGACTGCCTCAGCGCGATCATGGACATCGCCATGGAAGGCATGACCCTGGCCTACACCCACGCGCGCGAGCGCTCCACCCGTGCCGACGCCGCCTACCGACTGTTCTCGCTGGTACAGAACGTCGGTACCGAACGCGAGCGCCAGCGCGCACTGCTGCTGGACTGGGAAAACGCCCTGCTCTACGCGTTGGCCGGTCACGTGCAGGCCAGCGACAACGCCAGCCTGGCCACCTCGGAGTTCGGCCTGTGGTTCACCCACAAGGGCATCCCCAGCTTCGGCGAAAGCAGCGAAACGCAGCAGGTGGGCCAGTTGATGGCCCGCATTGATGGCCACCTGCAGCGCGCGAGCGGCGATGCTCCGGCGCAGCGACTGGCGGTGCTGCCGGCCATCCGCGAGGACCTGGCCGCCATCCGCACCCTGATGACACTGCTGTTCGAGCGCATCGGCGAACTGGATGCCGGCAGCGACGCGCTGACCAACCTGCTCAACCGTCGCTTCCTGCCCACCGTGCTGCGCCGGGAAATCGAGCTGGCCACACGCAACCGCACACCATTCTCGCTGCTGCTGCTCGACCTGGATCACTTCAAGGCAATCAACGACGGCCACGGCCACGATGCCGGCGACCGCGCGTTGCAGCACGTCGCCGGCCTGCTCGGCCAGCTCACGCGCGGCAGCGACTACCTGTTCCGCTATGGCGGCGAAGAATTCGTGGTGGTACTGGTGGCTGCCAGCGAATCGCAGGCGACCGTGATCGCCGAGAGCCTGCGGCGGCAGATCGCGCAGTCGCCGGTGGTACTGGCCAACGGCCAGGTGCTGGCACTGACCGCCAGCATCGGCGTGGCCGGCCACGATGGCCATCCGGACTACGAGCGGCTGATGGCCCGTGCCGACGCGGCAATGTACGAGGCCAAGCGCAGCGGCCGCAACCGCGTGGTGGTGGCCAGTGCGGACCTGCAGGAAGCCCCGGGACGGCGCGCACTGCAGCGATGACGGCAGGACAGGTAGAGTCGACCGCGGGTCGACTATCGCGCGCACCGCGGGGTTTTTCGCACGCAGGGCGAAGAGCAGTCGACTGACAGTCGACTCTACTGACAGCCGGCACTACCGATGCGGCCGCCGGCCGCTGCTTTCACCGCCACCACCCGCCACGCTGCCCACCAGAGCAGCGCCAGCAACGCGATGCCCGCCCCCAACAGGCATACCGCCGGCCAGCCATGGCGCGCCTGCATCCACGGCCCGGCCGCTGCACCGGCGCCACTGCCCACCGCATAGAACAGCATGTACAAAGCCACCAGGCGTCCATGCTGTTCAGCCGGCGCGCGCAGCAGCAATGCCTGGTTTGATACGTGCAGTGCCTGCCCACCCAGGTCGAGCACAATCACGCCCAACAGCAGCAACGACAGCGACTGCGGCAGGCCCAGCAAGGGCCACCACGCAACCAGCATCAACAACAGCGCACCGACGCTGACCGGATGCGCGAAACCACGGTCCATCCAGTGCCCTACCCGCGCCGCCAGCAGCGCACCGACCACCCCGGCCAGGCCCAGTGCACCGATGGCGGCGGTCGACCAATGCAGCGGTGGCGCCGAGAGTGGCAAGGGTGCCGCCGCCCAGAACACATTGAGGCCGGCAAACAGCAGCAGTGCCAGCGGCCCGCGTTCGCGCAGCGTTCGATCGCGGCGCAGCATGCCCAGCATCGAGCCCAGCAGCTCGCGCCAGCGTGGGGGAACCGACGGCACCGGTACTGGGGGCAGGCGCCGCCACAGCAGCGCCGCCAACCCCGCCATCACCATCGCTGACAACAGGTAGACCATCTGCCAGCCAAAGGCCGCCGCCACCGTACCGGACACCACGCGCGCCAGCAGCAGGCCGATGAACACGCCGCCCTGCACCACACCGACCACGCGACCGCGCTGCTCGGGCGGTGCCAGCATGGCGGTATAGGCGATCAGGCCCTGGGTCAGCGCCGTGCCCAGCAAGCCGGCCAGCAGCATGCCCGACAACAGCCAGCCCGCCGTGCGTGACGCTGCCAGCCACAGCAGCGCCAGCACCAATGCGATCAACTGCAGCCGCAGCAGGCGTCGCCGGTCACCACGGTCCGCCAACGGCAGCAGGCCAAGCAACGCCAGCACGCTACCGGCCTGGGTAGCAGCCAGCACCGCGCCGGCCACGGCCCGGTCCAGCGCAAAGGCGCGTGCAAGCTGATCCAGCAGCGGCTGCGCGTAGTAGACGTTGGCGACGCTGGCGCCGGCGGCAACCGCAAGCAGGACCAGCAGCGGGCGGGGAAGCGATGTGGCACTCATGACGTGGTTGCAATTTGAAACTTGATGCAGGCTACTGCCATTGGTTTTAAACTGCAACCACATCAGAGAGGTCCACCATGCACGCCGACAGCCCCTGCCCCGTCGCCCGCAGCGCCGATCTGCTCGGTGACCGTTGGGCGCTGCTGGTCATCCGTGATGCCTTCGATGGCGTCACCCGTTTCGGTGATTTCCAGCGCAGCCTCGGCGCGGCCCGCAACATCCTCAGCGACCGCCTGCGCCGGCTGGTAGAGGCCGGCATCCTGCAGCTGCAGCCGGCCTCCGATGGATCGGCCTACCAGGAATACGTGCTCACCGCCGCTGGCCAGGAACTGTTCCCGCTGCTGGTCGCGCTGCGCCAATGGGCGGAACGCCATCGCTTCGAGGCCGGTGAAGCCCATTCACAGCTGATCGAATCGGCGACGCGGCGGCCGCTGCCCTACATGCAGCCGCGCGGGCGCGACGGCCAGCCACTTCAGCCCACCGCCACCCGCGTGCGCAAGCTCAGGGACGGCGGGCGCGACACCTGATCCGCCCATTCGCGCACACCGACGAACACCCGCGCCGGTTAGCATCGGGTCTTTCCGCCACTGGATGCCGCCGATGTCGCGCGATCGCCCTTCCCTGCTGACCGCCCTGCTGTTGCCGCTGCTGGCCTGCGCCACAGCAACCACGCAGGCCCGCGAGGTTGCCGCGCCCGCCGACCACGTGCAGGCCGATGGCCCCTATGTGTTCCGCCAGGGCGACCAGCTGCAGGCCAAATGGATCTGCGACGACAAGGTCGAGTCGCACACGCTTGCCACGCAGGCCGCAGGTACCGACATCGCCCCGCGCTGCGGCTACGAGCACACGGTGCACGTGGCTGCCCCGAATGCGCCTTCGGTTTCCGTGCTGCCGGCCGTGCCGCGCATCGTTGCGCTGTCCGACATCCATGGCCAGTACGGGTTGCTGGTGCGCCTGCTGCGCGCCCACCAGGTCATCGATGCCCAGGATCGCTGGGCGCTGGGCAAGGACACGCTGGTCATCGCCGGCGATGTGTTCGACCGCGGCCCGCAGGTGACCGAGGCCTTCTGGCTGCTGTATGGCCTGCAGCAGCAGGCGGCCGCCGCCGGCGGCGCGGTGCACTTCGTGCTCGGCAACCACGAAACCATGGTGCTGTACGACGACCTGCGCTACGTCAACCCGAAGTACCTGCGCAGCGCGCAGCTGCTCGGCCGCAGCTACCCGCAGCTGTACGGTGCCGATTCGGTGATCGGGCAGTGGCTGCGCACCCGCCCGGTGCTGCTGAAGATCGGCGACACCCTGTTCCTGCACGGCGGCATTTCGCCCGAGGCAGTGCAGCTGGCGCTGGAACCGGCGCGCACCAATGCGGCCTACCAGGCGTCACTGGGCCTGCCAAAGGCCGAAGTAAAGGCCGACCCGGCCACCGCACCGCTGTATGACGGCAAGACCAGCCCGATCTGGTACCGCGGCTACTTCGATGGCCGCCTCGACACCGCGGGGGTCCAGACCGTACTCGACCGCCTGCAGCTCAAACGCATCGTGGTCGGCCACACCTCGATGCCACACGTCAGCAGCTTCCATGGCGACCGCGTGATCGCCATCGACAGCAGCATCAAGAACGGCGAGAACGGCGAACTGCTGTTCATCGAAAATGGCAGGCTCAGCCGTGGCCTGCTGGATGGCTCGCGGGTGCCGTTGGCGCCGGGTGAGCCGGGCCTGCAGGACTGAATGAAGGGACAGCGCGACGGCACCGGGCGGCGGCGGCGCGCTCCACCTTCACCCGGTTTGCGGCTACCCTCGGCAGCCGAGAGAGGCCCACCCCGTCCATCCGGTGGGCCTGACCGTTACAGGAGCCCCCGCGCATGCGCGTTCTGATTGCTGAAGACGACCCGGATATCGCCTCCGGCCTGTGCGCCTCGCTGCGCCGGCAGGGGCACGTGGTTGACCACGTCGACAACGGCGCGCACGCCGACGCGGCACTGGGCTCGACCCAGTACGCATTGCTGGTGCTGGACCTGGGCCTGCCTCAGCTGGATGGCCGCGATGTGCTGCAGCGCCTGCGTCAGCGCGGCGATGGCCTGGCGGTGCTGGTGGTGACCGCCCGCGACGGCCTGGCCGAGCGCGTGCGCGTGCTCGACCTGGGCGCCGATGACTACCTGGTCAAGCCGTTCGCGCTGGACGAGTTCGAAGCACGCGTGCGTGCGCAGCTGCGGCGGGTCACCAGCAATGGCAACCCGGACCTGCGCATCGGCCGCCTGCGCCTGGACCTGGCCGGGCACCGCGTGTGGATCGACGACCAGTCGCTGGAACTGACCGCGCGCGAGTTCGGCCTGCTGTCGGCACTGGCGGTACGCGCCGAGCGCATCGTGTCGCGCGCGCAACTGGTGGAGGCGCTGTGCGACTGGGGCCAGGACCTCACCGACAACGGCCTGGACATCGCCCTGCACCGCCTGCGCCGCAAGCTGCAGCCCGGCGGCATGGGCATCCGCACCGTGCGCGGGCTGGGCTACATGCTGGAAGACGCGCAGGACGAAAGCACGCCGTGATCAGTGGCCCGCCCAGCCTGCGCCGGCGCCTGCTCGCCTTTCTGGCGTTGCCGATGCTGGGCCTGCTCACCTTCAACACGATCCTGGCCTACTACGTTGCGCTGGACTATTCCAACCGCATCCACGACCGCAACCTGATCGACGACACGCATTCGTTCGCGCAGATGCTGAGCACCATGCCGGTGACCAGCGACCTGTCTCCGCAGGCGCGCTTCCTGATCGAGTACGACCCCGACGGCCATCGCTACTTCAACGTCGACAGCAGCCGCATGGGTACGCTCAGCGGCAATGCAGACTTCAGCCCGTACGCCCCTTCGCAGGACTGCACCGGTGTGCATCCGGCGCTGTACGACGGCAACCTCAATGGCCAGCAGGTGCGCATGGCCACCGTCTGCACGCAGGCGATGAACGATCCGCAGGACCAGCTGGCGGTGACCGTGGCCGAGAGCATGGCCGACCGCCGGCAGCGTGCGCGCGAGATCCTGATGATCATCATCCCGCTGATGACCATGCTGGCGCTGGGTACCGCAGCGCTGGTCTGGTTCGGCGTGACCTATGGCCTGCGCATCCTGACCCCGCTGAGGACCCGCCTGGCCCAGCGCCGCGGCGAACTGGCGCCGATCTCCGATGCCGACGTGCCCGAGGAGATCCAGCCACTGATCAGCACCATCGATGATCTGTTTGCCCGCCAGGCGGAAATGATCACCCTGCAGAACCGTTTCATCGCCGATGCCGCGCACCAGCTGCGTTCGCCGCTGGCGGGCATGGCCCTGCACGTGGACCAGGCGCTGGCACATGGCGACCCCGATACAGTGCGCGAGGCGCTGCAGCACATCCGCCGGCTCAACCAGCGCACCGCGCGGGTCAGCACCCAGCTGCTGGCACTGAGCCGGGCGCAGACCGTGCCCGATACCGTGGAGGCACTGGACCTGTGCGAGCTGGTACCGCAGTGGGTCGGCATGCGCGTACCGGAGGCGATCCGCGATGGCATCGATCTGGGCTACCGCGGCAGTCCCCATCCGCTGCGTGTACTCGGCAACGGCGCCATGCTGCAGGAAGCGCTGGACAACCTGATCGACAACGCCCTGCGTTATGCCGGCCGCAATGCAACCGTCACGGTGGGCGTGCACGCGCTGGACGACAATGATGTCGAACTGTATGTGGAAGACAACGGCCCTGGCGTGCCCGACGACGTGATGCCACGGCTGGGCGAGCGCTTCTTCCGGGCGCCGGGCACCGCTGCCAGCGGCACCGGCCTCGGCCTGGCCATCGCGCACGAGGCGGTGGAGCACTTCGGCGGCCGCCTGAGCTTCCTGAACCGCCCAGGTGGCGGACTGAAGGTCGCCATCACGCTGCCGCTGCTGAAGGCGCCCTGACCCGGCCCGGGGCGCTGAAAGGCTGGCGAAAATCGCGCTTGCGATCCTGCCATCCCCACTGCCGTCCCGGAGCCGCCAGGTGACCGAATCGCACGACTTCTTCCTCCCCGGTGGCCCACAGGGCGTGCTGCTGGTCCATGGCCTGACCGGCACCCCGGCGGAAATGCGCATGCTGGGCAAAGGGCTGAACAACGCCGGTTTCACCGTGCACGGCGTGCAGCTGCCCGGCCATTGCGGCAGCGTGGATGACCTGCTGGCAACCACCTGGGAACAGTGGTACCAGGGCGTGGAAGATGCGGCGGCAACCCTGCGCGGCAAGGTCGACCAGCTGTTCGTCGGCGGCCTGTCGATGGGCGCGGTGCTGTCGCTGGCACTGGCTGCACGTCGCCCCGAGTGGGTGTCCGGGGTTGGCGTATACGGCGCCACCTTCCGCTATGACGGCTGGAACATCCCCGCCGTGGCCCGCTTCTCGTTCCTGCTGCCGTGGTTCAAGCGCTTCAACATCGGCCGCGACCGCATGTTCATGGAAGAACCGCCGTACGGCCTGCGTGACGAGCGCCTGCGTGCGCAGGTCAGCGCCGCCATGCTGTCCGGCGACAGCGCCGCCGCCGGCCTGCCGGGCAACCCCTGGCATGCGCTGGCCGAGATGCGTGCGCTGAGCAACTGGACCCGCCGCCATCTGCACCAGGTCACCGCGCCGTGCCTGGTGATGCACGCCCGCGAGGACGACGTGGCCAGCATGGGCAACGCCGAGCTGGTGATGTCGCGGGTCAGCGGCCCGAAGGAACTGGTGGTGCTGGAAGACAGTTACCACATGATCACCATCGACCGCGAACGCCGCGATGTGATCCGCCGCAGCGCGCGCTTCTTCACCGAAATCGGTGAACGCACGGGCGTGCTCAAGGCGGTGGCCTGACATGGGGGCACTTGCCACGCTGCTGTGGCTGGCCAATGTGGTACTCGATACCGGTGGCCAGCTCGCCTTCAAGGCCGCCGCCAGCGATCCGCAGGAGGGCGAAGGACTGCAGCGCTGGAAACACATGCTCAGCCGTCCCTGGCTGTGGATCGGCATCGCCTGCTACGTGCTTGAGTTCGTCGCCTGGATCGCGTTCCTGTCGCTGGTGCCGCTGTCCAAGGGCGTACTGCTGGGCTCGATCAACATCGTCGCGCTGATGATCGCCGGCCGTTTCCTGTTCCGCGAGAAACTCACGCCGCTGCGGGTGACCGGCATGCTGCTGGTCACCGCCGGCGTAGCCGTGGTGGGGGCCGGCTCATGAGGCGCCTGTATGTGATCGGCTTCCCGCTGCTGATGGCTTTCGACACGCTGGCCCAGCTGTGCTTCAAGTACGCCGGTGACGCCGCGTTGCCGGTCGAGGCCAACACCGCCTGGCTGCTGCGCGTGCTGTCGCAGCCGTGGGTTTACGGCGCCATCCTCGGCTACGTGGGTGCATTCTTCACCTGGATGAGCCTGCTGCGCCATGCGCCGATCGGTCCCGCCTTTGCTGCCTCGCACCTGGAAGTGATCAGCGTACTGCTGCTGTCGGCGTGGCTGTTGAACGAGCCGCTGACCCTGCACCATCTGCTCGGTGCGGTACTGATCGTGGCCGGCATCGTCTGCCTCGGCCGCGCCGAGGCGCACGACCCGCACAGCCCTGCCGAAAGCACCCCGTGAGCGCGCTGCGATGAGCCTGTTCGCGCGCGAACTGCCACCAACCGCCGGCCTGCCGATGCAGGCCAGCGATTTCCTTCCCGGTGGCGGCGACCTGCGTGACATCCTGGCCAGCCAGCTCGGCACACCGCCGCTGCAGCTGACCTGTTCCGGCACGCACGCGCTGCTGATCGCCCTGCGCACGCTGCGCAAGCGTGCGCCAAAGCGCGACACCGTGATCATGCCGGCCTATACCTGCCCGCTGGTGCCGATCGCGGTGCACAGCCTGGGCCTGCGCGTGCAGTTGTGCGATACCCGGCGCGGTCATTTCGACTTCGACCCCGGCCAGCTCAAGCGGCTGGCCGATGCGCGCACGCTGGCGATCCTGCCCACCCACCTGGGCGGGCGCATTGCCGATGTCGAGCTGGCCTGCGAAGTCGCCCGCAACGCCGGCACCTGGGTGATCGAAGATGCCGCGCAGGCACTCGGCGCACGGGTCGGCAACAGCAGTGTCGGCCTGCGCGGCGATATCGGATTCTTCAGCCTGGCCGCCGGCAAGGGCCTGAGCCTGCATGAAGGCGGCCTGCTGGTCAGCCGCGATGACGAACTGCGTGTTGCGCTGGCCGAACATGCCGTCCAGCACGTTCGCTCCAGCCTGCGCTGGGAGCTGCTGCGCAGCGTGCAGTTGCTGGGCCTTGCTACCTGCTATCGCCCTTCGCTGCTGTCACTGGTGTATGGCAATCCACTGCGCAATGCGCTTCAGCGTGGCGATCTGGAAGATGCGGTCGGTGACATTTTCCCGCTGGATATCCCGCAGCACCGGGTCAGCCAGTGGCGGCAGAACATCGGCGCGCATGCCGCGCGGCGCTTGCCGGCATTCCTTCAGGCCGGTCGGCTGCGTGCGTTGCAGCTGCGGGTGCAGCTGGCACAGCTGCCTGCCGTTGAGGTGGTCGATGGGCTGGCCGGTAGCGGTGGCACCTGGCCACTGTTGATGCTGCTGCTGCCCAGCCAACGCGCCCGCGATGCAGTACTGAAGGACTTGTGGCCACGCGGGCTTGGCGCCAGCCGCATGTTCATCCATGCCCTGCCCGGCTATGCCTACCTGCGCGGCATCGTGCCGCAGGACGACATGCCCAACGCACGCGACTTCGCCGCACGCATGCTGACCCTCGGCAACAGCGCCTGGCAGACCCGTGAAGAGACCGCCGAAATACTGCGGGCACTGGCCCGCGCGTGACGCCAGGACGCACGGATGGAGTGCGCCTAACGCATTCATCCATGCACCTTCCTGAACGCTTTCCGCGCCCTGCAATGCAGGCTTTCAACAGGAAAGGAACGAGAAAGGCTGCTTGCCTACATTGAGCCTGCCCCGGCATCGCGCCGGACGTTCCTTTCATCGACGGACCTGCCCATGCACTGGAGCATCCTGTGTGACTTCGACGGCACCATCAGCCTCGAAGATGTCATCGACTCGCTGCTGGAGAAATACGGCCAGCCGGGCTGGCAGGAACTGGAAGACCAGTGGAAAGCGGGAAAGATCGGCTCGCGCGAATGCATGCAGGGCCAGGTCAGGCTGCTGAAGCTGGACCCGGCCACGCTCGACGCCCACCTGGACCAGGTGCAGATCGATCCGGGCTTTGCCGCCTTTGTCAGCCGTGCCGAACAGCTGGGCGTGCCGCTGCGCATCGTCAGTGACGGCCTGGACCATGCGATCCACCGCATCCTCGCCAACCACGGCCTGTCGCGACTGCCGGTGGTGGCCAACCACCTGCGCTGGTGCGATGACCACTGGGAACTGGAATCGCCCTACCAGGCCGAAGGCTGCCGCAGCGGCACCTGCAAGTGCACCTGCGCTGCGCAGGCGCGCGCCAACGAAGCACCGCGTGTGCTGATGATCGGCGATGGCAGTTCGGATTTCTGCGTCTCCGAAGATGCCGACTTCGTGTTCGCCAAGCGTCGCCTGATCACCCATTGCACCCATGCCGGCATCGAGCATGCCGCCATCGATACCTTCCACGATGCAATCGCACTGCTGCCGCGCTTGCTCGATGGCAGCCTGCTGCAGCCACGTCGTATCGACGCCAGCCCGCAGCCCGCCGTACTGCCCCTGCTGCTGGCCACCGCCTGAGCACTCCCTTCCAAGCACGCCCCCGCTACCTCTTTCGAACGTCCTTCACGGAACCGAACTGCATGAACATTTTTGACAAGAACGCCGACGCCGCCGCCTCCGACGCGCAGCTGCTGGCCGACGAAGCCCGTTACAGCTCCTTCGGCGATACCGTCCACTACGTCGACCCGCCGAAGATCTTCCAGCGCGGCGAAGGCAGCTATATGTTCGACGGTGCGGGCGTGCCCTACCTCGACCTGCAGATGTGGTACTCGGCCTGCAACTTCGGCTACAGCAACAAGCGTCTGAACGATGCGCTGAAGGACCAGATCGACACCCTGCCGCAGGTCGCCAGCCAGTACCTGCACCCGACCCGCGTGCAGCTGGCCAAGACCATTGCCGTGGACATGCACGAGAAGTTCGGCCTCGACGGCCGCGTGCATTTCAACGTCGGCGGCGCGCAGGCCATTGAAGACTCGCTGAAGATCGTGCGCAACGCGCGTGGCGGCAAGAGCCTGATGTTCGCCTTCGAGGGTGGTTACCACGGCCGTACCCTGGGTGCGTCGTCGATCACCTCCAGCTACCGCTACCGCCGCCGCTACGGCCACTTCGGCGAGCGCGCGATGTTCATTCCGTTCCCGTACCCCTTCCGTCGCCCGAAGGGCATGACCCCGGAAGAGTATTCCGACCATTGCGTGTGGCAGTTCGAGCGCCTGTTCGAAAGCGAATACAACGGCGTGTGGGATCCCAAGGTCGGCCAGGCGGAGTACGCCGCGTTCTATGTCGAGCCGATCCAGGGCACCGGCGGCTACGTCATCCCGCCGCGCAACTTCTTCACCGGCCTCAAGCGCGTGCTGGACAAGTACGGCATCCTGATGGTCGTCGATGAAATCCAGATGGGCTTCTGGCGCACCGGCAAGCTGTGGGCCATCGAGCACTTCGGCGTGACCCCGGACGTGCTGGTGTTCGGCAAGGCGCTGACCAACGGCCTGAACCCGCTGTCGGGCCTGTGGGCGCGCGAAGAGCTGATCAACCCGACCGTGTTCCCGCCGGGCTCCACCCACTCCACCTTCAACTCCAACCCGCTGGGCACCCGCCTGGGCCTGGAAGTGCTGAAGCTGGGCAAGGAAATGGATTACGAGCGCACCGTGCCGGAAAAGGGCGCGTACTTCCTCGATGGCCTGCGTGGCCTGCAGAAGCGCCACCCGGAAATCGGCGACGTCGACGGCCTGGGCCTGGCCCTGCGCGCGGAAATCTGCCAGACCGACGGCTACACGCCGAACAAGGAACTGCTGGACCGCATGGTCGACATCGGCCTGGCCGGTGACCTGCTGCACGACGGCAAGCGCATGGGCCTCGTGCTCGACGTGGGTGGCTGGTACAAGAACGTGATCACTTTCGCGCCGTCGCTGGACATCAGCTACGAAGAGATCGACCTGGCGATCACCCTGCTTGACCAGGCGCTGACCAAGGCCAAGGGCTGAGGTCCGATGCGCTGCCGGTTCCCGTGCCGATGGAAATGACGTCACGCGCATCCAGCACCGCGCTGGAACCGGCCGCGCTGCTGGAGGGCTTCCTGGCCCACCCGCCGCTCGGGTTCGAGGCAGGCCGCCTTCCCAGCGGCCTGCCGACCTTCCGTGCGCCGCTGGACCTGACCACCACGATGGATGACGACCTGCGCGGCAAGCTGCTTGGCCTGCCACTGTCGCGCCTGTGGCGGCCATGGATCACCTGGAAGACCCGCTTCGTCGGCGCCACCAGCACCGAGTACACCCCGCTGCCCGCGCACGTCGCACCAGAGGCATTGGCCGAGGACGTGACGCGTCACGCGATCGGCGATACGCGCCTTCTGGTGGTCAAGGACCTGGCGATCGATTCGCCGCTGCTGGACGACGCCGCCAACGCACACAGCGGTGCCTTCCTGCAGGCATTGCTGGCACGCGGCTTCGTCGAACTGGAAGGCATGCCGCTGGCCTGGGTGGCGATCGATTTCGATTCGATCGATGGCTATCTCGGCCGCCTGTCGTCTTCGCGCCGCAAGAACATCCGGCGCAAGCTACGCTCGCGCGACGACCTGCAGATCGACTGCATCGCCACCGGCGATCCGGCCCTGGCCGACCCGCAGCTCCAGGCCGAACTGTATGCCTTGTACCTGGGCGTGTACGCGCAGAGCGCGGTGCATTTCGACCAGCTCGACCTGCCCTACTTCCAGCATCTTCTGGCCGACAGCCAGGGCCAGGGACGGATGTTCCTGTACCGCCACCAGGGCCAGCTGATCGGCTGGAACCTGTGTTACGTGCATGCGGGCAAGCTGGTGGACAAGTACATCGGCCTGGCCTATCCGCAGTCCCGCGAGCACAACCTGTACGCGGTGAGCTGGATGCACAACCTCGAATACGCGCTGCAGCACGGCCTGAGCCACTACGTGGCCGGCTGGACCGATTCGCGGATCAAGGCCGAATTGGGTGCCAGCTTCACCTCCACCCGGCATGCGATCCACGCCCGTTCCCCGCTGCTGCGCGCCGCCCTGCGCAGGCTGGCCCCGTACCTGCAGGGCGAACCGGACGGAGGCGGTTGAACGATGCCATTGCGTTCACCGCTGATCCTGGACCTGGACGGTGGCGTGCTGCCGCTGCCCCAGGCGCAGACCCTGGCCCTGCCGCAATGGCACGATCCACTGCGCTTCGCCTGCAGCAATGCCACCCTCGACCGTTTCGCCGCTGAAGTGCTGGCACCGCTGCCGGCCAAGCTCGGCACGGTGATGCTCGGCAGTGGCGACTTCCACCACCTCAGCCTGCCGCTGCTGCAGCGCATGCGCACGCAGGCGCCGTTCCAGCTGGTGGTGCTGGACAACCATCCGGACAACATGCGCTTCCCGTTCGGCATGCACTGCGGGTCGTGGGTGAACGCCGCCAGCAAGCTGCCGCAGATCTCGCACATCCACGTGCTCGGCATCACCTCCAGCGACATCGGCCTCGGCCATGCCTGGGAGAACCACTGGCGCCCGCTGATGAGCGGCCGGCTGACGTACTGGTGCATGGACGTGGACGTGGGCTGGGGGAATCGTCTCGGCATGGGCCACGCCTTCCGCCGTTTCGAGCATCCCGAAGCGCTGGTGGCTGCGTTCGCTGCCGAGCAGGCCAAGTCGCCGCAGCCGACCTACCTGTCGATCGACAAGGATGTGTTTGCCGAGGACGTCGCCCGCAGCAACTGGGACCAGGGCCGCTTCCAGCTGGAACACGCGCTGGTGGTGATTGAAGCGCTGCGTGCCGGCGGCCTGGTCGGCAGTGACATCACCGGTGAGGTGTCGCTGGCCAACTACCAGAGCCGCTTCAAGCGCTGGCTGTCGTCGCTGGATGGCCAGCCTGACGTCAGCGCCGGGGATCTACCTGTGTGGCAGGCGCGGCACCAGCAGGTGAACCGCGAACTGCTGGCGGCGATGGCCGCAGTGCCGACGGCCTGCTGACCGCTTCCGTTAGTGCCGGCTGCTGGCCAGCGTGGCTTCGTCGGTAGTGCCGGCCGCTGGCCGGCAATGCCAACCAAGGTTGGCAACTACCAGACCCAGGCAGCGGCGGTCGTGCCGGCCGCTGGCCGGCAACCTCATTGTTCCCGGGCTCACGGGGATGCCGGCCAGCGGCCGGCGGCGCGCCCGGCGCGCCCCCCCCGCGGGGGGGCGGGGGGGGGGGGCCCGCCCCCCCCCCCCCCCCCACTACACTGGGTTCCCGCCCCAGGAGCCGCCACCATGGCCCAGACCGTCATCCCGCAGCTGCGCATGCGCCACGCCGACTCCACCCTGCCGTTCTACGTGCAGGGACTGGGCTTCGTGGTTGACTGGGAACACCGCTTCGAACCCGGCTTCCCGCTGTTCGCCCAGCTCACCCGCGATGGCCAGACGATCTTCCTCACCGAACACAGCGGCGACTGCGAGGTCGGCGGCGCGGTGTACTTCATCGTCGAGGACGTCGACGCCCTGCACCGCGCCTTCAGCGCCGCAGGCGTCCCCATCGAACAGCCGCCGCATGACACCGAATGGGGCAGCCGCGAGATGCTGCTGCGTGACCCCGACGGCAACCGTCTGCGCTTCGCCACCGACGCGAGCTGAACCGGGCGGCCTTGAGCCGGATATACGAAACATATACGCTTCGTATATCCCCTCCTTCAGGACCGCCCATGGGCATCGTCAACATCGATGACACCCTGCACGACCAGCTGCGTCGTGCCTGCACTGTCTCCAGCCGCTCGATCAATGCCCAGGCCAACTTCTGGATCCGGGTCGGCATGCTGTGCGAGATGAACCCCACGCTGAGCTTCCAGGACATCGTCGCCAGCGAGCTGCGCGCGGCCGGTGTGCAGCCGCCGCTGCTGCCGCCGGGCCAGGTCTGAGCCGATGGGCATCATCAAGCGTCCCGACGAGATCGCGCTGATGGCCGAATCCGGCCGCCTGCTGGCGGAGGTGTTCGCCGCACTCGACCAGCTGCCGCTGCAGGGCCGAAGCACCATGGAGATCAACGATTTCGTCGAACGCATGATTGTTGATGAGCTGCAGGCGCGGCCGGCCAGCAAGGGCCAGTACGGCTTCCCGTACGTGCTCAATACCTCGATCGACAACGTCATCTGCCACGGCGTACCCAGCACCACCGACGTGCTGCGCAACGGCCAGATCGTCAACCTCGACATCACCCTGGAGAAGAACGGCTACATCGCCGACTCCAGCACCACCTACCGGGTCGGTGAGGTCGACTACGCCGCGCGCAGGCTGGTGCAGACCACCTACCAGGCGATGTGGAAAGGCATTGCCGCCGTGCGTCCTGGTGCGCGCCTGGGCGACATCGGCCACGCCATCGCCCGCCACGCGCGCAGCCACGGCTACAGCGTGGTGAAGGAATACTGCGGCCACGGCATCGGCCAGGAGATGCACGAGGAACCGCAGATCCTGCACTACGGCCATCCCAATACCGGCATGGTGCTGGAAGAAGGCATGGTGTTCACCATCGAACCGATGCTCAACCAGGGCAAGCCGGCCATCCGCCAGCAGCCGGACGAATGGCCGGTGTACACCCGCGACGGCAAGCTGTCGGCGCAGTTCGAGCACACTGTGGCGGTCACTCGCAATGGCGTGCGCGTGCTGACCCTGCGCCCCGGCGAGACGCCGTTATGCGCGGTGGATGCCGCCTAGAGTGGCCGTTGCTGCATCCCGGCACCCTCGTGCACGGCGCGCTTCCGCGCCGTCAGCGGTTCGCGTACCCGCTGTGCCACATAGCCGACGCTGGCTGCGAGAATGAAGGTGTAACCAAGGAGTTCGGTGGTCTCCTCGATGGTGTTCTTGAACACGCGGATGTACTGGTCACCCAGCAGTCCGGTCCACAACGACGTCATGCCGATCAGACGCGAATAGAACAGCAGCAGAACCAGGCCGATCGTCATCACGGTACCCGGCCGGGATACGAGAAAACGCACCAGCGCCGGCATGGCCCGGCGCCAGTCGCGGCTGGCCCAGGCCAGTGAACCGATGATCAGCACGGCCACCGGGTACTTCCAGAAGCCGTGTGCGATCAGGTCCAGCGCCTCATCCATTTCACGCAGGAGCATGCAGGCGAACAGCGCGGCCGCCAGAACGGCAAAGGCCCGATCATCGGCACGTCGCAATGCAAGCCGGACGAAGGCAGCCACGCTGGCGACCAGGAAGCCTTCCTGGGTCAGTTCGACCAGCGACCACTCGCCGACTGCATTGCCCAGCCAATGGATGTCGAGCCAGGCCAACGCAGGCGGAAGCGCCATCATCAGGCCGAACAGGAAGGTGCGCCCCAGGTGGGACAGGAGCAGCTGTAGATTGTCTTTCATGCAACACCGATGCCGCGCCGTAGCGGTCGTACAACGAGAACACAGGCGACCGGGGGGCTGCCGAACGACGGCATGCGCGGCGGGGTCGCGACCAGGCGCGCATTATCCGCGCTGTATCCGGCCACGTGAACCGTACCGGTGGAACACATACGCAACACCGGCGTACGTCACGCACTCATGGCGATAAAGGACGCAGCAGCAACAACGTCGCCAGGCAGAACATGAAGATCGCCACGCCTGCATCCAGCACACGCCAGGCGCCCGGCCTGCGGAACACCGGCTGCAACAGGCGCGCGCCATAGCCCAGCGTGCAGAACCAGGCCACGCTGGCGGCGCAGGCACCGGCGGCGAAGGCCCAGCGCAGATCGCCCGGGTAGCGCGTGGACAGGCTGCCCAGCAGCACCACGGTATCCAGATAGACGTGCGGGTTGAGCAGGGTGAAGGCCAGGCAGGTCAGCAGTACCTGCCGTCCGCTGCCGCCCTGCGCCTCGGCGGCGGCCAGCGCACTGCCACCGCGCCATGCGCGCAGCCCCGCCTGCAGGCCATACCAGAGCAGGAAACCCGCACCACCGAAGCGCAGCACCTGCAGCAGCAGCGGCCACTGCAGCACCAGCGCGCCCATGCCACCGACGCCGGCCAGGATCAGCACGATGTCCGCGCCGGCACAGGCCAGCACCACCCTGCCCACATGGCGCTGCTGCAGGCCCTGGCGCAGCACGAAGGCGTTCTGCGCGCCGATGGCGATGATCAGGCCGGCACCTGCGAACAGGCCGGCGGCGGTAGCGGCGATCCACATCAGGACAGGCCAGGCAGCGAGGGGACGCGCAGGGTGCGGCCGCTGACCCTGTTTAGACAATCTGATTTTTCTTTATCCTGTGCAGGAAAACTGAAGAGGCACCGGCATGGATCTGGTACATCCGCAACTGGCCGCGTTTGCTGCGGTGCTGGAAGAAGGCAGCTTCGACGCCGCGGCACGCCGCCTGTCGATCAGCCCGTCGGCCCTGTCGCAACGGATCAAGGCGCTGGAGGACAGGCTCGGCCAGGTACTGGTGGTACGTCAGGCACCGTGCCGGCCCACCGCCGCAGGCGAAGCGCTGCTGCGCCGGGTCCGGCCGATGCAGGCGCTGGAGGCCGAGGCATTGGCCGAACTGCTGCCCGAACGCGGCAGCGATGCCGCGCGCACGCCGATCCCGTTGGCGGTCAACGATGACTCGCTCGATACCTGGTTCGTACCGGCCATCGCCGAACTGCACCAGCACCATGGCTACCTGTTCGACCTGCGCATGGATGACCAGGACCATACCCTGCAGCTGCTGCGCGATGGCAGCGTGCTCGGCGCGGTCACTGCCGAAAGCCAACCGGTGAAGGGCTGCAACGTGCATCCGCTCGGCGCCATGCGTTACCACGCCATCGCCTCGCCCGGCTTCGCCCGCCAGTACTTCCGCGACGGCATGCAGGCCACGGCCCTGGCGCGCGCACCGATGCTGGTGTTCAACCGCAAGGATGAACTGCAGTGGCGCTTCGTGCGGCGGCTGACCCGCGCGCGACTGCAGCCGCCGCTACACTACCTGCCCTCCTCCACCGGTTTCGTCGAAGCCGCCGCGTGCGGACTCGGCTGGGGCATGGCCCCGGAAACCCTGGTCGCGCCCGCCGTGCGCGCCGGCCGCGTGGTGGTACTGGAACCCCGCCGCTGGCTCGACGTGCCGCTGTACTGGCAGCATGCTGCCGTGCGTTCAAGCACGCTGCAGCACATCACCCAGGCGCTGCGCACTGCAGCCAGCGGCACCCTTCGTTGAGGACAATCCAATGACCGCAGACCCGGGCTTCACGCCGCGCGCACTACCGTTTGCGCACTTCTTCACCATTGGGACGGCATGGGCGTGATCGGCCGACGTACAAGGATGCACTGCGCGAAGGCCGCGCTGGCGCTGGCGCTGACGACCTGCCTGCCACTGGCTGCGCAGGCGCAGACCCTCACCGATGCACCCGCATTGGACTGGGAACAGGCACGCCAGCGCCTGGAGCAGGTCTCCGATGCACTGGCCGCCGCCGATGCAGCGGTGCGCAACAAGCAGGACCTGCAGGACGCCACGCGCCTGCTGCGCCTGCCGGAGATCACCGGCGAAGTGCGCCGGCTGCAGTTCCAGAAGACCCTCACCCTGCCACTGGGTTCGCTGGCACCGGTGGCCGAGGCCTATGGCATCGACTCGCCGCTGTCGTTCACCGAACGCGACTGGCGTACCCGCCCGGTGGTGACGGCGGTGCTGCCGTTGTACACCGGCGGCGTGATTCCGGCCGCGCAACGTGCCGCCAGCGCTGCCCACGAGCAGGCCAGCGCCGAGCGCGAGGCTCAGCGCCAATCGCTGACCGTGCAGCTGGCCCAGGCCTATTTCGGCCAGCGCCTGGCCGAGCAGGCAGTGGATGTGCGGCGCGACGTACGCGATGGCCTGAACCGCCACCTGTCCGACGCAGAGAAGCTGGAACGCGAGGGCTTCGCCACCCGCGCCCAGCGCCTGCAGGCCACCGTGGCCCGCGACAAGGCCGAGCGCGAATACCAGAAAACGGTGAACGACCTGGCCACGCTGAAGGCGGCGCTGGCCACGCTGCTGCGCAGTGGTGGCGAGGTACAGCCGGTGTCGCCGCTGTTCGTGCAGCGCGTGCCATTGGAACCGGTCGCCAGCTTCGAGCGCACTGCGCAGGCACGCCAGCCGCAGATCGCACGCCTGCGGGCGATGGTGGCACAGGCCGAACAGGGCGTGCGCGTGCAGCAGGCCAAGCTGAAGCCACAGATCTTCGCCTTCGGCCAGTACGACTTCCGCCGCCGTGACGAGATGTTGACCGATCCGGACTGGGCATTCGGCATCGGCCTGAAGTACACCTTCCTGTCGCCGAACTCGCGGCCGGCGCAGATCAGCGCCGCGCGTGCGCAGCAGGACCAGGCCGAAGCGGGCCTGCGCGAGGCCGAGAACCAGGTCGCCCTGGGCGTGCGCAAGGCATGGAACGAGCTGGAAACCGCGCGCCAGCAGTACGTGCTGCTCGACAGCAGCATCGCCCAGGCACAGGAAAACCTGCGCCTGCAGGAGCTGGCGTTCCGCGAAGGCCAGGCGACTTCGCTGGATGTGATCGACGCGCGGCTCGGCCTCGGCGGCGCCCGTGTCGAGCGCGCACAGGCCGCCTACCAATACGATATTGCGCTGGCACAGTTGCTGGAGGTCAGTGGACAGATGGACCGTTTCGAAGAGTTCCGGCGGCGTGCGGACGAGGTGATCGACCATGAGTGATGTGCTGCACGACGATGCAACGACGCCCCCGGCCAAGCGCCGCCTGGGCCCGATCCTGATAGTGGTGCTGCTGGTCGTGGTGGTGCTCGGCCTGTGGCTGGCCTGGCGCAGTCCGGCCGACCAGATCCAGGGCATGGCCGATGCCGACACCATCAACGTGGCCGCCAAGATCACCGCGCGCGTGGCCGAACTGAAGGTGCGCGAGGGCGACCGCGTGCAGCCCGGGCAGGTGCTGTTCCTGCTCGACAGCCCCGAAGTGGCCGCCAAGGAACAGCAGGCGCACGGCGCATTGGCCGCCGCACAGGCGGTGGCCGACAAGGCCGACGAAGGTGCGCGCAGCGAGGACATCCGCGCCGCCGAAGCGAACTGGAAGCGGGCTGAAGCCGGTGCGACGCTGGCTGAAGCCACCTACCAGCGCGTGCAGAACCTGTTCAACGAAGGGGTGATGACCCGGCAGAAGCGCGATGAAGCGCATGCCCAGGCCACCAGCTCGCGCGAACTGGCCCGTGCCGCCCGCGCGCAGTACGACATGGCCTTGGCCGGCGCACGCGAGCAGGACAAGCGTGCCGCGCAGGGCCAGGTGCAGCAGGCACAGGGCGCGGTGGCCGAGGTCAACGCAGCGCGCGTCGAAGTGGAAGGGCGCGCGCCGGTGGCCGGCGAGATCAACAAGCGCATGGCCGACCCGGGCGAACTGGTGCCAGCGGGCTATCCGGTGTTCACCCTGGTCGACATCGACCGCATGTGGGTGGCGATGAACCTGCGCGAATCGCAGATGCAGGGCCTGAAGGTCGGCAGCAAGCTGCAGGGCAGCGTGCCGGCGCTTGGCCAGGACGGCGAGTTCGAGGTTTATTTCATCAATCCGGCCGGTGACTATGCGACCTGGCGGACCACCCGCCAGTCGTCCGGCTACGACGTCCGCAGCTTCGAGGTGCGGGTGCGCCCGGTACGCCGCATCGAGGGCTTCCGCCCCGGCATGAGCGTGCTGTTCGCATGGCCCCAGCACTGAGCCCCGGCCGTGGCGGCTTCGCCGCCAGCTGGCGGCGCGAGCTGCGGTCGCTGCGCGGCAACCGCGCCGACCTGCTGCTGGTCACCCTGCTGCCGCTGCTGATGCTGGCCGTGATGGCGTGGATGTTCACGCCCTCGGTGATGCGCGACATCCCGATCGCCGTGGTCGACCTCGACCACAGCAGCAACAGCCGCCTGCTGCTGCGCATGCTCGATGCCAGCCCCGGCGTGCGCATCGCCAGCCAGCCTGCGGACATGCAAGATGCACGTTCGCAGCTGCGTCGGCTGGATGTGTTCGCCATCGTACTGGTGCCGCGCGACGTCACCCGGCAGGCGTTGCGTGGGCGCCAGGGCACGGTGTTCGCCTATTACAACGCCACCTACATGACCACCGGTCAGTCCGCGGCGCGCGATATCGGGGACGCGGTCTCGGCCTGGAACGCACGCCTGCTGCGCGAGCGCATCGGCCTGCAGGTCGGCCCGGGCAAGCTGCGTGCGGCACCGATCGCGGTGCAGTCGGACATCCTGTACAACCCGGCGCGCAGCTACGAGCTGTTCCTGCTGCCATTGATCTTCCCGGCGGTGTTGTCGCTGGTGCTGGCACTTGCGGTGGCCGGCAGTCTCGGCCGCGAGATCCGCGACGGCACCCTGCCCGCCTGGCTGGGCCGCACGCCGTGGCTGGCGATTGCCGGCAAGGTCGCGCCGTACATCCTGCTGTTCTCGCTGTATGGCGCGCTCGGCATCGGCTACCTGGCCTGGCTGCGCGGTGATGGTGTGGCCGGGAGCGTGCTCCTGCTGCTGCTCGCTCAACCCCTGTTCTATCTGGCCACCGCCGCCTACGCGTTGTTCTTCGTCGGCGTCACCCGCGACATGGGTACCGCGCTGTCCGCGGTCGGCCTCAGCATCGGTACTGCACTGGCATTTTCCAGCGCAACCTTCCCGGTGCTGGACGGGCCGTTATTCACCCGCGTCTGGCATCAGCTGCTGCCGCTCAGCGCCTATATCAAGCTGCAGACCCAGCAGCAGTTCATCGGTTCGCCGCTGCAGGTTTCGGTATGGCCGCTGGCCACATTGCTGCTGATGTCAGTGGTGGCCGGCGGCATCGGTGGACTGCGCCTGATCGCTTTCGCGCGTACGCCCGAGGCCGCGCAACCGGCGGGGGCCGACGCATGAGCGCACTGTGGCGCAGCCTGCGGCAGACCCTGATGGCGGTGCTGTGCGACCGCTATGCGATCGTGGTGATGGTCGGCGCGGTGATCCTGTACTCGTTCTTCTACCCGGCCGCGTATCGCCACCAGGTGGCCGGCAACCTGCCGGTACTGGTGGTGGATGAAGACCACAGCGCGACCAGCCGCGAGCTGCTGCGCAAGCTCGATGCACTCCGTGTTGCGCGCGTGGTCGGGCAACCGGCAGACATCGACAGCGCGCGCCAGCAGCTGGAAGCCGGCCACGCCGAAGGCATCGTGCTGATCCCGGCCAACCTGGAGCGCGACATCCTGCGCGGCCATCCGGCCAAGCTGGTGCTGCTCGGCAACGGCGCCTACCTGGGCCGTGCCAGTTGGGTGCTGGGCAGCGTGGCCGATGCACTGGGCGCGTTCGGACGTGATGCCGTGGTCGGCCAGGCCGCCTTCATGGGCGCGCCACAGGCACCACCGGTCACGCTGGTGCAGCGCCCGCTGTACAACACCCAGGAAGGCTATGGCAGCGCCATCGTGCCCGGCGTGGCCGAGCTGATCGTGCACCAGACGCTGCTGATGGGCATCGGCGTCCTGCTCGGCGGCCGTCGTCTCGCGCTCGGCCGGCGCCTGCGCTTCGACCTGCCGACTTTGGCGGGCATGGCATTGGGCTTCGGCCTGATCGGACTGTTCGGCCTGTTCTACTACGCCGGTTTCACCGCCTGGGTGCAGGACTATCCGCGCGGCGGCAACCCGCTGGGCCAGCTGCTGGGCGGCACCTTGTTCATCGCCGCCACCGTGGCCTTCGGCCTGTTCGTCGGCAGCTTCTTCCGAACCCGCGAACGCGCCTTCCAGTACATCATCGCCACCTCGATCCCGCTGTTCTTCCTGGCCAACCTGTCGTGGCCGGCAGTGATGACGCCACAACCGCTGGTCTGGCTGGCGCAGCTGTTGCCGACCACCTCGGGCATCAACCTGATGGTGCGCCTGAACCAGATGGATGCCAGCCTGGCCGAAGTCAGCCATGAACTGATCACCCTCAGCGCCCTGCTGCTGCTCTACGGCAGCCTCGCCACCTGGCGCCTCCTCGCAAAAAAGGGGACGGAGGGGATTAAGTCGTAAGCGGCCGGGTTGGGGGATTGCGACTTAATCCCCTCCGTCCCCTTTTCCTATAACGACGAACGCCGGCGTGGGGCCGGCGTCCGAGTACTGCAGTGTGGAAGGGGTAACGGGTCGAGCAATCAGCGGTAGACGCGCTCGCAGCGACGTTCGACCACGCGATCACCATTCTTCTGCTGGCTGTTGCCCTGAATCTGGCGACCGGCCGCACCACCTGCAACGGCGCCTGCCACGGTGGCCAGCTTCTTGCCGTTGCCGCCACCTACCTGGTTGCCGAGCAGGCCACCGATCACGGCGCCGGTAGCGGTACCCGTGATGCGGTTCGGATCGCGCGAGTTGCGCTGCACTTCCACGTTCTTGCAGACCACGCGGCTGCCGTCGTTGAACTTGCGTCCCTCATCGCGCGGGCCATAGGTCTGCGCGCCGGCCACCGACGAAGCTGCCAGCAGGGTGCCCAGCACAAGCAATCGGGTCGAGGTCTTCATGGCCATCTCCTGAGTTCCGGTATGGCGCCAGTGTCCTCCCGCGGTTGGCAACCGGAAGTGAAATGCGCGTGTCCGCCACTTCATCGGCCATGGCACGTTCAGGAAGAAAATCCGCGCCCATCGCGACCAGCCGTCGCGACGGGCGCCGTCTCCCTGCCGGCCTTGCCCTCTTCTAGAACTCTTCCCAGCCACCCGCATTGGCGGCCAGCGTCGGCTCGATCCGCGGCGACAGCACCGCGGGCCGGCGTACCGGCGCAACCGATGCCGCCACGGCTGCCAGCGCCGGGCGCACCGCGGCAGCAGCGGTCACCGCCCCCGTGCGGAACACCGAAACCGCCTCGGCCAGCAGGTTGGCCTGCTCCTCCATCGAGCGCGCTGCAGCACTGGCTTCTTCGACCAGCGCCGCATTCTGCTGAGTGGTCTCGTCCATCTGCACCACCGCCTGGTTGACCTGCTCGATACCCGAACTCTGTTCCTGCGAAGCGGCGGAGATGTCGGCCATGATGTCAGTCACGCGCTGCACCGAGGCCACGATCTCGCCCATCGTGGTGCCCGCCTGGCGGACCAGCGCCGAGCCATCGGCGACCTTGCCGACCGAATCCTCGATCAGCCCCTTGATCTCCTTGGCCGCACCCGCCGAGCGCTGCGCCAGCGTACGCACTTCGCTGGCCACCACTGCAAAGCCCCTGCCCTGTTCCCCGGCACGCGCAGCTTCGACCGCCGCGTTCAATGCCAGGATGTTGGTCTGGAAGGCGATGCCGTCGATGACCGAAATGATCTCGGCGATCTTCTTCGACGAGGCCTCGATGGCCGACATCGTGGTCACCACCTGGCCCACCACTTCACCGCCCTGGGACGCAACACCATGCGCGCCGATGGCCAATTGATTGGCCTGCCGTGCATGCTCGGCATTCTGCTTCACGGTGGAGGTCAGTTCCTCCATCGATGCTGCCGTTTCTTCCAGGTTTGCCGCCTGCTGTTCGGTACGCCGCGACAGGTCGGTGTTGCCCGAAGCAATTTCACCTGCGGCCAGATTGATGCTGGAGGCGCTGGACTGGATGCGGCCGACGATCTGCTTGAGCTGATCGACGGTGGCATTGCAGTCATCACGCATGCGCGCGAACACCCCATGGAAGTCGCCCTGCATGCGCACGGTCAGGTCGCCGCGCGAGATCGCCTGCAGCAGGGTCGACACCTGCACCAGGTTCTCGTCGGTGGTCTGCATCAGGCGATTGAGCCCGGCCACCATGTCGCGGAAATCGTAGGCGAAGCGGTCTTCATCGCCGCGCAGGCTGAAGTCACCGGCCGCTGCAGCGGTTGCCAGCCGGCGGATCTCGCTGTTGATCGCCGACAGGCTGGACTTGGTCTCGTCCATGGCCTGGGTGATCGCCGCCTTCTCGCCGGGCAGCGGGTCCATGTCCACCGACAGATCGCCGCGTGCGTAGTGTTTCATCACCTCGATCAGCCGGTTCTGTACCTGCACGTGCGATCCAACCAGCGCATTGGTCTCATGCACCATGCGCCCGTAGTCACCGGGGAACGCGCTCTCGTCCATGCGGTAGCTGAGGCTGCCGGCATCGTGCTGGCGGGCCAGCTCCCCCTGTGCCGCCATCACCGACTGCAGCTGTGCCTGCATGCGCTGCATCGACTTCAGCAGCTGGGTCACCTCGTCGTTGCCGGTGGCGTCGATGCTGCTGTCCAGGCGGCCACTGGCGATGCCGTCGGCCAGCTTCACCGCTCCTTCCAGCGGGCGGGTCAGGCTGCGGGTGATCGCCCAGGCCGCCAACGTCCCCAGCAACAGGCTCAGTGCCCCGAACGCGATCGACAGGGTGCCGGTCCACGATTCGGTTGCGCGGTACTCTTCGCGGCTGCGTTCGGTCAGTGCTTCCTGGTGGCGCAGCAGGGCCGAAATGGATTCATTCCAGGCCGTTGCCAATCCGTGCTCGGCCAGCAGCTCCTTCGCTGCACCATCGAAATCCCCCGCCTTCATGCGCTCATGCAATTGCTGGGTTGATGCATCGGTGGCCTTGCGGGCCGCCTCGATGCGCGCGACCAGGGTATCGCCGGTAGCGTCACGCGGAATCTTGATGTACTTGGCCCAGATACCGTCATAGGTCCGCGACAACTCCTGGGCACGCTGGTAATCCTTGTCGAACTCGTCACCCCGCTTGATCACCATCAGGCGACGATGCATCAGCACCGCGTTGTTGGTATCAAGCATGTCATTCAACAGGCGCATCTTCACCATGTTGACGTCCACCACTTTCTCGAACTGGGCGGATTTCAGCTGATTCCCATACAGCACCAGGCCGACGATGGCCATGATGAACAGCAGCAGCAGACCGAAGCCGGCGCCAAGCCGGGATCCCACACGGAGATTACGTAAGGCAAGCATCTCAATTCCCTTGATCGTGGCCGTACGTTCGATGGCGGCGCAGCGGAGGGAAACTTTACGGGACTTTATATATGGACCGATCCAAATATATGGAACTGTGCAGGCAGTCAGAAAATGCGGCGACCGATAATGGCGCCATAACCTTATCGAATAGCGCTGACACGCCAGCGCCCGATGAAAATCACGAAGGATTAACGCCATAATAACGCCACCCCATCCAGGGCGGCCCGGATTATCTGCGCCGGACACAACCGTCGCCCCGGAGGGCTACAGTCTGCAGATGACACGGATCCTGCACATCGAAGGCGCGTCCATCAACGACATCGCCAGCCTCTACGTGGAAATCAATAGTGTATTCATGGCCGACGAAAACTGGCAGCTGGGCGCAAGCCTGGACGCGCTTGATGACCTGCTGCACGGGGGCTACGGCGCGCTCGCCGGTCATGCCACCGCCACGGTAGTGTGGCGCGACATCGCCCACAGCCGCGAGGCACTGGGCCGCGAGACCACACGCGCCTGGCTGCAGTCGAAACTCGATCAGGGCGGCAGGTTCAACGGTCCGGCCATCCACGCTCAGTTGACGGCACTGTCACTTGGCCAGGGACAGACCTACTTCGAGATCGTCATGGAGATCTTCGGCAGCCATCCGCAGATCACCCTGGTGCCAAGCTGAGCACTCTGCAGCAACCAGCCCCATCAGCTCAAAGCTTGGCCAGGGCCTCGCCCAGACGGCGTGGGAACGCCACTTCGCTGGCCAGGTGCCATGCGCGTGCATTGGCGCCCAGCCGGGTCCACTCGGCCTCGTCCATCGCCAGCGCACGCTCGACGGCCTGTTCCAGCGCCTTCTCATCCACATGCCAGGTCCTGGACAGATGGCAGGGCTCGCCCTCGTGCGCGGCAACCAGGATGCCGCGGCTGTCGTCGATCATCTGGTTCATCGGCGCGCCATCGCAGGTGATCACCACCGCCCCGCAGCTCATCGCTTCCACCAGGTAATGGCCCCAGCCTTCGGTCTGCGACAGGCACAGGTGGAACGCATGTTCGTTCTGCAGGCGCTGCACCTCCTGGTCGGGCAGGCGCTCGCGGACGATCCGCAGGTTCGCGGCCCCGCCCTCATCTTCGTCCGAAGGGCCGCCGCGCAGGATGGTCAGCAAGGGCCACTCCGGATGGCGCTTCCAGACCTCGACCAGCGTTGCCGTGCCCTTCATGCGGCTGGTACCGGCCGCATGCAGGAAAGTGCGCGACCTGCGCGGCACCGCCGGGTCGTAGCGGTCACGGCTGCAGAAACCGACTTCCAGCGCGCGCATGCCCAGTGCGTTGAAGATGCGCGTAGCGTCTTCGGTCTTGGTCAACAACGCATCGAACCGCGGCAGGATCCGCAGGCTGCGTGCGGACACCCATTCCGGATTCGGAATCAACAGATTGACCTCGGCCAGTCCGAAGCTTGCCGGCCGGACATGCTCCAGCGAGATGTTGATGTCGAACCGGGCCGGCGTGCGCCCCAGGCTCAGCCACGAGGCCAGCAGCCTGCGCAGGCGCATCCCGCGGAGCTTCCAGGCCCCCCCATTGCGCACCGCGTCCAGACGGCTGACCGTCACCGTGTGCCCGAGCTGCTGCAACGAGCGCTCGATCACCTGGATGTCATGGGACAGGCCACGCTGGTTGTCGGCGGCCAGCAGGTGGATATGCGCCATCAGGAGGGACTCCCTGGCCGGCGCAGGTCGCGCGCAGGCAAGGCGGTCGCCAGCATGAAGCCCAGCACCAGGTAGAAATAGAACGAATGCGGCATCGCCCGGTAGAACACGTTGTCCGTGAACGCCGACAGCGCATAGACGATGACCACGGCAAGTCCGGCGGTGGCGATCATCGCGGTGATGTCGTCGGCGTGGCCGAGACGTCGCACGAAATGAATGCCGGGCAGGATGAAGACCAGCAGCATGATCAGCAGCAACGGCACGCCACCGGTCACCGCCGCTTCCAGGTACTCGTTGTGCGGGTGGTTGTAGCGGAAGATCGACTCGGACACCTCGCCGCGGGCGATGCCCTCACGTGCATAGGTACCGAACTGGTTCAGGCCCACCCCCGCCACGGGATGCTCGGCGAAGGCGTCGACCGCCACGCCCCACATGGCGATGCGCTCACGGACCGAGCCGACCTCGTTTTCCTGGTTGAAACCGGAGATCTCGCCACTGACCTCACCGAAGCGCTGGATCACCTCATGGTTCAGCACCGAGGTGGCACCGACCACGCCAATGACCAGGGCACCGACGAAGGCCAGTGCCCCCCGCCAGCGCCGGGTGCGCCGGACGTGCACCGCAATCACCATCAGCATGGCGGGAATGAACGCCAGGATCGGCCCGCGGCTCTGCGCCAGGATCGAACCGTAGACGCCAACGGCGATGGCCACGCCGTGCAGCCAGCGTTCGGCCGGATGCACATTGGGCTGGATCAACCGGATGACCGAGAACAACGCCATGCACAGCGTCACCATGGTGAACTCGATCGCCGTCCATTCGCCGCCACTGAAACCGTGCGCGCGTTCAAGGCCCATCACGTGGTGCTGCACGATGCACGACCCGCCGAAGACCAGGGTGGACACGGCGAAGATCTTCCAGATCAGGCGCCAGTCCAGCGCAGTGGCGAACACGGCAGCGGTACCCAGGTAGAGCAGTGTCTGCGCCGGCAGATCCAGCTCGTTCCAGCGCAGCCCGTGCCAGAGGATGCTGTAGAAGGCATAGGCCAGGCGCAGGAAGCAGACGATCACGATGAACCGGGCGATGCGGTAGCGCAGGCGGACATCGGGCTGGCGGCGGATCAGAACCACGCCGGTGACCAGCAGGGCCAGCAGCAGCACCGCCTTCAGCAAGGTGTAGGGTGCGGAGCCGGCAAGCGGAACGATGGCGACCAGGATGCTCAGCAGGACGGTACGCCAGGTGTAACGAGGTTCGGCGGCCATGCAGGCTGCAGTCATGCTTGTTCTTTCCATCAACGCCCGCCCGGGGGATAAGTCGCCCCGGTTTCCATGGAGGCCGCTTGGCGGAAATCGCCGGGGCTGACACTACCGTGGGCCCCTGGGGAAATCAACCAAAGTGCCGGCGCAGGGGCGCAGGCGTTGGCACACGGACAGCCCCCGGGCCCAGCGCGGGTGCCGCGGATCATCGACCGCCCCAGGTCGCTACACTAATGTCCTCTCCGGCCATGCCTGCGCGTGGCCACGCCCCGACGCCCTGCCAAGACGCGAAACGCCCCAAGTGACTGATACAAAAGACAACACCAGCAACGCCAAGGCGTCCAAGGAACACACCCCGCTGATGAAGCAGTTCTTCGCGGCCAAGTCCGATTACCCGGACCTGCTGCTGTTCTTCCGCATGGGTGACTTCTACGAACTGTTCTATGACGACGCCCGCAAGGCGGCGCGCCTGCTCGACATCACCCTGACCCAGCGCGGCAGCTCCGGCGGCGCACCGATCCCGATGGCCGGCGTGCCGGTACATGCCTATGAAGGCTACCTGGCACGGCTGGTGGCGCTGGGCGAGTCGGTGGCGATCTGCGAGCAGATCGGCGACCCGGCGCTGGCCAAGGGCCTGGTCGAGCGCAAGGTGGTGCGCATCGTCACCCCCGGCACGGTCACCGACGAGGCGCTGCTGGATGAACGCCGCGACACCCTACTGATGGCCCTGTCGCGCAGCAAGCAGGGCTACGGCCTGGCCTGGGCCGACCTGGCCGGCGGCCGCTTCCTGGTCAACGAGGTGGAAACCGACGACGCGCTGGAAGCCGAACTGGCGCGGCTGGAACCGGCCGAGCTGCTGGTGCCCGACGAGGAGAACTGGCCGGAGTTCCTGCGCCAGCGCACCGGCGTGCGTCGCCGCGCGCCGTGGCTGTTCGATGCCGACAGCGGCCGCCGCCAGCTGCTGAATTTCTTCAAGCTGCATGACCTGAGCGGCTTCGGCATCGACGACAAGCCGCGCGCCACCGCTGCGGCCGGTGCCCTGCTTGGCTATGTCGAGGAAACCCAGAAGCAGCGCCTGCCGCACCTGACCTCGATCGCGATGGAAACCGCCGGCGAGGCGATCGCGATGAACGCCGCTACCCGCCGCCATCTGGAACTGGATACGCGTGTTGATGGCGACACCCGCAATACGCTGCTGGGTGTGCTCGACAGCACGGTGACGCCGATGGGCGGGCGCCTGCTGCGGCGCTGGCTGCACCGCCCGCTGCGCCTGCGCGAGGTGCTGGTACAGCGCCACCATGCGGTGGAAACCCTGATCGATCGCGGCAGCGATGCGGACATCCGCGAGCAGTTCCGCCGCCTCGGTGACCTGGAACGCATCCTCACCCGTGTCGCGCTGCGTTCGGCGCGGCCGCGCGATTTCTCCACCCTGCGCGACGGCCTGGGCCTGCTGCCGGCGGTGCGCGAGGTGCTGGCACCACTGGATTCGCCGCGCCTGCAGACGCTGCATGCGGCGCTGGGCGAACACGACGAGTGCGCGCAGCTGCTGGCCAGCGCCATCGCCGAAATGCCGCCGCTGAAGCTGAGCGATGGCGGCGTGCTGGCCGATGGCTTCGATGAAGAGCTGGACGAACTGCGCCGCCTGTCCACCCACGCCGACCAGTTCCTGGTCGACCTGGAACAGCGCGAGCGCGAAAGCAGCGGCATTCCCACCCTGAAGGTGGGCTACAACCGCGTGCACGGCTACTACATCGAGATCAGCAAGGGCCAGTCCGACCGCGCGCCGGTGCACTACACCCGCCGCCAGACGCTGACCAATGCCGAGCGCTACATCACCGAAGAACTGAAGGCGTTCGAAGACAAGGTGCTGTCCGCGCGTGACCGCTCGCTGTCGCGCGAGAGGTACCTGTACGAGCAGCTGCTGGACACCCTCGGCGGCCAACTGGAACCGCTGAAGCAATGCGCCGCCGCGCTGAGCGAACTGGACGTACTGGCCGCCTTCGCCGAACGCGCGCAGGCGCTGGACTGGGCGCGCCCGGAGCTGCGGGCCGAGCCGTGCCTGAAGATCGAGCGTGGCCGCCACCCGGTGGTCGAGGCGGTGCGCGAGCAGCCGTTCGAACCCAATGATCTGGATCTGCATCCGGACCGTCGCATGCTGGTCATCACCGGCCCGAACATGGGCGGTAAATCGACCTACATGCGGCAGAACGCGCTGATCGTGCTGCTGGCCCACATCGGCAGCTTCGTGCCGGCCAGCCGTGCGCTGATCGGCCCGATCGACCGCATCCTGACCCGCATCGGCGCCGGCGACGACCTTGCCCGCGGGCAGTCGACCTTCATGGTCGAGATGGCCGAAACCAGCTACATCCTGCATCACGCCACCGCCCATTCGCTGGTGCTGATGGACGAGATCGGCCGTGGCACGTCCACCTACGATGGCCTGGCGCTGGCCGACGCGGTGGCCCGTCACCTGGCCTACCAGAACCGCTGCTACACGCTGTTCGCCACCCACTACTTCGAGCTGACCGCGCTGGCCGACGAGCAGCACGAGGGCGGCCGCAGCGGCATCGCCAACGTGCACCTGGACGCGGTCGAGCACGGAGAGGCGCTGGTGTTCATGCACGCGGTAAAGGATGGCCCGGCGAACCGCAGCTTCGGCCTGCAGGTGGCGGCACTGGCCGGCCTGCCGCGCGCCACCGTGGCACAGGCACGGCGTCGCCTGGCCGAGCTGGAACAGCGCGGTGGTGAAAGCCATGCCGCCGAGTTGGCGCCGCAGGCGTTGGATGCGCCGCAGCAGTTCGGCCTGTTCGCAGCACCGTCGAGCAAGGCGCAGGACGCGCTGGCGGCGATCGACCCGGACGAACTGACACCGAAGCAGGCGCTGGAAGCCCTGTACCGGTTGAAGGCACTGCTGTAGCCGCAGCGCACGCCCATGGCCTCCCGCTCGCCTTGCGGGAGGCCTGTTGAAAGACTGTGCAAATCCGATTCTGCGTTTCAATTGACAGAATCTATCAACCTGAATGGATCATTCGATTATTCATTTCATCTGGCCATAGCTAAAGTCGAGTGAAGATGTTTCTCCCACGTCTTCACCGCCACCAGGAGCCAGCCGATGAGCCAGTCCGACAACAACAACGCCAAGTGCCCGTATCACACCGCCCCGTCGCCGGAGCAGGGCGCCGAGCAGCAGCGCGAGCTGAGCACCACGCCCAAGCAGAAGCACGGCGATGATCCGGTCACGCCGATGACCACGGCCTTCGGCGCACCGGTGGTGGACAACCAGAACAGCAAGACCGCCGGCCCGCGTGGCCCGCTGCTGATGGAAGACGTCTGGCTGCTGGAAAAGCTGGCCAACCTCAACCGCGAGATCATTCCCGAGCGCCGCATGCATGCCAAGGGCTCGGGCGCCTTCGGCACCTTCACCGTCACCCACGACATCAGCAAGTACACCCGCGCCAAGCTGTTCGAAAAGATCGGCAAGCAGACCGAGATGTTCGCCCGCTTCACCACGGTGGCCGGCGAGCGCGGTGCCGCCGACGCCGAGCGCGACATCCGCGGCTTCGCGCTGAAGTTCTACACCGAAGAAGGCAACTGGGATCTGGTCGGCAACAACACCCCGGTGTTCTTCCTGCGCGACCCGCGCAAGTTCGCCGACCTCAACAAGGCCGTGAAGCGCGACCCGCACACCAACCTGCGCAGCGCGCGCAACAACTGGGACTTCTGGACGCTGCTGCCCGAAGCCCTGCTGCAGGTGACCGTGGTGATGAGCGACCGCGGCATTCCGCGCAGCTTCCGCCACATGCACGGTTTCGGCTCGCACACCTACAGCTTCACCAACGCCGACAGCGAACGCTTCTGGGTGAAGTTCCACTTCGTCAGCCAGCAGGGCATCGAATCGCTGACCGACGCACAGGCGCAGATCCTGGTCGGCCATGACCGCGAAAGCCACGGCCGCGACCTGTTCGCCGCGATCGAGAAGGGCGACTTCCCGAAGTGGAAGCTGTTCATCCAGGTCATGCCGGAGCTGGACGCGGAAACCTACCGCGTGCATCCGTTCGACCTGACCAAGGTGTGGCCGAAGAGCGACTACCCGCTGATCGAAGTGGGCCAGTTCGAACTGAACCGCAATCCGGTCAACTGGTACCAGGACGTGGAGCAGTCGGCGTTCGCGCCGAGCAACCTGGTGCCGGGCATCGGCCCGTCGCCGGACAAGATGCTGCAGGCGCGCCTGTTCGCCTATTCCGATGCGCAGCGCTACCGCCTGGGCGTGAACCATCACCAGATTCCGGTGAACGCCGCGCGCTGCCCGGTGCACAGCAACCACCGCGATGGTGCGATGCGCGTAGACGGCAACTACGGCGGCCTGCCGCACTACGAGCCGAACAGCTACGGCCAGTGGCAGGAGCAGCCGCAGTACCGCGAGCCGCCGATGAAGATCCGTGGCGACGCCGACTTCTGGAATTTCCGTGAGGACGACGCCGACTACTTCAGCCAGCCCGGCGCCCTGTTCCGCAGCTACAACCAGGCACAGAAGGACCGCCTGTTCGCCAACACCGCCCGCGCCCTGGGCGATGCGCCGGACTTCATCAAGCAGCGCCACATCGACAACTGCAGCAAGGCCGACCCGGCCTACGGTGCCGGTGTTGCCGCGGCGCTGAAGGCGCTGGCCAGCCAGCCGTCGGATCCGTTCAAGCCGGCGCAGCCGGAAGCGGACTTCCCCACCGCCACCCCGGGCGCCGAAGACATCGAGCTCTGATCGCCCTCCCCCGTGAACGGCACGCCGCCTCCCCGTGAGGCGGCGTCGCCGTTTTAACGGTCCGCGTCGTACCTTCTGCACGCCCAACCCCAATCAAGGATTCCGCAGATGAGCCTGACCGACGAACTTCTCGCCAAATTGCAGGGCGCCCCGCTGCAGCAGGTGTCGCAGCAGCTCGGCATCAGCGATACCCAGGCTTCCGGCGCGATCAGTGCCGCGCTGCCGGTGCTGATGGGCGCGCTGGGCAACAACGCCTCGCAGCCGCAGGGCGCGCAGGCGCTGCTCGGCGCCTTGCAGAACAACCACAGCGGCCTGGACCTGGGCAGCGTGCTCGGCTCGGTACTGGGTGGTGGTGGCGGTGGTGCCGCCAGCGACGGTGCCGGCATCCTCGGCCACATCTTCGGCGGCAGCCAGCAGAAGGTGGAAACCGGCCTGGCCCAGGCCACCCAGCTCGACAGCGGCCGCACCAGCCAGCTGCTGCAGATCCTCGCGCCGATCGTGATGGCCTTCCTCGCCCAGCGCCTCGGCGGCGGCCAGGCCGATGCCGGCTCGCTCAGCCAGGCCCTCGGCCAGGAAAAGCAGCAGGTGCAGCAGCAGGGCGGTCTTGCCGGTGGCCTGCTCGGCAGCCTGCTGGACCAGGATGGTGATGGTCAGCTGGGCGTGGGCGATCTGCTCAAGCTGGGCGGCAATCTGCTCGGCGGCAAGCGCTGAGGGAAAGCCTGGCCGGACATGGGCCGGCGCTACCGGCATCGCCATGAGTAGCGCCGGGCCAGGCCCGGCGGCTTACCGGTTGCCCGCCTTCAAACGCTGCAGGATCGGTGCGAACAAGGGCGCCTGCATCGAGCGCGGCGGCTCGACATGGCCGCCCTTTTCCTGCGCCTGCCAGTACGACCACGGCAGCGGCTTGTCGCCCAGTTCGTAGTCCATGCCGTCCCAGCCATCCTCGCGGAAGGCGTAGAAGGCCCAGTGCACCTTGTCCTGCTCCAGCACCTGCAGCACATCCTGCAGGTAGCGGCTGCAGTCCGGCCACCGCCGCATGCAGCCGAATTCGGCCACCACCATGCGGTTGGCACCGACGCCATGCGAGGCGGCCCACGTCATCGGCTGCTGCAGGTAACGGCGTACACGCGCCGCATCCCAATGCTCGCTGCCTGCACCGAACGGCACCTGCGCCGGATAGCGCCAGGGTTTGGCACGCGTCTGGTTCGGTGCACTGGTTGCTGCATACGGCTCGTACATGTGCACGCTGTACAGCAGCTTCGAATCCGCCAGCGGTGCCGGCCAGTAGTTGAAACCGTCGGCGGCGGCATACCAGCCCGCATCCAGCATCAGCGGCATCGCGGTGTCGACCTCGCGGATGCTGGCGATCAGCTCCGAGTAGAAGCGGCGCAGATCGCGTGGGCCGTCCTGCACACCGGCATACCACCGCTGCATCGCCTCAGTGGACGCATGCTCGGCCAGGCCTGCACCGTACTCGGGCACCGGCTCATTGATGAGGTTGTAGGCGGCCAAGGCAGGATGACCCTTCAGCGCCGTGGCCAGGTCATGCCAGAAGCGACGGGCCGGCACATGGTTGTCGAAGGACTGCCACAGGCGCTGGTCGACCACATCGCCGTTGTGCTGCTTCCAGCGCAGCAACGGCAGCGACAGCGGCGTCAGCACCACTTTCAGCCCGGCCGCATCGGCGTCATCCAGCACCCGCCGCAGCGTGGCCAGGTCGGCCGGAACCAGTCCGCGATAGTCATCGGCGTTGCCGATCAGGAAGTCACGACCGCCCTGCCCCTTCCACTTGTCCGGCACCAGCCGCACCCAGGTCGCACCGGTCGCACGCAGCGCCTCGAAGTATTTCCGGTCCGGAGGCGACATGTTCATGCTGTTGCCACCGCGTTGCGGAACGTCCCAGAAGGTGATGTCGGCAGCGTGCAGTGGCGCAGCAGCAAGCAGGGACAGGCATAACAGCAGACGACGCATGGGCAGGCCTCCGATAGGTGAAAAAACAGCCTGCCCAGCGCAATCCGAACGCGCCGTGACCGGCGCCTTGTTTCGCACCGCGATAGGAACAATCCGTTGGAATCAGGATTTCGCTAGAGCGCGTCGATGTCACCCAAGGCCCGGATCAAACGCCGCGCGCGCTTGTCCGGCTTGTGTTCCGGCGGCTGGAAACCATCGCGTGCGGCAATGCGCAGTGCACGCTGTTCGGCACGGCGCGCCTTCGAAGCCTCGCTCTCGGCGTACAGCTGCTGTGCCGTTGGCGCCGGCCCGCGCTGGTCGCTCAGGCCCAGCACCTGGATCTCGAAATGCTCCTCGCCGCGGTCGACCTGCAGCTGCTCACCCACGCGCACCGCGCGCGAGGACTTCGGGCGCTGCCCGGCCACGCTGACCTTGCCGGTCTCGATGGCCTGCTTGGCCAGGCTGCGGGTCTTGAAGAAACGGGCCGCCCACAACCAGATGTCCAGGCGGACACTGGGCGACAACGGGGAAAGCTCAGGCATCGGTGCGGACTACTCCGGTGGCTTGTTCAGAGGACGCGGATGGTCGGGGTCGGTGCGGCAGCCGCTGCCCCCAATCAACGTGGGTACACCAGCGGACAGGTCCTGGCGCTGGCTGCCGACCAGGCACTCGGGTCGGTCGGTCGGCCGCACCTGGGTATCGCCCAGCCGGTCACCTGTCGAACATGCGGCCAGTGCGGTGCCGATCAAGGCCATCGCCAGGCTCCATTTCACCTGCAGTCGTTGATGCATTGCCACATCCTGCAAACCGGCTTGGTGCTAGTGTGCGCCTCCCGGGAATCGATCACCACTCCATGGCCAAAGCGCCGCTTGACCTGACCTCCGGCCCGATCGGCCGCAACCTTCTGCTGTTCTCCCTGCCGATCCTGGCGGGCAACATCGCGCAGTCGCTGAACGGTTCGGTGAATGCGGTCTGGGTGGGGCGCTTCCTCGGCGAGGCGGCATTGACCGCCACCGCGAACGCCAACAACATCATGTTCTTCCTGATCGGCTCGGTGTTCGGCTTCGGCATGGCCTCGACCATCCTGATCGGCCAGGCGATCGGTGCGCGCGACATCGCGCAGGCACGGCGCGTGGTCGGTACCAGCGCCACCTTCTTCATCGGCCTGTCGGTGATCATCGCCATCGCCGGCTGGTTCATGGCCCATCCGCTGCTGGCGGCGATGGGCACGCCGGCCGCCTCGCTGCCGCTGGCCGAGGCCTACCTGCAGATCATCTTCCTGGCGATGCCGACGCTGTACGCGTTCGCCTTCCTCACCGCCGCGCTGCGCGGTGCCGGTGATTCACGCACGCCGTTCCGTTTCCTGATGGTGTCGGTGGCGCTGGACATCGTGCTGAACCCGGTGCTGATCTTCGGCATGGGGCCGTTCCCGGCGCTGGGCATTGCCGGTTCGGCCTGGGCCACGCTGGTCGCGCAGACGCTGTCGCTGGCCGGCCTGCTGCTGTACATGCGGCACAAGCGCCACACCCTGTGGCTGGGCCGCGCCGACATGCGCCTGTTCAAGCTCGACCTGACCATCCTCAAGGCGCTGGTCATCAAGGGCGTGCCGATGGGCCTGCAGATGGTGCTGATCTCGCTGTCGGTGATCCTGCTGATGACCATGGTCAACCAGTACGGCACCGACACCGGCGCCGGTTACGGCGCTGCCCTGCAGCTGTGGAACTACCTGCAGATGCCGGCGATGGCGATCGGTGCGGCGTGTTCTTCGATGGCGGCACAGAACGTCGGTGCGCAGCGCTGGGATCGCGTGCGCGGCACCGCGCGCCAGGGCGTGCTGTTCAACTTCCTGTTGACCGGCGCGCTGATCCTGCCGCTGGTGGTGTTCGATCGCCAGCTGCTGGCACTGTTCCTGCCGCCGGCCAGCCAGGCGCTGGACATCGCCCGCCACCTCAACCACGTGGTGATCGGCTCGTTCCTGTTCTTCGGCGTCAGCTTCGTGATCTCCGGCGTGGTTCGCTCCACCGGCGCAGTGATTCCGCCGCTGCTGATCCTGGCCGGTTCGCTGTGGGGCGTACGCGTGCCGTTCGCCGAACTGCTGCAGCCGTACTGGGGCGCCGACGCGATCTGGTGGAGCTTCCCGGTCAGCTCGCTGGTGTCGATGCTGCTGTCGCTGGCCTATTACCGCTGGGGCGGCTGGCGCAAGGCGAAGATGATGGGCAAGCCCTCGCACGCCGAAGAACTGGCCACGCCGTCGGAGATTCCGGCCTGCCCGCCGTCGCCGGTGGCCGACCCGGATGCCGCGCCACTGCGGTAGTGCCGGCCGCTGGCCGGCAACCTCAAGCCCCTCCGGAAGCATCGCGCAACAGCCGGCCAGCGGCCGGCTCTACCGTTTCTTCTTTTTGGCAGCGTTGAACGTGGCCGCCGCGCGCAGCAGTGCCTTCAACGCCGCGGCATCCGGCATCGCGCCTTCATGGATGTCGATCGCACGTCGCGTGTTGCCGTCCAGGCTGGCGTTGAACAGGCCCTTCGGATCGGCCAACGCCGCACCGTTGGCAAAGGTCAGCTTCACCGCCTGTTTGTAGGTTTCGCCGGTGCACAGGATGCCGTTGTGCTCCCACACTGGTGTACCGCGCCACTTCCAGGTTTCCTGCACGTCCGGCAGCGCCTCATGGATCAAGGCACGCACGCGTGCCAGCGCCTCGCCACGCCAGTCGCCCAGCTCGGCGATGCGTGCATCGATCAGTTCAGCGGCCGGGGTTCCGGCATCGGCAGGGTTCGGCGCGTGCGTGGCCATCAGCGGTTCTCGTCGGCAGGGAGATCGGAACGATGCACTTACATGCGCTCGCCGGGCAAAGCCGCGGCCTGGCGCACCCAGTCGAGGAACTGCGCCTCATCCAACGCACCCTCCTGCTGGATGTGCAGGTAGCGCGTATCGGCACTCTTCGACGGCTCCGGCGGCACCGGCTTCAGCGCAGCGCCGCGGAAGAACGCCACCTTGATGTAGCGGGTGAAGCAGTGGAAGCTGAGAAACCAGCCTTCGCCCGGCGCAACCGCATACATCGGCGAATTCCACTTCACTGCCTTGTGCACACCGGGTACAGCCTGTTCGATCAGCGCGTCCAGCTGTGCTCCGATCGGCCGCTTCCAGTCCGGCATCGCCGCGATATAGGCCTGCACCGGCGCATCGCCTTCGCCCTTGGCGATCTGCGGGTTGCCGCCTGACAACAGCGCAGGCGCGGCGGAAGGTGCGGTTCGCTTGGCAGGCATCGCACGGCACGTCCATCGGGATGAAACCGCAGCCTAGCGCGGCCTGTCCCCAACGGTCACGGCGCAGTGCGCCATCGGCTCAGTCCGCTTGCCGCGCCCGGAACTGCTGCCAGTCCGGCAGCTTGCGGTGGCGGCGCAGCGAACGCATCAGCGCCGCCATCACAATGCCGAACAGCGCACCGGCCACCAGGCCGGCCGCCAGCAGCAGGGCCAGCGGGCGCTCACTGCCCTGCCACAGCATCAGCCACATCAGCGCGGTCCAGAACAGCCCGAACAGCAGGCCCTGCACCAGCGCATTGGTGCCGAAGCCGGCCAGGATCGGCGGTGGCAGTGCGATGCCCATGCGCCACAGAAGGCGATGCAGCAGCGGTGCCGACTGCACGCGCGCCAGCCCCTTGCCGTCGAGGAAGCGCAGCGCCGACTGGATCACGGCGGGATAGCGCGGATTGATGTCGTTCATCCCCTGATCGTGGCCGATGCGATGCCGGAAACGCAAACGGCCACCCGAAGGTGGCCGTCGCGGCAACAACCGAAGTTGTTTATCAGGCCTTTTCGGCCAGACGGGCAGCCTTGGCGGCAGCAGCGGCAGCCAGGTCTTCCTTGATGCGGGCAGCCTTGCCTTCCAGGCCACGCAGGTAGTACAGCTTGCCGGCGCGGACCTTACCACGACGCTTCACTTCGACCGAGTCGATGATGGCGCTGTGGGTCTGGAAAACGCGCTCGACGCCGTAGCCGTGCGAGATCTTGCGGACGGTGAACGAGGAGTTCAGGCCGGCGTTCTTGGTGGCGATGACAACGCCTTCGTAGGCCTGCACGCGCTCGCGGCTGCCTTCCTTCACCTTCACGTTGACGACAACGGTGTCGCCCTGGCTGAACTTCGGCAGTTCACGGGTGATCTGGGCGGATTCGAATTCCGCGACGATGGACTTGTTCAGCTTGCTCATGGGTTACACCGATTCTTGTTCGGGTGGGCGTGTCGTATCGACAACGTAGGCTCATGCAGTCACCGGACTGTGCTGCACGTTTGTTTTGGGTACTGCGCACGCCGGCCGGGGCCGACGGGAATTGGCCATGATAGCCGATAACGCCAGCCCTGCGCTAGGGGCTGGCCTTGTGTTTCTGGGCCTGACGGGCCTGCTCCAGCAGCTTGCGGTCGGCCTTGCCCAGCGCCTGTTCATCCAGCAGGTCCGGGCGCCGCTGGGCGGTACGGACCAGCGACTGCTGGCGGCGCCAGGCCGCGATGGCCGCGTGGTTGCCCGAACGCAGCACGTCCGGCACGTCACCCAGCGGGTGCTGGGCCGGCTGGCTGTAATGCGGGCAGTCGAGCAGGCCGAGGTCGCCCTCGAAGCTGTCCTGCGCCGCCGATTCCGCGTCGTTCAGGGCACCGTCCTGCAGGCGGGCCACGGCGTCGATGATCACCGCCGCGCCCAGCTCGCCACCGGACAGCACGTAGTCGCCGAGGGAAATCTCCTCGTCGACATTGGCCTCCAGGAAACGCTCGTCGATGCCCTCGTAGCGGCCACAGAGCAGGACCATGCGCGGCAGTGCCGCCAGTTCCCGCACCTTGGCCTGGGTCAACGGCGCCCCCTGCGGGCTGAGGTAGATCACCCGCGTCGGGGTCGGATCAGCATCACGGATCGCCTGCAGGCAGGCCTGCAGTGGCTCGATCAGCATCACCATGCCGGGGCCACCACCGAACGGACGGTCGTCCACCCGGCGGTAGTTGCCTTCGGCGTAATCACGGGGATTCCAGCCATGCAGGCTGAACAGGCCCTTCTCCTGCGCGCGCCCGACCACGCCCAGTCCAGCGGACTGGGCGAGGAACTCGGGGAACAGGGTGATGACGTCGAAACGCATGCTCACACTCAGAACTCGGGATCCCAGTCGACCACGACCAGGTTGGCCTCGAAGTCGACCGACTTGACGAAGTCCGGCTGCACGAACGGAATCATCCGCTCGCGGTCACCACGGACCACCACCACGTCGTTGGCGCCGGTGCTGAACAGGTGCGAGACCTGGCCCAGGGCAACGCCCTCGGTGGTCCTCACGTCCAGGCCTTCCAGGTCCACCCAGTAATACTCATCGGGCTTCGGCGGCGGCAATGCACTGCGGGCCACGTAGATCTCGGTGCCGTGCATCGCTTCAACGGTATCGCGGTCCTCGACGCCGGGGAAACGGGCGACCAGGTGCTTGCCGCTGTCGCGGCCGCGTACACCTTCAATCGTGGTTTCCACGCCGGACGGGCTGCGCACGATCCACGGCTGGTAACGGAAAATGGCGGAACGTGGCTCGGTCCAGGACTCGAGCTTGATCTCGCCGCGCACACCAAAAGCGCCGACAACCCTGCCCAGCAGGATGCGGCGCTCGATATCTTTCATCTGCTTCAACCAAGAGGGCCACGCCGAAGCGTGGCCCGTCAGGATCAGGCCGCAGCGGCCTGGGACTTGGTCGCTTCCTTGATCAGGTTGCGGACCTTGTCGGTCGGCTGGGCGCCGTTCTTGACCCAATGGTCAACGCGGGCCAGGTCCAGCTCGATGCGCTTCTCGGCGCCCTGGGCGACCGGGTTGTAGAAGCCAACGCGCTCGATGTTGCGGCCGTCGCGCGCGCTGCGCACGTCGGTGACGATGATGTGGTAGAACGGACGCTTCTTGGCGCCGCCGCGGGTCAGTCGAATCTTGACCATGGTGTTTTTTCCTATTGCCCAGTCGCCAGGATGGCGAGGTAAGCGGGCGATTATAGCGGCAGAGCCCGGCCGAGCCAACCCCAAGGGTGGCCTACCTTCACGGTAGCGCCGGGCCATGCCCGGCGGTCTTCGTTCAGCAACGTGATGAATCTCCGGCTGACCACGCCGACGTCCCCAAGGCAATAACGTCAGAGTGCTCCAGTGACAGGCTCCCGATGCATGTCCAGCACGTCCATCTCCTGCTGCTGCAGCAGGTCATCAAATACTTCGCTGCCAATCCGCTCGACAAGTTGTCGCTCGGATTCGTGGATGGCGATGCACTGCAGCCAGTTGATTGCCACCGGCGGGAACTGCAGTCCCGGGAACCTGGCGTCATTCCAGAAGAAGGGCGGCACCAGATAGACGTGCGGCATCCGGGTCGATGGGAAGTAGTCCTGCAGGATGTCCGGAATCACGCTACCAGGCCGCACCGCCGTACGATCACGCATAATCGCGAAAGCCGTCGAGGCGACGACGTTGTCCAAATGCAGCGCGTCCTGTTCTGCACACGTGCACAGCTCGACGCGGGTTTCCAGTTCGTGACCCTCCGCATGACGTAAAACAAAATCCGACAGGCCGATGGAGGAGATGGACTTCAGCCCTGTTTCCGGAGAGCTGAACGTCGTGAGGATATCGACCGAACGCTGGCGATGATCATCGTGAAAGGCCTGGACCATGGGCCGCCCCTCACCGCCCATGATCTTGATTGCGTGCATCGCTACCGCGCGATGCTGCTCGGTGACCGTGCCCATATCTGATTGGAACTCCTGAGTGTTGTTCGCTGCGGAAGCATCAGCCGGGCATGGCCCGGCGCTACCCGCTACAACGCTTCAAGGTAGCGCCGCGTCATGCCGAAGGACCGGCAGCCCGCGCGCCTCGTTCAGGAAAGCGGTTGCCACGGCACGCCCGCCAGCACTGCCCTGCCCTGTTCAGCCAGTGCCTGCGAACCCGGCAGGACATGCCCGTCGATGGCGTCCAGCGCCCATAGGCCGCTGGCGTTGCAGGCAAAAGCGGCCTTCACGCTATCCAGTTCAGCCAATGCCAACGGCCGCGTCAGCTGTGCCCCCGGCCAATGCTGCTTCAACAACGTCTCGGCAGTACCGCGCAGGGCCGGCGCCTGTGGCCAGAGCAGGCGCTCACCATCGTGCACGGCCAGGTTCCAGGTGCTGCCTTCACTCATCTCGCCATCGGCGGTAACGAACAGCACATCGTCGAACCCTTCCGCCATCGCCGCACGGCGCTCGGCAAACAGGCCGAAGGTGCCGACGTGCTTGATCTGCGGCAGCTCGCGCTGCCACATCACGCTGCGCACCCGCTTCGGTGCGGTCAGCGCCACCGGCGCGGACACCGCCACCAGCACGTCCACCGGTACGGCCGCCAGCGGATTGCGGAAATCGAAGCGGCGCGAGTACACCGTCACCCGCAGCGACGCATCGGCCAGGCCGGCCTGCTGCAGGGCGTGCGCCATCCACGCCTGCACCTGCGCGGCATCCAGCTCGCTGCCGAACAGTTCGCGCGTGGCCTGCGACAGCCGCGCCAGATGCAGGTCCAGTCCCTGCACGGCGTGACCGCGCACCTGCAGCGAGGTGAAGTGGCCATAGTTGACCAGCGCAGGCAGCAGATCCTCCACCTGCACCGGTTGGCCGTTGCAGGTCACGGTCATCGCAGCAGCGCCTGCGCCTGTTCCCACATGCCGCGCAATACGTCGGCGGCCGGCTGTGCCGGGGCCATCCACGCCGACTGCCCGGCCCAGGCCTGCATCGCCGCCAGACGATTTTCCTGCACGGCCTGCCTGCGCATCGGCGCGGTCAGGCCGCGCTGCACCGGGTACGGGCGTGGCGCCGGTGCGCCTTCCGCAGCGGCGGCGCGCACATAGGGGGTCGCCAGGCCACGGCCCAGGCGGCCGCTGAAGGCACGGGTCGGCCAGGTATCTTCGGGTTCGCTGGCCGCCAATCCATCGGCCCACGCCGAAGCAATCGCCGCTTCGGGCGTGCGCAGGAAGGCAGTGCCGATCTGCACGGCACTGGCCCCCAGGGTGAGTGCGGCAGCAATGCCACGGCCGTCGGCGATACCGCCGGCGGCGATCACCGGAATCTGCAGGTGATCGGCCAGGCGTGGCAACAACGCAAACAGGCCGACCAACTGACGCTCGGCCATCGCCGGATCGAACGCACCGCGATGGCCACCGGCCTCCACGCCCTGTGCGACCACCGCGTCGGCACCGGCGTCCTGTGCCGCACGCGCTTCGGACAAGGTGGTCGCACAGGCGATCCAGGCAATGCCGGCATCCTTCAACTGCTGTACGTGGCGCGGCAGCAGCACGCCCATGATGGTCGAGGCCACCGCCGGGCGCGCCGCCAGCAGTGCGGCGAACTGTTCTTCGAAGTCGGCGGGCGTGGCATCGGCGGCGCTGGCCGGCACGTCCGGCCCCCACTGCGCGAGGAAGGCGCGGCTGGCGGCTTCAGCGGCGACATCACGGGTCGGTGCCGGGTCCGGCACCCACAGGTTCACCTGTGCGGGGCCCGTCGAGGCAGCGCGGAAGTCATCCATCCAGTGGCCGATATCGACCGATGACGACAGCACTGCGCCCATCGCCCCCATGCTGCCGGCATTGGCCAGCGCAGCCGACAACGGCACCGGGCAGGCGCCGGCCATCGGGGCCAGCAGGATCGGAACGGATACGCCAAAGCGCCGGCAGAACGCCTCGACGCGGGAAGATACAGCGGAACTCTGCATGACGGCCCATCGTTTCGGACAGGCCCCCATGGTGCGCGCAGGACGGGGGTAGAGTCGAGCTTGCTCGACTCTACCTCGACCGGGGCACCGGCAGAAAAGCAGTCGAGCATGGCTCGACTCTACAAAAAAAGCCGGTGTTCAACGCATCAACGGAACGGCATGCCGCGGCCGCCCATGGCGCCCATCATGCCCTTCATGCTGCGCAACATGCCCTTCATGCCGCCGCCGGCCATCTTGCTCATCATCTTTTCCATCTGCATGTACTGCTTCATCAGCTTGTTGACGTCGGCCGGGGTCACGCCCGAGCCCTTGGCGATGCGCGCGCGGCGCGAGCCGTTGAGCAGGTTCGGGTTGCGCCGTTCCTTCTTGGTCATCGAGCTGATGATGGCGATCATGCGCGGCACTTCCTTGCCCTGGCTGACCTGCTGCTTCAGATGGTCGGGGATGTTGCCCAGGCCCGGCAGCTTGTCCATCAGGCCACCGATGCCGCCCATGTTCTGCATCTGCTCCAGCTGGTCACGCATGTCGTTCAGGTCGAACTTCTTGCCCTTGGCGACCTTCTCGGCCAGCTTGGCGGCCTTGTCCTTGTCGACCTGCTGCTCGACCTGCTCGACCAGCGACAGCACGTCGCCCATGTCGAGGATGCGGCTGGCGATACGATCCGGGTGGAATACGTCCAGGCCTTCCGGCTTCTCGCTGACACCGACGAACTTGATCGGCTTGCCGGTGATGTAGCGCACGCTCAGCGCGGCACCGCCACGGGCGTCACCGTCGGTCTTGGTCAGCACCACGCCGGTCAGCGGCAGGGCGTCGCCGAAGGCCTTGGCGGTGTTGGCCGCGTCCTGGCCGGTCATGGCGTCGACCACGAACAGGGTTTCGGCCGGATTCACCGCCGCGTGCAGGGCCTTGATCTCGGCCATCATTGCTTCGTCGATGGCCAGGCGGCCGGCGGTATCGACCAGCAGCACGTCGACGAACGACTTGCGCGCATCGTCGATGGCGGCGCGGACGATGGCTTCCGGCTTCTGGTCGGCGCTGGACGGGAAGAACAGCACGCCGACCTGCTCGGCCAGGGTCTTCAGCTGCTCGATCGCGGCCGGACGGTAGACGTCGGCCGAGACCACCATCACCTTCTTCTTGCGCTTTTCCTTCAGGTGCTTGGCCAGCTTGCCCACGGTGGTGGTCTTGCCGGCGCCCTGCAGGCCCGCCATCAGGATGATGGCCGGGGCCGGAACATTGAGGTTCAGGTCGCTGGCTTCGGCGCCCATCACCGCGGTCAGCTCGTCGCGCACGACCTTGATCAGGGCCTGGCCCGGGGTCAGCGACTTCAGCACTTCCTGGCCGACCGCCCGCACCTTGATGCGTTCGATCAGGGCCTGCACCACCGGCAGCGCAACGTCGGCTTCGAGCAGCGCGATGCGGACCTCACGGGTGGCCTCGCGGATGTTCTCCTCGGTCAGGCGGCCGCGGCCACGCAGGCGCTCGATGGTGCCGGAAAGGCGCTGGGTCAGTGACTCGAACATGCGGCGCAACCTGTCTGAAAGCGGGGGACAATAAGGCAGACAGTATAACGGGTCCGCTCCCCTCCCCGGACTGCGACCACAGGGCCGTCGCCACCACCGCAGGGGTATGCGAAACTGCAACGATGTTAATCGTTCTCATCGCCGCCCTGCTCTACCTGGCCGCCAGCGCCCTGCTGGTGCGTGCGCTTGGCCGCGATGAAAGCACCGGCTCCCCCGCCTGGCTGTGGCCCGCCCTGCCGGCGATGCTGCTGCACGGCGGCTACCACGTGATGGTGGCCATGCGCACCAACGGCGGGCCGGACATGCACTTCTTCGCCGCGCTGTCGCTGGTCGGCCTGGGCATGGCCTGGCTGACCTCGCTGGTCGGCGCGCGCGGGCGCATGTCGGCGCTGGGCGTGGTGGTGTTCCCGCTGGCCGCGGTACTGCTGCTGGCCTACCACGGCTACGGCCACGAACCGAGCAAGGTGCTGGGCTGGCGCCTGGCCAGCCACGCCTGGCTGGCGCTGCTGGCCTACGCCACGCTGAGCATCGCCGCGCTGCTGGCGATCATGCTGTGGCTGCAGGAACGCGCCCTGCGCCGCCGCGAGTTCCGGCCGTGGCTGCGCGCCCTGCCGCCGCTGGCCGATCTGGAATCGCTGCTGTTCCGGGTGATCACCGTCGGCTTCGCGCTGCTGACCTTGACCCTGGTCACCGGCGTGCTGTTCGTCGACGACCTGCTGGCGCAGAAGCTGGTGCACAAGACCGTGCTGAGCGTGCTGTCGTGGATCGTGTTCGGCGTGCTGCTGATCGGCCGTCGCCGCTACGGCTGGCGCGGCATGAAGGCGGTGCACTGGACGCTGGCGGCAATGCTGTTGCTGCTGCTGGCCTTCTTCGGCAGCCAGTTCGTGATCGAACTGGTGTTCGGGCATTCGCGATAGCGGTGTGCCGGCCAACGGTCGGCACCCACCCTGGTGGTACCGGCCGCTGGCCGGCAACAGGACCGCACCCTGCATGGATGCCGCAGACGGTCAAGGCACCGGCTGGGCCAGGATCTTCCGTACCGAGCGACCGCTGTTGGTGATGATGTCATCCACCTGCCAGCAGCCTTGGCCCTGGCGCATCATCGGCAGACGGGTCACGTAGGCCTTCTTCCATACGGAATAGCGCATCTCGACCTGGCCGGCGGTGGCCGACGCCTCTTTCCAGCTGTAACGCACCGGGGTTTCGATGTCGCCATCCTGCGCATCCAGCCACGGGTCCGAATCGATGGTGCAGATGCCTTCCTCACGCACCTGGCAGGCGCGCTCGCCACGCAGGGCCTTGCCGAAGGCCGGGCTGACCAGCGCCGGCGGCGGTTCCAGCAGATCGCCATTGCCGGTGGTTGCCTCGTAGAAGGCACGGGCGACAGCCACTGGTTCCTGGCAGGCCGGTGCGGCCTGCGCGGTGGGGGCCAGCAGCCCGGCGATCATGAACATCCCTGTCTTCCGCATGTATTTCTCCTTGAGGTAGTGCCGGGGGCGGGGCGGGGCACACCCAACAGACGCCGCCGGGCCGCCGGCCGCCGCGCCCGGTTGTCCCCCCCGGCGCGGGCCGCCCGCCCCCCCCCCCCCCACCCCCCCCCCCCCCCGCCCGCCCCCCCCGCCCCCCCCACTACCCGATACCAGGCTTACAAGCCGTAACGCTCGATCACGTCCAGGTGCGGCTGGCGATCCTGGTCGCAGGCTTCGGCCAGCCGCAGCCAGCAATGCGGATGCGGCCACTTCGCGGTTTCCTGCTGCAGGAAGCGGTGCAGCGCCAGCGGTGCATGGTCCTGCGGCTGGGCGACGGTGAACAGCAGGCCCGGCAGCGTGCCCTCCTCCTCGTCCGGATCGGTCACGGTGTAGTCCGGGCGGCTGTGCGACCACACCTGCCAGCCCTGCGCCTCGGCCGCTGCGACAAAGGCATTCCACGCGTCTTCGCCCGGGTGCGCGCCGTCGATCAGCCAGCTGCGGGCGAAGCCGCCGCGCTCCAGGACATGCACCTGCGCATAGGTGGGGATGAAATTCTCGCGCGCTTCCTCCTCCTCCGGCGCCGGGTGCACCAGCGCAGCATCGAACACCACCCAGTCGCCCACCTGCTGGGCGCGGTTGGCCGGTGCGTTCTCGACGATACGCGCGGTGACCGGGCCACTGCGGCGCGCGTAGTACTCCATCGGCTCGCCGTTCTCTTCGCTGCGGATGATCACCCAGCCCCACGGCTCCTCGACCACGCCGTCCTGGCTGGACAGCTCCATGCCGATCGCCGCCGCCGAGCGGCGCACCGCATCCCAGTCGCGTGCCGCGCTGGCCGCGCTCATGTGGTCCCAGTGTGCGGCGTTGGGTTCTTCCAGCAGCTCCACCAGCTGCGCATAGCAGGCCTGCGCCTCGCTGAAGCGACCGGTTTCCATGTACATCCGCGCCAGCGTACCGCGTGCGCCATGCGAGCCCGGCGAGGCCGCCAGCAGCGCCTGCGCGGCCTGCTCCAGTGCCGGCCAGTCGGACACGCGACGGGCGCGCTGCACCTCGCACCAGTGCGCGAACACCGGCACGCTGCCACGATAGAGATCAGCCAACTGGCGCAGGCCTGCATCGTCGCCCTGCTCGGTCAGCCAGCGCATCAGCGTGTAGGCGGCCGGGCCATCATCCTGCGCATGTGCGCGCACGAAGCGCCACAGCAATGCGCGCGCTTCCGTCTGCGCCCCACAGGCGCTCAGCGCGGAGGCAGCCATCTCGGCCAGCGCCTCGTCATCTGGCAGCTGCGCCTGTGCCTGCAGCAGCCACTGCGCCTCACGTTCGGGATCGCGCGACTGGTTCTGCTCTCCCTGCTCGTTCAGCCAAACCAGTAGTTCAGCGGCTGGCACCGGCAGCGGCGCCACATCCGGCAACGCATCGATGCGTGCCGCCAGGCCGGCCACCAGCGCAGCCGCCCCACGGTCCTGGCGCAGCTGTGCCAGATGGGTACGCGCCAGTTCCAGCTGGCGCATCGCCACCCAGCGTGCGCCACGCTGCAGGGCCAGCTCCAGGCTCAGCGCAGCGACTTCGATCAGCAGGCGGTGCGAGCCAACCTCGGCAAAGTGTTCGATGATGGTGTTGAAGCGCGTACCCAGGTCCCAGGTATTGCGTGCGGGATCACGCCGGCACAGCGCTGCGGCGGTGTTCGCCCACAGCCGCCAGTAGGTAGGCGTCAGCTCGCTCCACGGCACCAGCTGCTGCAAGGCCTCTTCGTCGCGGTCCAGCTGGGCCAGCGCCCACGCCTTGGACAGGCGGCGCGGCACCGTGCAGTTGGCCGGCTCGTACTCGCCGGACGCGGCCACTTCGGCCTCGCGCTTCTCGATCAGCAGCAGCGCTTCTTCGGCGCGGCCCATGCCCAGCAGGATCTTGATCTGCATCTCCGGGAAGCTGTCGAACACTTCCTTGCCGCAGGCCTCGATCGCGTCGGACTGCACCTGCAGGTAATCCAGTGCCTCCTGGCCGCGGCCATCATCAAGCAGTGCATCGGCCTTCTCGCAGCTCAGGCACTGGAAGCAGGCCCAGCTCGGGTCGATGCGGCCCAGTGTTTCATCGCACACCTCGATACGCTCGGGCACCCAGCCGGGGCCATCGATGTTGCCGTAGCAGGCGGCAAGATCCTGGGTCACGCAGATCGACTGCGGGCACTCCAGGGTGTCCTCGCGATGCGCACGCTCGAACAGCGCCACGGCTTCGCCCAGCGCGCTCTCGCCTTCGACGCGGTTGCCGACGCGGTTGCGCAGCGCCCAGTGGCCGACGTAGACGTCGACCCACGGGTTGTCCAGCGCCTTGCCCAGCGCTCGCGCTTCGGGCAGCAGCGCGTCAACGCGGTCGACACGCAGTTCGCTCACCTCGTCGGCGAGGCGGTTCAGCAGGTGCGCATTCTGCGCCTGGCCGGCCTGGCGCAGGTCACCCTGCAGTTTTTCGACCCAGTTCCAGATGTCCATGGGGTAAGTACTCCTTTCTAGCGAAGGCTGGATGAGAGGATGCGGTGCTCAGCGCAGCATCTGCTGCAGAGCACCGGCGATATCGGTGAAGGCGCCGTTGAGATCCGGGCCGGGCGTGGCGGTCGCGCGGGCCAGTGGACGGCCCTGCGCGGCGACGATGATTTTCAGTGAGCGCAGCAGGCGCGCTGCGGCTTCGGCCTGCGGGTGGCCCTCGCGCTGGGCGCGCAGCAGCGCCTGCACCGCGGGGTTGTCGAGGTTGAGGTACAGCCGCGATGGCGCACGCGATTCGATGCGCGCGGTGAACTGACGCGCCAGCCGCAGCGCCGCCATTGAAACGCGCTTGTCGTTCTCATCGTCTTCCAGGCGCTGCTTCAGCTCGGCTTCGCGGTCGGGCACCACCACCACCGGCAGCGACTCGGGACTGAAGCGTGCCGGCAGCAATTGTTCGCCGTCACCCAGCTGCTCGCGCAGCCATGCCAGCTGCGCCTCGTCGAGGCTGTCATCGCTGCGGAACAGCGCACGGTTGCCCTGTTCGGTGCCCAGTTCAACCAAGCGCAGGCCCTTGGCCTGGGCCCAGCGCCGCAGGAACGGCACTACTGCATAGCGATGACCATGCGCGACCGGCACGCCCATCGCACGGAACAGCATTTCCTCGAAGCCGCCACCGTTGTCGAGGATCACATGCACGGCACCGCGTGCGGGCAGCGCACTGGCAGGCAGATCGCCCTGTGAGGTCGGCACGCGCACGTGTTCCAGCAACAGGTCGAACAGGCGGTCATCGCACAGCGCCGCACCCAACAGCGCCTCGTTGTGGCGGCTCAATACACGTCGCCACGCTTCCGGCTGCTGCCGCGCGACGTCGGCCAGGCCGTCGATCAGCGCCTCCAGCAACGCATGCTGCACGGCGCGGTACTGGTCATCGCGCTGCAGGTCTTCGCGGCTGGCGGTGGGCGTGAGCCGCGAGGATTCGATCACCCCGCCGATGAAGCCCGCCCACGGCGGCAGCAGGTCACGCGCATCGTCGTCCAGCAGCATGCCGCGCACGAACACCGACAGGTTGCGGTTGTCACTGGTGCCGTAGGTGGCACCGTCCTGCACCCACAGCAGGCCGGTGGCATCACTGCTGCCATCAGCGCGCAACGGCACGGTGACGATCGGCTCGAAATCATGTTCGAAACGCGCCGCGAACTGCAGCGCCTGGCGACGCGCCTGCACCGGATGCAGGGCCACATCGCTCTGGCCGCGCCACGGCGGCGGCTCGGGGTTGAGCGCCTCGCCTGCAGCGCCGATGAAGATCGGCTCGGACAGCAGCGCGCAGTAGCGACCCAGCACTTCGTGCAGGCGCGCCTCGTTGGCCAGCGGCAGGAAGTCCGGATGCAGCTCCAGTTCCACCTCGGTGCCGACCGCGCGTGCCGGCACTTCGCTGACGGTGTACTGCTCGGCGTTGCTGGACACGTACAGATGGCCCAGTTCCGGCGTCTGGTACGAGGTGGTGCGCACGCTGACCCGGCGCGCCAGCACGAAGGCCGACAGGAAGCCGAGGCCGAACATGCCGATCAGGCCCTCATCGTCCTCGCCACCCTGGCGCAGGCCGCGGGTGTAGCCGACGCCGACGGTCGCCAGGTAGTCATGGATCTCCTGGCGGGTCAGGCCGGCGCCGGTATCGATGATGCGCAGCACGCCGGCAGCGGCATCGACCTGCACCGAGATGCGCGATGGCACTTCGATGCCGGGCTGTTCGATGCGGCGGCGGATGATCGAGTCGTGCGCGTTCTGCACCAGCTCACGCAGCGCCACCACCGGGGTGGAATAGAGGTGCTTGCCCAGCACCGTCATCAGTCCATTGAGATCGACCCCGGCGCGACGGATTTCGGCGTTGGGGGCGGTGAGCGCGGTGTCCTGCATGTAATCGTTTACTCCTGGGCACGGAAAGACGCCAGAGGGCGCCTTCGTCGAGCGGGAAAAACTAGCACAGGGAGGCTGACCGTTACCGTGTCGGCCGCCGTATTCCACGTGCGCGGTGGTGACGCCGGGCCATGCCCGGCGCGATCACGCCGCGTCGATAGCCTCGGACAGACGCTCCACCGCGATCACTTCCATGCCCTTCACCGAGCCGCCCTTGGGAGCATTGGCCTTGGGCACGATGGCGCGCTTGAAACCATGGGTGGCGGCCTCGCGCAGGCGGTCTTCGCCATTGGGTACCGGTCGGATCTCGCCGGACAGGCCAACCTCGCCAAACGCAATCGTCTTTTCCGCCAGCGGCCGGTCCTGCAGCGAGGACAGCACCGCCAGCAGCACCGGCAGGTCGGCAGCGGTCTCCTGCACGCGGATGCCGCCGACGACATTGACGAACACGTCCTGGTCGCCGACCAGCACGCCGCCGTGGCGATGCAGCACCGCCAGCAGCATGGCCAAGCGGTTCTGCTCCAGGCCGACCGCGACACGGCGCGGGTTCGACAGCGGCGAGGCATCCACCAGCGCCTGCACTTCAACCAGCAGCGGCCGGGTGCCCTCGCGGGTGACCATCACGCAGCTGCCGGGTTGGTGGGTACTGCCACCGGACAGGAAGATCGCCGACGGATTGGAGACTTCCTTCAGGCCCTTGTCGCCCATCGCGAACACGCCCAGCTCGTTGACCGCACCGAAGCGGTTCTTGAACGCGCGCAGCAGGCGGAAGCGGCTGCCGCTCTCGCCTTCGAAGTACAGCACCGCATCGACCATGTGTTCGAGCACGCGCGGGCCGGCGATACCGCCCTCCTTGGTCACGTGGCCGACCAGGAACACGGCGGTGCCGGTCTCCTTGGCGAAACGCACCAGCCGCGCCGCGCTCTCGCGCACCTGGCTGACCGAGCCGGGCGCGGCGGTCAGGCTCTCGGTCCACAGGGTCTGCACGGAGTCGGCCACGATCAGCCGCGGGCCGGCCTTGGACGCATGCTGCAGGATCGACTCGACGCCGGTCTCGGCCAGCGCATTGACACCATCCAGCGGCAATTCCAGCCGGTGTGCGCGGCCGGCCACCTGGGCCAGCGACTCCTCGCCGGTGACGTACAGCACCGGCAGCTCGGCCGCCATCTTCGCCACCGCCTGCAGCAGCAGGGTCGACTTGCCGATGCCCGGGTCGCCACCAACCAGTACCACCGCGCCCTCGACCAGCCCCCCGCCCAGCACGCGATCGAACTCGCCGATGCCGGTCGAGACACGGCGATGCTCGGTCTGCTCCACGTCCTTCAGGGCGGTGATCTTCGGCGGGTCGATCTTGCCGGCCCAGCCAGCCCGGCGCGAGGCCGGCGCTTTGGCCGCCGCCGCGCTCTCCAGCACGATTTCCGACAGCGAGTTCCAGGCGTTGCACTCGGTGCACTGGCCCTGCCACTTGCTGAATTCGGCGCCGCATTCATTGCAGACGTAGGCGGTGCGGGCTTTTGCCATCGGATGATTTCCAGCAACGGGAACAGGCGTGGCAGGATAGCCGAGCCGGGTCGCAGGTGCTGCGACCGCTCAAGTCCCGCCCACCCGCGCCGATAGCTGTCGCGGGCGTGCGCCTTGCGGGCGCCCCTCCCTCCCCCTCTGGATTCAACATGACTGGCAGTTACAGTCAGAGCCTGGTCGCCATCTCCCTGCTGGTGGCCATTCTTGCTTCGTACACGGCGCTGGACATGGCCGGCCGCCTGGCCACGGCCGAGGGCCGCGTGGCCCGCTGGTGGCTGGCCGGCGGCGCGGCGGCGATGGGCCTGGGTATCTGGTCGATGCATTTCATCGGCATGCTGGCCTTCGACCTGCCGATCCCGGTCGGCTACGACCTCGGCATCACCCTGTATTCGCTTGCAGTGTCGATCGGCGCTTCGGCCTATGCGCTGTGGCTGGTGTCACGACCCAGCCTGCCCTGGCGACGACTGCTGGCCGGCGCCGTGCTGATGGGCCTGGGCATTGCCACCATGCACTACCTCGGCATGGCCGCGATGCGCATGCAGCCGGGTATCGACTATCACCCGGGCTGGTTCGCCGCCTCCATTGCAGTAGCCATCGGTGCCGCCGGCGCCGCGCTGTGGATCGCCTTCCGCCTGCGTACCGAGCAGCGCCACACCATGCGCCTGCGCGCACTGGCCTCGCTGGTGATGGGCCTGGCCATCGTCGGCATGCATTACACCGGCATGGCCGCCGCACGCTTCCCCGAAGGCAGCATCTGCGGCGCGGTCGGCAGCGGCGGCATCGACACGCGCTGGCTGGCAGTGCTGGTGATCGTCACCACCGTGGCCACGCTGGGCATCGCCCTGGTCGCCTCGCTGTTCGATCGGCAGATGCGCGTGCGTACCGGGTTGCTGGCCGATTCACTGGCACACGCCAACGACAAGCTGATCCAGGCCGCCCTGCATGACCCGCTGACCCAGCTGCCCAACCGCATGCTGCTGCAGGACCGCATCGAGCAGGCCATCGAAAAAGCGCGCCGCCGCGGCCGCGCAGTGGCGGTGATGTTCTGCGACCTGGACGGCTTCAAGGCGGTCAATGATGCCTATGGCCACCAGCTCGGCGACCGTCTGCTGGTGGCGGTGGCACAGCGCATCGGCGGCCTGCTGCGGCCGCAGGACACGTTCGCGCGCCTCGGCGGCGACGAGTTCGTGATCGTGCTGGCCATCGACACCCCGGACGATGCGGTGGTGGTGGCCGAACGCATCATCGCCGCCGCCGGCGAACCATTCACCCTGGATGCCGCCGAACTGCAGGTCAGCGCCAGTCTCGGCATCGCCCTGTACCCGGATGACGCCAGCAACGAGCGCGAACTGATGGCGCACGCCGATGCGGCGATGTACCACACCAAGGAAACCGGCCGGAACGGCTATACCTTCTTCACCCCGTCGATGCAGCTCAGTGCCAACCGCCAGCTGCGCCTGCTGCAGGACCTGCGCAAGGCGATCGCGCGTGACGAGCTGCTGCTGCACTACCAGCCGAAGTTCCCGGCCGCTGGCGCACCAGCTACCGGCGCCGAGGCCCTGCTGCGCTGGCAGCACCCGGAACTGGGCCTGCTGGCGCCGGATGTGTTCATTCCCATCGCCGAGCGCAGTGGCCTGATCCTGCCGATCGGTGACTGGGTACTGGACCGTGCCTGTGCACAGCTGCGTGCATGGCACGAGGCCGGGCATACGGAATGGTCGATGGCGGTGAACCTGTCGCCCTTGCAGTTCTCCTCGCCGGCCCTGCTGGACAGCGTGCGCGAGGTGCTGCAGCGGCACCGGATCGAGCCGGCGCGGTTGACCCTGGAGATCACCGAGACCACGGCGATGAAGGATGTCGACGCCAGCCTGGCGATCCTCAACGACCTGACCGCGATGGGCGTGCATATCGCCATCGACGATTTCGGCACCGGCTACTCCAGCCTGCTGTACCTGAAGCGGATGCCGGCCACCGAACTGAAGATCGACCGCGCGTTCGTGCATGACCTGGAACGCAACGACGAAGACGCCGCCATCGTGTCGTCGATCATTGCGCTGGGACGCACCCTGCAGCTGCAGGTGGTGGCCGAAGGCGTGGAGACGCAGGCGCAGCGCGAATACCTGAGCGAACTGGGCTGCGACCAGCTGCAGGGCTATCACCTGGGCCGGCCTATGGATGCCGAAGAGTTCCTGCGCCGGGTGGCGGGGTAGAGCCGGCCTCCGGCCGGCTTCCCGCGATTGCCGGCCAGCGGCCGGCACTACCCATATCCGCAGACAAACAAAAAGGCCGCCCGAAGGCGGCCTTTCTGCGTGGCAACGTCGCGAGGACGTCAGTGCATCATGTGCACGTTCATGTTGTGCATGACCCACAGGGTACCGACCACGATGATGCCGATCACCACCACGGTGAAGGCCGCAGCGTTGACGTTCCAGCGGCTTTCCGAAGAGCGGTCCAGGTGCAGGAAGAACACCAGGTGGACCAGCATCTGCAGCACCGCGGTGATCGCGATCACCACACCGTTGACGGTGCGCGAGAAGTCGCCCGACATCACCATCCAGAACGGGATGACGGTCAGCACCACCGCCAGCACGAAGCCGATCAGGTACGACTTCACGGTGCCATGGCTTTCGCCGCCGGTGCCGTGGTCGTGTGCATGGTTGTCATGTGCCATTACAGGGCTCCATTGAGGTAGACGACGGAGAACACGCCGATCCAGATCAGGTCCAGGAAGTGCCAGAACAGGCTCAGGCACGCCATGCGGGTCTTGTTGGTCGGGGTCAGGCCGTACTTCTTCAGCTGCACGAACATCACCAGCAGCCACAGCAGGCCGGCGCTGACGTGCAGGCCGTGGGTACCGACCAGGGCGAAGAACGCCGACAGGAAGGCACTGCGGTCCGGACCGTAGCCCTGATGGATCAGGTGCTGGAACTCCCACACTTCCATGCACATGAAGCCGAAGCCCAGCAGCCAGGTGATGCCCAGCCACAGGTACATCTGGCCCATCTGCTTGCGGTGCATGGCAATCATGCCCAGGCCGAAGGTCAGCGAGGAGGTCAGCAGCAGCGCGGTTTCCCATGCCACGAACGGCAGTTCGAACAGGTCCTTCGCGGTCGGGCCACCATCGGTACCGCCGGCCAGCACCACGTAGGTGGCGAACAGCGAGGCGAAGATGAGGCAGTCGCTCATCAGGTACACCCAGAAACCGAAGACGGTGTTGCCGCCGGTGTCGTGGTGCTCGTGGTCGTCATGGCCATGGGCCGCCGCTTGCGCGGCGTGCCCGTGGCTCAGGGTCGAGGTATTGGTGCTCATGCCTTCAGCTCCGACTTCACCAGGCCCTGGTTTTCCAGGTGCTTGCGGTGTTCGTTCTCGATGCGTTCCACCTCGGCGGCCGGGACCCAGTAGTCCACGTCCTGGTCGAAGGTGCGGTAGATGAACGTGGCGATCATGCCGACGAAGCCGACGATGGCCAGCCACCAGATGTGCCAGATCATCGCGAAGCCGAACACCAGGCTGAAGGCACCGATGACAACGCCCGTGCCGGTGTTGCGCGGCATGTGGATGTCGGTGTACTTGGCCGGCTTCGGCCAGGCTTCACCACGCTGCTTGCGCTCCCAGAAATCGTCCAGCTCGGTGACTTCCGGCAGGCTGCCGAAGTTGTAGAAGGCCGGCGGCGAAGAGGTTTCCCACTCCAGCGTACGGGCATCCCACGGGTCGCCGGTCAGGTCGGCGGTCTTCTTGCGGTCGCGGATCGACACGGCCACCTGGATGATCTGGCACAGGATGCCGGCACCCACGATGAAGGCACCTGCGGCAGCGACCAGCAGCAGCGGCTCGTAGGCCGGGTTGACGGTGCTCTGCAGACGACGGGTCATGCCCATGAAGCCCAGCACGTACATCGGCATGAAGGTCACGTAGAAGCCGATGAACCAGCACCAGAACGCGCACTTGCCCCAGAACTCATTGAGGCGGAAGCCGAACATCTTCGGCCACCAGTAGGTGATGCCGGCGAACATGCCGAACACCACGCCGCCGATGATGACGTTGTGGAAGTGGGCGATCAGGAACAGGCTGTTGTGCAGCACGAAGTCGATGGCCGGGATCGCCAGCATCACGCCGGTCATGCCGCCGATGGTGAAGGTGACCATGAAGCCGATGGTCCACAGCACGGGCGTGGTGAACTGCACGCGACCGCGGAACATGGTGAACAGCCAGTTGAAGATCTTCACGCCGGTCGGGATCGAGATGATCATCGTCGTGATGCCGAAGAAGGCATTGACGTTGGCACCCGAGCCCATGGTGAAGAAGTGGTGCAGCCACACGATGAACGACAGCACGCCGATGCAGGCGGTGGCGTAGACCATGCCCTTGTAGCCGAACAGCGCCTTGCGCGAGAAGGTCGCGATGACTTCGGAGAACACACCGAACGCCGGCAGGACCAGGATGTACACCTCCGGGTGACCCCAGATCCAGATCAGGTTGATGTACAGCATGGCGTTGCCGCCACCGTCATTGGTGAAGAAGTGCGTACCCAGGTAACGGTCCAGGGTCAGCAGCACCAGGGTGATGGTCAGCACCGGGAAGGCCGCAACGATCAGCACGTTGGTCACCAGGGCGGTCCAGGTGAACACCGGCATCTGCATCAGCTTCATGCTGGGGGTACGCATCTTCAGGATGGTGATGAAGAAGTTGATACCGCTCAGCGTGGTACCCAGGCCTGCGACCTGTAGACCCCAGATGTAGTAGTCCATGCCTACGCTTGGACTGTATTCGATGCCCGACAACGGCGGGAACGCCAGCCAGCCGGTGGCAGCGAACTCACCGATCCACAGCGACAGCATGATCAGCACCGCACCGGACACGAACAGCCAGAAGCTGAGCGAGTTGACGAACGGGAACGCGACGTCGCGCGCACCGATCTGCAGCGGCACGGCCAGGTTCATCAGGCCGGTGATCAGCGGCATCGCCACGAAGAAGATCATGATCACGCCGTGGGCGGTGAAGATCTGGTCGTAGTGGTGCGGCGGCAGGTAACCCTCGGACCCGCCGACGGCGAGCGCCTGCTGGGTACGCATCATGATGGCGTCGGAGAAACCGCGCAGCAGCATGACGAAGGCGACGATGAGGTACATCACGCCGATCTTCTTGTGATCCACCGAAGTGAACCACTCCTTCCACAGATAGCCCCACAGCTTGAACTTGGTGATCAGGGCCATGACGCCCAGGCCACCCAGCACCGCGCCGACCAGGGTGGTCAGCACGATCGGATCGTGGGGGATCGACTCAATTGAGAGTTTACCCAACATGTTCATTCTCCCGAGCCCGCATGGCCGGCGTGGCCTGCGTGTTCGTGTTCGTTGGCATCCAGGTTTTCACCCGATTCCTTGGAATCATGCGCGTCACTGGGGGCATGGCCCTCGTGCGCTTCATGGCTGGCGGCATCGGCAGCGGCGGCACCGGCGTGTTCGTGCTTCATGCCGTAATGCTTGTTGTCGCCCATGTGCTTGGCGATGACCCAGTCGAACAGGCCTTCTTCGGTCTTGCCGAAGTAGGTGACCGGATACCACTCGGCGTTGCGTGCTTCACCCAGCGCCTTGAACGAGGCCTTGTCCAGGGTCTGCTCGCCGGCGCGGACCTGGTCCAGCCACTGGCGGTATTCGGCATCGGTGACCGAGTAGGCGGTGAAGTGCATCTTGGCGAAGCCCGCGCCGCTGTAGTGCGAGGACATGCCCGGGAATTCACCGGTCTCGTTGGCGATCAGATGGAGCTTGGTCTCCATCGCAGCCATCGAGTAGATCATGCTGCCCAGGTGCGGGATGAAGAACGCATTCATCACCGAATCGGACGTGATCTTGAAGTTCAGCGGCGTGTTGACCGGGAACTTGATTTCGTTGACGACCGCCACCTTCTCTTCCGGATAGATGAACAGCCACTTCCAGTCCAGCGAGATCGCCTCGATGGTGACCGGCTTGACGTCCGATTCCAGCGGCTTGTACGGGTCCAGCGCGTGCGACGAACGCCAGGTCAGGACCGCCAGCACCAGCACGATCATGCAGGGAATGGACCACACCACCACCTCGATCGCCGTCGAGTGGGACCACTTCGGCTCGTAGCGGGCCTTGGTGTTGGAGGCGCGATACTTCCACGCGAAGGTCAGGGTCATGATGATGACCGGGATGACGACCAGCAGCATGAGCACGGTGGCCGTGATCAGCAGGGTCTTCTCATCCTGGCCGATCTGGCCCTTCGGACTGAGGATGGCCACCGCATCGCAGCCGGTGAGCATCACCAGCAACGACAGCAGCAGGCCCGGGCGCAACCAGCGCCCAAGGGTTTTCAACGGAATCATCGGTCGATCCAATTGCGAGGGAATGCCGTTCCCCGTCCTGCCTGTTCCGGCCAAAGCCGGTCCCACCGGTCCGGAAGACAGGCAGGGAGGTGGGGTCGAGTCAGCCTTTCAATTTTAGGCCGTCACCCACCATTTAAGAAAGGCATTGACAATGATCGAGCGCAGGAAAGGCCCGTTTCTGGCTGCGACACGTTGTCGCACCGCGCAACCGCGGCGGGCAGAACACCCGGGGGCGGCATCCTAGCATCGGGCGATGGCGGCTGCTCCGCCCGTGTTCGGCAAAGTCATCTGAACCTGTTCAGGCGTGCTGGCGGGTGCCCGGCGTGGGATGCTCGGCGCAGGAGGAAGGCCCGTGGACAAGTTCGACTTCAAGAAGCGCGATCGCGCGTTGTACCTGCCCCCGGCGGGCCGGTTCGTGACGGTAGACGTACCGCCCCTGCCCTACCTGATGGTCGACGGCCACGGTGATCCGAATACCGCCCCCGCCTACCTGCAGGCCGTGCAGTGGCTGTACGCGGTGAGCTATGCACTGAAGTTCGCACTGAAGGCCGGGGGCCAGGACTACGTGGTGCCACCGCTGGAAGCCCTGTGGACCGCCGAGGATCCGTCGAGCTTTGTCGCACGCCGCAAGGATGAGTGGAGGTGGACGGTGATGATCCGTACGCCGGACGGGATCAGTCCAGCGCAGTTGGAGGCTGCCATCGCCAAGTCGGCGAAGAAACTGGGCGAGGTCCCGGCCAGCCTTCGCCATGAAATTCTTGAAGAAGGCCTCTGCCTGCAGACCCTGCATGTAGGCGCCTACGATGACGAGGGTCCGGCCCTCGCCCATCTGCACAACGAACTGATGCCTTCGCTGGGCTACGCCTTCGCCGGCCCCCATCACGAGATCTACCTGAGCGATCCGCGCAGGATCGACGCGGCGCGGTTGAAGACCGTGCTGCGGCAGCCGGTGCGCGCGCTTGAGCCTGATAAGGGTTCGCGCTCATGACACAAGGCCAGTGATTGCTTCAAATGCCAAAACAAAAAGCCCCAACCAAGGCCGGGGCTTTTCATTACAACTGGTGCCGGAAACAGGAGTCGAACCTGCGACCTACGCATTACGAATGCGCCGCTCTACCAACTGAGCTATTCCGGCGGAGCCCGCGATTTTACGGGCTGGGCGACCCGGCGGTCAATCCATCCGGCTCAGCCCACCTCTACCCGGTTGGCGCACACCCGCCCGGCCACGAAATCCTGCAGGTTCCCCAGCGTGATCGCCGAGATCTCCTGCAGCGCCTCCACGGTGAAGAAGCCCTGGTGGCCGGTCACCAGCACATTCGGGAAGGTCATCAGGCGCTGGAAGGCCTCGTCGTCGATGATCTCGCCAGACAGGTCCTGGAAGAACAGCGCGCTTTCCTGCTCGTACACGTCGATGGCCAGATGACCCAGCCGGCGTGACTTCAGCGCGCGGATCACCGCATGGGTATCGACCAGCCCGCCACGCGAGGTGTTGACCAGCATCGCGCCCGGCTTCATCCGGGCCAGTGATGCATCATTGATCAGGTGATGAGTCTCAGGCGTCAGCGGGCAATGCAGCGACACGATGTCGGCACGCGCCAGCAGTTCATCCAGCCCAACCATTTCGCCGATACCGCCGAACGCGGGTGACGGATAAGGATCGTGCCCCAGCACGGTGCAGCCCATGCCGTTGAAGATGCGCGCGGTGGCCAGCCCGATCTTGCCGGTACCCACAATGCCAACCGTGCGGCCATGCAAGGTGCGTCCGAGCAGGCCATCGAGCATGAAGTTGCCCTCGCGCACGCGGTTGTAGGCGCGATGGGTCTGCCGGTTGAGCGTCATCACCAGCGCCAACGCATGCTCGGCCACCGCCTCCGGGGAATAGGCCGGTACGCGTGCGACGAACAGATCCAGCGCTTTCGCGGCTGCCAGGTCCACATTGTTGAAACCGGCACAGCGCAGCAGTACGGCCCGCACGCCCATCGCATGCAGGGCGTGCAGCACCGGCGCATCCAGGCGGTCGTTGACGAACACGCATACGGCTGCGCAATCCTGCGCCAGCGCGGCCGTGTGCACGTCCAGCGCCACATCGAAGTACACGAACGCAAAGCTGTCCCCAGCCGCATCGCGCTGGTTCGCCTCATCAAGGAAACGACGGTCGTAGGGACGGGCACTGAAGACGGCGATCTGCATGGACGGGCCTGGGTGGAATGGCAGACCGACCTTACCGCAGCAGCACCCGCGTTGGGATGGCACCGGCGATGCCGTCATCGCCGGTGCCGGGTGCCACTTAGAACTTGTAGCCCAGGCCCAGCATCACGCCGTTCTGGATCTGCCCGTCGCGGCGCTCACCCACGTAATCGGCCATGATCGACAGCCGCTCGCTGGCACGGCTGGTCACACCCAGGTTCCAGGCCAGCACCTGCTCGCCCACCGCCTGGCTGCTGGCGCCGAACACCAGATCCGGTGCCGCGGCGAAGCCGGTGCTGTAGCGGGCCTGCGAATCGCCCAGTTCCTTCTGCCAGACCACCCGGGCGCGCGGGGTGATGCGCTCGCCGTTGTTGCCTTCGAAGGTCTTGAACAGCTGCAGGCCCGCACCCACGCGGATGCTCTCCAGGCTGCCGCTGCGGCCAACCAGCGCACCGGCGCCCTGCCCTTCGTTGAAGCGGGTGGCCGAGGTGCGCGCGTAGTCCACCACCGGCAGCAACGGCTGGATCACCAGGCCCTTGGCGGTGGTGAAGGAGAACGCATGTTCCACCCGTGCGGAGATCGCATCGTTGCTGTACTTGGCGCGCAGTGGCTGCTGCAGGCCATCGATGCCGTTGATGCTGCGACGCGTATCGTGGCGCAGATCGGTGTAGCGCACGGCCGCCGACAGATAGCCGCGCGCGTACGTCGCATCGAGGTAGCCGCCCACGTCCAGCGCACGCACGTCACCAGTGAAACCAAAGCCATCGCTGGCCTTGGTCGACATGTCCGCCGCAGCCACGCTGACGCCCAGGGTCACGCGGTCATCGGCCACGCGGGTATCGGCACCGACCACGATGCCACCGATGGTGTGGCTCAGGCCGGCCACGCCACCGTCGGCATCGAGGCGGCCATGGCTGGCGAAACCACGCGCCCAGATGCCATGGCTGCGTCCAGCATCAGCGCTGCCCGCAACGCTGCCCGACGCCGGCTCGACCAGGTGCATCGCCAGCTGGTTGAACAGGCTGCCATGGCGCATGCCCGGCTGGGAGGAGACCGACTGCGCCACCTGCGAGGCCAAGCCATCGGCATCACCGCCGCTGCGCATGGCCGACTGGTGCTGCTGCACGACGTTGCCGATGCTGCCCACCAGCGCGGTGTCGGCCAGTCGCAGGCTGGCGTGCGCATCACCGCGCAGAGCACCGGCCTGTTGTGCGATCACATCGCGGTCGGCGAACTGCAGTGCGCCCAGCAGCGATCTCAGTCCCTTGTCCTGGCGATCGGAGGCGGTCGCCAGCGCGCGGCCCAGGCCGTCGCCGGACGTGCCATTGGCGAACAGGCCCAGCTGGTCAAAGCCCGGGTTGGCGGTCAGCCACAGGCCATCGGCCGTCTGCTTCACGTTGAAGCTGAGCAGTGAATTGTGGCGCGGGCGGAACACTTCACCGGCAGTGATGCTGGCACTGTATCCGGCGTCCCCCAGCCGCACGACATCCTGGAAGCCCCCCTGGTAGATCGGCCCTTCCACCAGATCGCGGCGGTAGGCACCGGCATAGAAGCCCTGGGCCACATTCAACGCAAGGTGTGCGCCCTGCGCGATCACCAGCGCGCCCTCCTCGGTGCCGCCGTCGTAGAAGCTGCCGACGCGCAGGCGGCCACTGCCGGTACCACCGGCTTCGGTAACATCAAACAGCACCTGGCCGCCGGGCATGATGTTGACGTAGCCGTGGGTCACCAGATCCCCACCGCGCGGCATCAGCGTGCCGAACACGCGCAGGCGGTTGAAGCCATCTTCGCGGTAGGACGGGCCGGTGCCATCCAGCAGCGCATCGCTGTCGGTGCCGACCGATGCGATATCACCGTGGCCAACCACGATGCTGCCCGGCATCACCCGCAGCTCGGGGGTGCGCAGCGCACCACCCTCCAGTGCGATGGTGCCGTTGTCCACCAGAATGAAATCGGCGCCGGTGGTTTCAGCGGTGCGCCAGGTGGCGCCATTGCTGACACGGATCACGCCGGCGGAGTTGGCCAGGGTCGAGGCATCCAGATCGGCCAGCCGCAGCTGCCCGCGCAGTTCATCCTGGAGGTCGGGGTCGGCGAGCAGCTGCTGCAACGACTGCGCGCCGATACCGTTCGCCCCCCGCGTGGAGAAGTTGTACAGGCTCACCGCATAGTTGATGTAGGTGCTGGCCCAGTCGGTATTCCAGCGCGCGAAATCGTCGTCGACGAAGGCCTGCAGCTGGCGCGCGGTGCGCAGGTAGCCCGGGTTGATGTCGCCGCTGACGTTGCTGGTGACACGAAGGGTGTCACCCGGATCGCGATAGCCCGCCGTGTTGATGATGCTGTTGCTGCGGATGTCCTGGCCCGGGAATGACTCCAGCTTGCTCCCACTGCCATCCGGATCGAAGGTAACCGACGTACCCGTGGTACGCGCCGGGTCGCGGAATACCAGCAGGCCATTGGGCTGCACCACTTCATACATGGCCTTGTGCAACAGGCCCGCATCCATGCCACCGCCGTAGTTGCCTGTGTAGATCTGGGTCATGCGCGGCGACGGCGCATAGGTGATCCTGCCACCACTGCTGGCGGCATGGATCTGCACCGAGTCGACCAGCGGCAGATCGCCGCCGAGGTAACGGTTGACGCCACCGGACTGCATGATCGAGCAGGACGAAATGCAGTGGCCGGACACGATGGTGTCCAGGCCCTGGGTACGGATCACCGCCTGCAGCCACTCGCCGGCAATCAGCGCGCCACCGTTGGACGTTCGCAGCACGACTTCGCGGATCGGACGGCCTTCAGCCTGCGCCTTGGCCAGCAGTGCGGGCAGCGCCACCACATCGGCGACGGTGACGCCGCCGCTGAGGAAGACGCGATCGTCCTGCACGTGATAACTCATTGCCATGACGTCATCAGCTGCCGCGATGGCGCCAACGCCCATCAGCCCGGCCAGGGCCAGGCTCAACTTCGAATACTTCATGCGTTCTCTCTCTCCACCCGCAACACGCGGGTAGAACGATCAACGCCGCAGCGGGGCGATCTCCCCCAGTGGAACGGATCCTGAAAAATGAATACATTCACAATGAGAATCCGATCGATGCACACTCTTCCCCATCCGGTCATCGTCGCGTAAAACTCGATGACGCATTCGCCACCGACAGTCGAGGCCAGCCCTGTCCACCCCGTCTCCCCTGATCCATCGCGCGCCGGAGCCGCCCGCACCTGCGGATGCCTTCATCGCGTTCGTACGCGAAGAGCGCGCACCGCTGTGCGCGTTCCTGCGCACGCGGGGGGTCGGGCCTGAGGATGCCGAGGATATCGCGCAGGACTGCATGGAGCGGCTGATCCGCTATCGCGCACAGGGCCCGGACGAACTGCGCCTGCTGCTGTATCGTATCGCCCGCAACCGCCTGGCAGACCGCGGACGCTCGCCGCAGTCGCGGCCGCATCTGCCGCTGGCCGAACACGATGGCAGCGACGAACCGTCCAGTTCCTCGCCCGATCCATTGCGCCAGGCCGAGTCAGGGCAGATGCTGTCCCTGCTGCGGCAGGCCCTGTTCAAGCTGCCCGAACGCGCACGCGAGGTCTATCTGCTCAACCGCATCACCGGCATGAGCTACACCCAGATCGCGCGGCATTGTGGAATTACTGCCAAGACCGTGGAAAAACATATCGCCCGGGCCCTGCAGGGCCTGCGTCAGGAGTTGGGATCGGATCCGCTGCACAACGACAGGGATGGCCAATGAGTGGCACCCCGCACAGGGATGATGCACAGCTGTTTGAACGCGCCAGCGCCTGGGTAGCCCGCCTGGAAGCCCCGGACTGCACATCGGCCGAACGCGAAACGTTCGAGGACTGGCTGGCCGAAGATCCGGCCCACGTCAAAGCCTGGGTGCAGGCCGAAACCCTGTTCCAGCAGGGTGCGGAGCTTGCGGCTGACCCCTGGCTGCGCACCGCCGCGGCACGGGCGGCGCGTCCGCCGCGCCGGCGCTGGTTGCCGGGTGTGGCCGCTGCCGCCGGTGTCTGCATGGCGATCGGCATCGGCTGGATGGTTGCCGTCGACGGCAACCCGACGCCACAGGTCTACGCCAATGATTCGCACCAGGCACAGCAGCAGACGCTGGCCGATGGCAGCGTCGCCATGCTGGATGCCGGTACCACCCTCCGCGCCCGCTTCGGCTGGCGTCATCGTGATCTGGTGCTGGAGCGGGGTCGGCTGCAACTGCAGGTCGCACCGTCGAACAAGGCGCTGCAGCTGCACGCCGGCGGCAGTACGATCCGCGACATCGGCACGACCTTCCAGGTGGAACGCCTGCGCGACGGCCTGGTCGAGGTCGCACTGCTGGAAGGTGCCGTGGAAGTCAGCAACGGCGCAGCGCAGCACACGCTGGCACCCGGCCAACAGCTGCAGGTATTGCCCTCCGGCCGTATCCAGCCGGGCCCTGCCCTCTCGTCCAACGCAGCCGCTGAAGGCTGGCTGCGCGGGCAACTGGTGTTCGATGCCACGCCCCTGTCGATCGTGGTCGAGCGCATGAACCGTTATGGCCGCACGCCACTGGTGATCGTCGATCCGGAGATCACCGACCTGGCGGTAAGCGGCACCTTCCGCGCCGGTGATGCACAGGAGCTGCTGTCGGCGCTGGAACTGGGTTGGTCCGTGGCTGGCCAGACGCGTCCGGATGGCGCGCTGGAACTGCGCCGCACCTACTGAGGAGACCGGCAGTGAAGGCAGGTCCGGGTGCGCTGCAGTGGGGGCTGCTCCGCGCCCTGCTATGCCTTGCACTGGGTGTTGCCGCACTACCGATGGCCGATGCCGGCGAGCCCGCCGGCACGCTGGAGATCGACGTGGGCGCTGGCCCACTGGTGCCGGCACTGCAGCAATGGGCCCGGCAGAGTGGCACCGCCCTGCTGTTCGACGCACGTGAACTGGATGATCTGCGCACCGGCGGCAGCCGTGACCAACGCGATACCGGGGCCTCCCTGAAGCAGCTGGTCGCCGGCCTGCCGGTGAACATCCTGCGCACTTCATCCGGTGCCTTTGTCGTGCGGCGCGTCCATCCCGAGCCCCCTGCCACGCCGCCGAAAGCGGTCGCAGCCCCGCGCCTGCCGCGCCCGGCTCCCAAGTCCGCCGACACGCCACACCAGGTGGAACTGGCGCCCATCCATGTCACCGGCAGCCGGCTGCCGCGCTCTTCGGTGCAGACCACACTGCCGGTCACCACCATCGATCGCGACGATATCCTGCGCAGCGGCTACGGCAATCTGTTCGACCTGCTGCGGCACCTGCCCGGCATGAACGGCCATCCGGCCATGAGCACCTCGCGCGGCGGCGATTCGCAGTACCTGCCGGTGGGCGCAGCGGCCACCACCAGCCTCGACGGCATGGGCCCGCGGGCGACGCTGTTCCTGGTCAACGGCCGGCGCCTGCCGCGCTATCCGATGGTGTCGCTGGAACAGGGTGGGCTCACCGACCTCGGCGGCATTCCGCTGAGCTTCGTCGACCGCATCGAACTGGTACGCGGTGGTGCCTCGGCCATCTATGGGGCCGACGCCATGTCCGGCGTGGTCAACATCATCCTGCGTGACCAGGCCGATGGGCCCGAAGCCATGCTGCAGACCGGCCTGAGCAGCCGCGGCGATGCGGGCCAGTACCGCCTGCAGGCCGCCACGGGCGGCGCGCGTGGCAACGGGGACCGCTGGTTTGCCGGACTCGATCTGCACCGTGTCGAACATGTCGCCGGTGACCAGCGTGACTGGCACGCGGAAACCTCGCTGTATCCGATCGGCGCGATCTTCGGCAACTGGTACGTGCCCGCCCGGCGCTGCGAGCCGCCCCTGAAGCGGCGCGAGGATGGCTGCTGGTTTGACAGCGCGCGGCCGCGGTCGCTGCAGCCCGCCTCGGATACCGCGTCGGCCTTCCTGCACTACCGGCATGAACGTGGTGAGGGACGCTATGCCTATGTCGAGGCGCGGGCCAGTCACAACCGCCAGCGCTTCGATCTGGGCCCGACCGCCGTTGCGGTGGTCTCGCGCGGAATCACCTTCAACAGTGTGCTGCGTGAGGCCGGCAACGTGCGCCCCAGCGTCCGCGCCACCGATGCCGACCTTACCTTCGGCATCGGCCGCGACCAGGGCCGGCGCAGCTGGGAGGCGGGCATCAGCGCGCAGCGCAGCGACGTGACCTTGTCCACTGCAGGCACCGTGCGCACGACACGCCTGCTTGAAGCAACGCAGGCGCGCAGGTTCACTCCCGGTTTCGACGCGCCGCCGGCGGCCGAGGCGGACACGCTGTTTCCGTCCATCCGCAACCGCGGCAGCACCGCACAATGGCAGGGCTGGTGGGGCGTGCAGCGTGAGCTGATGGCAATGCCCGGCGGCAATGCGCAGCTGGCCACCGGCATCGACCTGCGCCATGAACGCTGGACCTCGCGCCCGGACGCACTGCTGAGTCAGGGCGACCTTGCGCTGGGCCTGCCACAGCAGCGACGCCGCCTGTCGCGACAAAGCAGTGGCGTCTACGCCGAGCTGGGCCTGCCGCTGGCCCCCACGCTGCGCGCGGACCTGGCTGCACGCTGGGACCGCGACGGCGGCTTCATGGCGTTCTCGCCTCGTGCCGGGCTGCGCTGGAGCCCGACGCCGCACTGGTCGTTCCTGCTGGCCAGCGGGCGCGGCTATCGTGCACCGAGCCTGTTCGAGCAACGGCGGCCTCCCGGCTACTTCGGCTCGATCACGCTTCCGGTGTCCAGTGCCCTTCCGGAATGTGCGATCGCCACGCGTGGTGGCGGCTGCAGCGTCACGGCCAACGTGGTTGAGAACGATGCACTGAAGGCCGAGCGATCACGCAGCCATTCGCTGGCAGCCACGTGGACGCCCAACGACACATTCTCGCTGTCGCTGACCCACAACATCGTGGAACTGCGCAACGAGATCCTCGCCCTGCAGCCGAGCGATGCAGTGTGGAACCGCAGCACGTGGGAACTGGATGAAGACGGCCACCTGGGCAGCCTGCGCCTGTCGTTCGACAACATCGGCCGCACCACCTCCCGCAACTGGGTGCTGCGTGGCGAGTACCGCATCGACAGCGGCAGCAACGGCCAATGGTTGTTTTCGCTCGATGCGCTGAAGCAGCAGGAACTGCTTCGCCGCCGTGACCATGAGGCCGCCGTGGACCTGCGTGGTCATGTGACACCCGAGCTGGCTGCGGTGTTGAACGTGCAATGGCAGAACAGCAACTGGGACATCGCGCTACGCGGCAACCAGATCGGGCGCACGCGTGCCTGGCTGCCGGGGGCGGAGTGCCCGCAGAAGCAGGTCGACCGGAACCACTGCATGAACCCACGGCAGCTGCGCTGGAACCTGCACCTCGCACGCCGGCTGGGGCCGCGCATCGTTGCAGCGCTGGACGTGCACAACGTGCTGGACACGCAACCGGTGAACTATCTGGTCGGCAATGGCGGGCAGATGCCCGGGCTGGACGATCCGCTCGGCCGCTACTACCTGCTTACCCTGCAGTTCCGCTGAAGCGTAGTAATCTACGCGCCCTGTTCCACCGCGGTCCCCTTCCCCCATGAAAGCCTATCTCTGGTTCTGGGGCGCGTTCCTGCTGTTCTTCGCGTTGCCTTTTCCCTGCATTCTCTATTTCGGCACTTCGTGGCCGGTAGCGCTGGTCGACCGCAGCGCACCGTGGCTGGCACTGTTGCTGCTCGCACTGTCGATGGTCCTGTGGCTGATGCTGCTGTTCGCCTTCCTGCACTACCTGTTGCTGGGGCCGCCACGCGCACTGCACCGGGTGCAGTCGATCCTGGCCGACGGTGAACCGCGCAGTGCGCTGATCGAGCAGGCCGAACAGACCGGCGTGCAGGTACGTGGGTTCGCGCAATGGAAACTGCAGTTGTCCTTCAAGAACCTGTCCGGTACGCCGGTCCGCGAACAGATGCTGGTGGTCGACAGCAAACCCCAGCTGCATCGCTTCGAGGCCGGCAGGCACATTGATGCACGCCTGGGCCGGACACCCGGAGCATTCCCCAACATCGTGCTGGACGGTGCCCAGCCCGAACTGAATGTCGCCAGCCTGTGGCGGCGCGGCATCGGTGCAGCACTCGGCATCGCCATCGTTGCCGCTGCCTATGTGTGGGCCTACCAGCTGCAGAGCGAGGGGCTGGGCTGGACCTTCCTGTCGTTCGGTCACCCGCTGCTGGTGTGCCCGCTGGTGCTGTGTGGCTATGCGCTGGGCCTGCGCCTGCTCGGCCGCCTGCTGCACGCCGATGCCCGCGGCGATGCGCTGAAGTATCGCGGCATCGGCGTGGAGGCCAGGGTGTTGAAGGTGCGTCAGACCGGCACCTACCTCAACGAACAGCCGCAGGTGGAGTTCCAGCTGGAATACATCGACCGCGAAGGCAACGTGCAGCAGGCTCGCGTGCGCCGCTTCATCCCGCTGATTGAACTGGCCAACATCCCGCACGAGCATGTGACGCTGCTGTACGACCCGGATGACCGCAGCAACGTGCGCCTGGAGGGAGTATGAAACAGCCGCCCTCAACCCGCACAGTGTTCCTGGTACTGCTGCTGGTTCTGGCGGGCGTGGCCGTTGCCGGCGGCGCCCTGCAGACCATCAGCGAAACGCTGGGGCATTCGGTACAGCCGGACCGGTTGTCCGCGTCCGTCTCGTCCCAGTCGCCGCGCGAGCAATCCGCATCGCTTGTGCCGTCCCCGGCGCCCTTCCCCGCCGCGAGCACCGCTGGAGCGCCCGAGCGCAACAACCGCCTGTTCGATGCGGACTACCTGCTGGCTGCCCGTCAGGCACTGGAGCAGATGCCAGCGCTGGCCGGCCAGCGGCTGACGGTCTTCCACAGCATCCACTTCTACGACGATGGCCGCATCAACCTCGATCTGGTCGATCCGCAACAGCCGGGCCACGTCGACAGCTATCACTTTGAACGTGGCCAATGGCGCAAGGGCAATCCGGTGAACCCGCAGCAGTTTGCGCCGACCATCAGCCTGCAGCGCAGCAGCACATCCCTGGCCAGCATCGATTTCGAGGCTGTTCCGCGCGTGGCGCAGGCGCTGCAGGAACAGCGCAATGCGCTGCAGAACCCCGCATCTGAAGTCGGCCACGTCTACGTGATCGTGCGCAAAGCCGGCAAGCTGGTATGGCTGCCGGACGAAGTCGCCGGAGACCGCGAATCGGTGCGCCTGCAGTTCGATGCGCAGGGCGCCCTGCGCGGCGTGAGCCGCCGGTAGGCCACACAAAAAAGGGGACGGAGGGGATTAAGTCGTATGTGCCTTGGTGCGGTTTGCGACTTAATCCCCTCCGTCCCCTTTTTCTATTTCACCGAGCGCGCGATGGCGTACTGCGCGGCGTAGTACGTGGACAGCACCAGCAGGCTGGCCAGCGGCAGGCCACCGGCGAAGCGGTCCCAGGCCAACAGTGAATCGCTGGCGACGAACAGCACGGCACCGGCAGCGGCCCAACGGGCACTGGCGGCCTCCATGGCGTCAGGCTGCGGGCGGCGCCACTGCCGTGCCAGCGCCAGCACCGCCATCGATGCCAGCACCACCACGTACGCCAGCACCGGAATACGCATCGGTGCGGGCAGGTGTGGCCACAGGCCCAGCACGTTGAGCACGGCAAACGCACCGAGCAGGACGCTGGCGCCGACCAGCCCACGCCCGGCACGCAGGCCTCCGCGGAAGGCGATGATGTAGCAGACATGCGCTAGCAGGAATGCGACCAGCCCCGGTACGAACGCATCCATTGGCAACATCAGCGCGATGTCACCCACGCACGAGAGCAGCATGCCGGCCAGCACCGCGCGGCGGTAGAACGGCTGCACCGGATCATGCACGCGCCAGACGATGGCAGCGATCAGCAGCGTGGTGGCCGGCTTGGCCAGCCAGTGCAGCCAACGCCCATCGCCGTGCAGGAATGCGCCCACGATGGCGAGGATCGCCATCAACAGGATCACGCCATCGCGGGCGCGCGGCTTCATCGCGCCTTCCACAGATCCGCCAGGCGGTCAGGCTTGCCGGCGATGCGCTCCAGCACCGGGTACTGCAGGCCACCGTGGTAGGCGATGCTCATCGTTTCGATGCGATCGAACTGCTTCACCAGCAACACGATCGGCGCCTTGTCCTTTGCTGCGGCGGCGACTGCATCCTTCAAGCGCTGGCTGCTGTATTCACGGCCGCCAACCGCGATCACCTTCATGCCCGGTGCAAGACCGGCGTTGAACGCCGGACTGTCCCAGATCACGTCACCGACCGTGCCGTTGTCGAGCACGGTCGCACCCAGTGAGTACGCCAGCAACGCGGCCTTGGCGCGCTTTTCCTGCGCCTTGTAGGCGTCGTTCGGGGTATCGCGGTAAACCAGCTTCCAGCCCGCCAGTTCCAGGCCACCGGTCAACGAACCATGGCCATCCAGGCGCCCGCGCAGGAACGTCGCCCAGTCGTACCGCGCGATACCGTTCAAGGTCGCGACCACATCATCGAAGGTGTAGGGATTGACGTCCCAGTCGCCGTTGCCGACCCCGAAGAAGGCGCGCGCGAAATCATCCAGGCTGCGCCGGTTACCACTCAGTTCGCGCAGCTTGCCCTCCACTTCCAGCCACAGCATCTGGCCGCCGGAGTAGTAGTCCTCGCTCATCTGGTAGTTGCGGTAAGGCAGCGTGCGGCGCTGCGCGATGGTCGGGTCGTTGGTGGTGTCCTGCAGCGGGCGCCAGGCCAGTCCGGGGCGGCCACGATCATAGGTCGCGGCCACATTGGCCAGCATGTCGCGCGCCTGCGCGGTCGACCACAGGCCCGAACGCGCCGCCAGCACCTGTCCCCAGAACTGGGTCTGGCCTTCGTATACCCACAGCAGGCTGTCGCCCATCGGCGTGTTGAAGTTGGCGGTGGCGAGATCCGCGCCGCGACGGTACTTGCCGTTCCAGGAATGGGTGTACTCATGCGGCAGCAGGTCGCGCATCCACGCATTGCTGTCCCACTCGGTGAAGTACCCCGGGTCGGCGCTGTTCTCGCTGGAACGATGATGCTCCAGACCAATGCCGCCGAGGCGGTCGGTCAACGCCAGCAGGAATTCATAGTGGTTGTAGTGGCGCGCACCGTAGAGCTTGTCGGCCTGCTGCACCAGCGCACGATGCACGGTGATCTGCGCGTCGGTCGGCTTCAGCGACTTTGCGTCGTCGGCGAACACATTGAGGTGCACCGGCACCTTCGCACCCGGGTCGAGATCGATGCGCTGGTAGTGCTCGCCGGCGAACAACGGCGAATCGACCAGATGGTCATACGAGATCGGCTTGAACACCACGGTGTCACCGTCGCGTCGCGCGGTTTCCAGGGCAGTGGCGAACGACCAGCCCTTGGGCAGGGTCACGCTGGCCTGCGCCTGCAGGTTGCGCGCATCGACGCCGGCCGGATACAGCGAATTGGCGTTCCACTGCAGGTTGAGCATTTCCGGGGTCATCACCACCCGGCCCTGGCTGCCGCCCTGCGAGGACAGGAAATCGAAGTGGGCGACGATCTCGCTCACGCCCTCGGGCACGTTCACCTTGAACGCATAGACGTTGAACTGGTCGCGCTGCCAGGCCAGCGGCTTGCCGTTGGCGGTCACGCGCAGGCCGGCCAGCTTGTCGATCGGACCGGTGGGCGAATGGTTGCCGGGAATCCACTGCGGGTACAGCAGGGTCATTGGGCCGGGCTTGGCCGGCACCGTGGCGGTCACCTTGAAGATGCGCCGGGCCAGATCGCGCGCGTCCACATCGATGCGCAGCAGACCGGGTGCCGCGGCATCGCCCGGCGGCGAGGTCTGCGCCAGCGCGGGCGTGGCCGCCAGCGCGAACAGCAATGACATGGCCAGGGCTCGGGTCTTCATCGGGCAGGTTCCAACAACGGAGAATCTTCCGATGCTAGGCCTGTGCGATGCAGGGCCCCATGGCCAAAGGTCATGGGCGCGCGCCCATCTGTGCATGCCCAGAAGCGTGCGAACCAAGGTTCGCACCCACCTTGTGCTGGTTTGCACCCACCTTGTGCTGGTTTGCACCCACCAGAGCAGTTTCAGTAGATCCACGCCATGCGTGGATGAGGCGCTTCGCGGTCAGTCGACCAGGCGCAGGCGCAGTTCCTTCGGCAGCGCGAACACCATCGATTCCGGTTCGCCGTCCAGCTCGCCCACGCCGCTGGCGCCCAGCTCGGCCAGGCGCGCCAGCACGCCATCAACCAGCACCTGCGGCGCCGAGGCACCTGCAGTCACGCCGATGTGCTGCTTGCCAACCACCCACTGCGGGTCGATCTCGTGCGCGCCGTCGATCAGGTACGACTCCACGCCCTCACGACGGGCCAGCTCGCTCAAGCGGTTGGAGTTGGAACTGTTCGGCGAGCCGACCACCAGCACCAGGTCGCAGCGTTTGGCCAGATCGCGCACGGCGTCCTGGCGGTTCTGCGTGGCGTAGCAGATGTCGTCGTTCTTCGGGCCCTGCATCGCCGGGAAGCGCTCACGCAATGCATCGATGATGCCGCGCGTATCGTCCACCGACAGCGTGGTCTGGGTGGTATAGGCGAAGTTTTCCGGCTGGTTGATGTGCAGCGTGGCAACCTGCTCGACATCCTCGACCAGATAGATCTGGCCGGTGCCGGCTTCGCGGTTCCACTGGCCCATGGTGCCCTCCACTTCCGGGTGACCGGCGTGGCCGATCAGCACCACGTCACGGCCGGCACGGCAGTGGCGGGCGACTTCGAAGTGGACCTTGGTCACCAGCGGGCAGGTGGCGTCGAACACCTTCAGGCCACGACGCTCGGCCTCCTGGCGCACGGCCTGGGACACGCCATGCGCGCTGAAAATGACCGTGTTGTTGTCCGGCACTTCATCGAGTTCCTCGACGAAGATCGCACCGCGCTGCTTCAGGTCGTCGACCACGAAGCGGTTGTGCACCACTTCATGGCGGACGTAGATGGGCGCGCCCAGCGTTTCGATCGCGCGCTTGACGATCTCGATCGCACGATCGACGCCGGCACAGAATCCACGCGGGTTGGCGAGCAGCACATCCATCAGTTCAGTCTCCCGGCAGCGGCCGGCTTACGGTTTCGGGTTGGCATTATCCGCCTTTTTGGCGGACTTGCCGTCGAACAGGCCAAACAGGGCGATGCCGATGGCACCCACCACGATGGCCGAATCGGCGATGTTGAACGAGGGCCAGGTGTAGCTGCCCACGTACCACTGGATGAAGTCGACCACGTGGCCGTGCACCTGGCGGTCGATCACGTTGCCGATGGCGCCGCCGATGATCAGCGCGTACGGCACCGCGGCCTTCCAGTTGCCGCGGGCAGTGCTACGCAGCCACCAGGCCATCAGGCCGCTGATGACGATCGCCAACACGGTGAAGAAGTGTTTCTGCCAGCCACCGGCATCGCTCAGGAAACTGAACGCGGCACCGGTGTTGTAGGTGCGGTACCAGTTCCAGAAGCCGTCGATGACCGCCACTGGCTGGAACTCCGGCAGGCTCGACAGCACCCAGGCCTTGGACCACTGGTCCAGGCCGATGATGGCGGCCGACAGCAGCAGCCAGACCAGGGCGTTCGGATGCGGACGGGGCGCGGCCATCAGAACCAGCTCCGCACTTCACCGGCGCCGGTGATGTTGCTCACGCAGCGGCCGCACAGTTCCGGGTGGTCGGCGTTGCTGCCGACGTCGGCGCGGTGGTGCCAGCAGCGCACGCACTTGGCCTTGGTGGTCGGCTGGGCGCTGACGAACACCTCGTCGGTGGTCGCCGGGCGCACCTGCACGTCGCCACTGATGAACAGGAAACGCAGTTCATCGGCCAGCGGCTGCCACTTCGCGGCCTGCTCTTCGCTGGCGGCGATGGTGATTTCCGCTTCCAGCGCGGCACCGATCGCGCCGTTGGCACGCATCGGCTCGAGCACCTTGGCCACCTGCTCGCGCACGGCCAGCAGCTGGTCGAAGTCGGCGGCGTTGAGCTGGGCATCGGCCGGCAGCGGCGCCAGGCCGTCGTACCAGGTGGTGAACAGCACATGGCCGGCATGCTCGCCCGGCAGATAGCCCCACAGCTCGTCAGCGGTGAAGGTCAGGATCGGCGCCACCCAGCGGGTGAACGCTTCGGCGATGTGGTACATCGCGCTCTGTGCCGAACGGCGACCGTGCGAATCGGTCGGCATCGTGTACAGGCGGTCCTTGGTCACGTCCAGGTACAGCGAGCCCAGGTCCACGCTGCAGAAGTTCAGCAGCAGCTGCACGATCTCGGCCATGTTGTAGCCGTCGTAGGCCGCCTTGATCTTCTCCTGCAGCTCCCACGCGCGATGCACGATCCAGCGGTCCAGCGCGACCATCTGGTCGAGCGGCTGCAGGTGCTGGGCCGGATCGAAACCGTCCAGGTTGCCGAGCAGGAAGCGTGCGGTGTTGCGCAGGCGACGGTAGGCGTCGGCGTTGCGCTTGAGGATCTCCTGCGACAGCGACATCTCGTTGCTGTAGTCGGCCGAGGCGATCCACAGGCGCAGGATGTCCGCGCCCAGCTTGTTCATGATGTCCTGCGGCTCGATGCCGTTGCCCAGCGACTTGGACATCTTGCGGCCGTGCTCGTCCACGGTGAAGCCGTGGGTCAGGCACTGCTTGTACGGCGCGCGCTTGTCGATCGCCACGCCGGTCAGCAGCGAGGACTGGAACCAGCCGCGGTGCTGGTCGGAACCTTCCAGGTACAGGTCGGCCGGCTTGCCGAAGCCACGCGCCGCAAGCACGCCTTCATGGGTCACGCCCGAGTCGAACCAGACGTCGAGGATGTCGGTGACCTTCTCGTAGTCGGCCGCTTCGGCGCCCAGCAGTTCAGCAGCATCCAGCGAATACCACACGTCGATGCCCTCAGCCTCGACGCGGTCGGCGACCTGCTGCATCAGCTCCACCGAACGCGGGTGGATCTCGCCGGTCTGGCGATGGGTGAACAGTGCGATCGGCACACCCCAGGTGCGCTGGCGCGAGATGGTCCAGTCCGGACGACCGTCGACCATGCTCTGGATGCGCGCCTTGCCCCAGGTCGGGAACCAGCCGACGGTATCGATGGCGGCCAGCGCATCGTTGCGCAGGTTGGCCTTGTCCATCGAGATGAACCACTGCGGGGTGGCGCGGAACACCACCGGCGTCTTGTGGCGCCAGCAGTGCGGGTAGCTGTGGCGGATCGGGTGGAAGGCCAGCAGCGAACCGTTGTCGCGCAGCACGCTGACGATGGCCTCCTGCGCCTTCCACAGGTGCTGGCCGGCCAGCACCACGTCACCGGCCGGCGGGGTCGATTCCAGGTACACACCACGGCCGTCGATCGGGGTCACCTGGCCGGCGTTGTACTTGTCCAGCAGGCCGTACTTCTGGCTGACCACGAAGTCTTCCTGGCCGTGGCCGGGGGCGGTGTGCACCGCACCGGTACCGTCCTCGTCGGAGACGTGCTCGCCGTTGAGCATCAGGATCTCGCGCTCCGGGTAGAACGGGTGCGCCAGCAGCTGATTCTCCAGCGCGGCACCGGTGGTTTCACCGTGCAGCACCACGTTTTCGACGCCATAGCGCTGCAGCGCGCGCTCGGCCAGGGCCGCGGCCAGCACTAGCCAACGGCGCTTGCCGTTGTGCGCCGGGCCTTCGGCCAGCACGTAGTTGATCTCCGCGCCCAGCGACACCGCCAGCGAAGCCGGCAGCGTCCACGGGGTGGTGGTCCAGATCGGCACGGCCACTTCCACATCGGCCGGCACGCTCACGCCGAACGCCTGGCCGATGGCCTGCGCATCGCGCGCGGCGTAGGCCACGTCGATCGCCGGCGATTCCTTTTCCTGGTATTCGATCTCGGCCTCGGCCAGCGCCGAGCCACAGTCGAAGCACCAGTACACCGGCTTGGCGCCACGCACCAGGTGGCCGTTGGCCACGACCTTGGCCAGCGCACGGATTTCGTTGGCTTCGAAGTCGAAGCTCAGGGTCTTGTACGGGTTGTCCCAGTCGCCGGTCACGCCCAGGCGCTTGAAGTCCACGCGCTGGATGTTGATCTGCTCTTCGGCGAACTCGCGGCACTTCTGGCGGAATTCGACGGCGTCGAGCTTGGTGCCGACCTTGCCCCACTTCTTCTCGACCGCGATTTCGATCGGCAGGCCATGGCAGTCCCAGCCCGGCACGTAGGGCGCATCGAAGCCGGCCAGGTAGCGCGACTTGACGATGATGTCCTTCAGGATCTTGTTGACCGCGTGGCCGAGGTGGATGCGGCCGTTGGCGTACGGCGGGCCATCATGCAGCACGAACAGCGGGCGGCCGGCGGCGTTGTCGCGCAGCTGCTGGTAGAGCCCCTGCTCTTCCCACCGCGCCAGAATGCCCGGCTCGCGCTTGGGCAGGTCGCCGCGCATCGGGAATTCGGTGGCTGGCAGGTTCAGGGTGGTCTTGTAGTCCTGGCTCACGCAGTGGCTCGCAATCTATGTTCGGAAAGGATGGCGCGCGCCTGTTCGGCATCGCGGTGCATCTGGTCGGTCAGCGCCGCCAGATCATTGAATTTCTCTTCGTCGCGCAGCTTGGCGACGAACTCTACGTCGATGTGGCGCCCGTACAGGTCGCCCTGGAAATCAAACAGGTGCGCTTCCAGCAGCGGCTCCACGCCGTCCACCGTCGGCCGCGTGCCGAAGCTGGACACCGACGGCCACGGCTGGTCGAACACGCCGTGCACCCAGGTCGCGTAGATGCCCGACAGCGCCGGGGTCTTCGGGAACCGCAGGTTGGCGGTGGGGAAGCCCAGCGTGCGGCCGAGCTGGCGCCCGCGCACCACCCGCCCGCTGATCGCGTAGGGACGGCCGAGCAGATCGCCGGCACGGGCGAAATCGCCGTCCTGCAGCAGCTGGCGGATGCGGGTGCTGGAGATGCGCTCGCCGTGCAGATCCACCGCTTCGATCTCGCCGGCGCTGAAGCCGAGCTCGGCGCCGAGCTGCTGCAGCAGGGCCAGGTCGCCGCGGCGGCGGTTGCCGAAGCAGAACTCCGGCCCGATCCAGACCTCACGCGCACTCAGGCGATTGACCAGCAACTGGCGCACGAAGGTCTCGGCCGGCATCGCCGCCATCGCCGCGTCGAAACGCAGCAGGCCGATCGCATCGACACCCAGCTCGCGCAGGATCTCGACCTTGCTGCGCGCCAGGGTCAGCCGCGGCGGCGGCGTGCCCTGGGCGAAGAATTCACGCGGCAACGGCTCGAACGCCACGGCCACGGCGGCCACGCCCAAGGCGCGCGCGCGGGCAACCGCATGGCGCACCAGCGCACGATGGCCCAGATGGAGGCCGTCGAATGCGCCGATACAGACCACGCTTCCGTTGGGGAACAGCTCCCCGCCCTCGACGCTTCTGAACAGCCTGCTCATCAACTCTCGTTCCGGCCCGACCGGGGCCGCCGCTTCAATGGTGTAACCCTGAAGTATAGCCGCCACGGGCCGCGATCAATGCCCACGCAGGTCGCGCGGGCGGAAGCCCATCGCCAGCATGGCCACCGCATAGGTCGCGCCACCGCCGCCGACCAGCAGCATCAGGCCACCGATACGGTGCCATTTGTCCATGACGGTGAAGTCGGGAACCCAATGCAGCAGGGCCAACAGCACGCCGACCATGGCCGCACAGGCCAGCAGCAGCCGCACCAGATAGCCGCCCCAGCCCGGCCGGCGCTGGTAGACATCGGTCTTGCCCAGCCAGTACCAGAGCAGGCCCAGGTTCAGGTAACTGGACAGTGCGCTGGCGATGCCCAGCGCCAGGTGCAGGCCCGGCTGCTTGCCGATGGCCGCCATCACGCCCTGCGCCTTCAGCTCGTCCGGCACCATGACCTGGTACAGCACGGCCAGCAGGGCGAAGTTGAACACCATGTTGGCCACCAGCGCGGCCACACCGGCACGGACCGGGGTCTTGGTGTCCTGGCGGGCATAGAACGCCGGCAGCACCACCTTCAGCAGGGCGAACGCCGGCAGGCCGAAACTCAGGCCGTACACCGACAGCGCGGTCATGCGGGTATCGAAGGCGGTGAACTGGCGGTACTGGAACAAAGTGGCGATCAGCGGCTCGGCCAGCAGCAGCAGGCCCAGCATGGCCGGCACCGAGATCAGCAGGGTCATCCGCAGGCCCCAGTCCAGCGAGCGCGAGAAACCCTCGCGGTCGGTGCTGACGTGATGGCGGGCCAGCGCCGGCAGGATCACCGTGCCCAGCGCCACGCCGAACACACCCAGCGGCAGCTCCAGGAAGCGATCGGCCAGCGACAGCCACGACTGCGAGCCGTCGGTCAGCTTGGCCGCGATGAGGGTATCCAGCAGCAGGTTGATCTGCGCCACCGACGAACCGAACAGGGTCGGCACCATCAGCGTCAGCACCTTGCGCACGCCCGGATGGCGCCAGCCCCAGCGCGGCAGGGTCAGCAGGTTGATGCCCTTCAGCGAGGGCAGCTGGAACAGCAGCTGCAGGATGCCGGCGGCGAGTACCGCCCAGCCCAGCGCCAGGATCTGTTTTTCCGGGGTGCCGCCCAGCCGCGGCGCCAACCATAGCGCACCGGCGATCATGCACAGGTTGAGGATGACCGGGGTCAGCGCCGGCATCGCGAAACGCTGGAAGCTGTTCAGCGCGCCACCGGCCAGCGCGGTCAACGAGACGAACAACAGGAACGGGAAGGTCAGGCGGAACAGGTCGACCAGCAGGGTCTGCTTGACCGGGTCGGTATCAGCACCACTCGAGAATGCGACCGCCAGCTGCGGCGCGAAGATCAGCGCCAGCGCGGTAACCAGCATCAGCACCCCACCCAGGGTGCCGGCGGTGCGGGCCATCAGTTCACGCAGCTCGGCATGACTGCGGGTTTCCTTCACTTCCGTGAACACCGGCACGAAAGCGGTGGCGAAAGAGCCTTCGGCGAACAACCGGCGCAGGAAATTGGGTACCCTGAAGGCAACCCAGAACGCATCGGTAACCGCATTGGTGCCGAACGTGGTGGTGATCACCTGGTCACGGACAAGTCCGAGCACCCGCGAGACCATGGTCATGCTGCTGAACGACAGCAGGCCTCGCAACATCTTCGGTGAACTCACTCAGCGTCCCTCTTGACAATCGACTTGACGTGCATTTCTCGGGCCATCATACTAGCTAGCTTGCTGTTCCCATAACACCGATTTTTTCAGGAAACCACCACCGTGGCCAATATCAAGTCCGCCAAGAAGCGCGCCAAGCAGACCGTCGTGCGCAACGCGCGCAACGTGGCTCAGCGCTCGATGCTGCGCACCGCTGTCAAGAAAGTGATCAAGGCGCTGGACGCCAACGATGCCGCCGGCGCCGAAGCCGCCTTCGCCGTTGCCCAGCCGATCCTGGATCGCTTCAGCGCGCGTGGCCTGATCCACAAGAACAAGGCTGCTCGCCACAAGAGCCGCCTGAACGACCGCATCAAGGCCCTCAAGGCCGCCTGATCCGGCGTTGCCGCCCTGCCCCTTCGGGTAGGGCAGCAGACAAGAACCCGGCCCCGGCCGGGTTTTTTGTTGCCTGCGATCCACGCGATCCGGTAGTGGCGGGGGGGGGGGGGGCCCCCCCCCGGGAGGACGCGCGCCGCCCGGCCGCCAGGGGAGAAAAAAAA
>NZ_JAWIRT010000002.1:905-6710 GCF_036320045.1 Stenotrophomonas sp. SMYL20 | reverse complement strand
CGGTGTTTTTTGGGCCCCCCCCCCCCCGCCCCCCCCCGCCCCCCCCCGCGCCCCCCCCCCCCCCGCCCCCGCCCCCCCCCCCCCCGGCACTAATGGAAAATAAAAACCCGGCCGAAGCCGGGTTTTTCGCATGGAACCACAACAGCATTACTGCGCGTTGCGGGCTTCCAGCTCGTCTTCCTTCTGGCGATCGAAGAAGGCCATGATCCGGCTCATGATCGGGAAGGTACCTTCGCGGCCCAGCGCGGAAACCAGGAACCACGGCTCCTTCCAGCCCAGCTCGGCGACGATCTGTTCGGCCGCAGCCTTCGCTTCGTCTTCGAACATCAGGTCGGCCTTGTTCAGCACCAGCCAGCGCGGCTTCTGCAGCAGCTCCGGATCATGCTTTTCCAGTTCGCGCTCGATCGCGCGCACCTGCTCGACCGGGGAAATGCCTTCCACACCGCCTTCCATCGGCGAGATGTCCACCAGGTGCAGCAGCAGGCGGGTGCGCTGCAGGTGGCGCAGGAACTGCGCACCCAGGCCGGCACCGTCGGCAGCGCCTTCGATCAGGCCGGGAATGTCGGCAATCACGAAGCTGCGGTAGTTCTCCACCTTCACCACACCCAGGTTCGGGTACAGCGTGGTGAACGGGTAATCGGCCACCTTCGGCGTCGCCGCCGAAACGGCACGGATCAGGGTGCTCTTGCCGGCATTGGGGAAGCCCAGCAGGCCGACGTCAGCCAGCAGCTTCAGCTCCAGCTTCAGCGTGCGCTCTTCGCCCGGCTCGCCCGGCAGCGCCTGGCGCGGCGAGCGGTTGGTCGAGCTCTTGAAGTGCATGTTGCCGAGACCACCACGACCGCCCTGCGCCACCAGCAGGCGATCACCATGCTGGGTCAGGTCGCCGATGATTTCATCGGTGGCGACGTTGATCACCACGGTGCCGACCGGCACGGTGATGGTCAGGTCTTCGCCGCCCTTGCCATAGGCCTGGCGGCCCATGCCGTTCTCGCCACGCTGCGCCTTGAAGATGCGGTCATGGCGGAAGTCGACCAGGGTGTTCAGGTTTTCGTCGGCGCGGATGTACACGCTGCCGCCCGCACCGCCGTCGCCGCCGTCCGGGCCGCCGAGCGGAATGAACTTCTCGCGACGGAAGCCAATGCAGCCGTTGCCGCCGTTGCCGGCGAACACTTCGATTTCTGCTTCGTCTACCAGTTTCATTGTTTCGATGCCTGCGATGGGCGCGGCCTGCCTGCCGTCGCCTTGAATGTTATGCCAGCCACTGGCCGGCACCCCGGCCTGGCCGGTCTTGCTTTCACTCTAACGAAAAGCCCCGCCGAAGCGGGGCTCTTCATGCAGCACCCCCATGCCGAGGCACGGGTGCCGGCGATGCCTGGATCAGGCGTCGGCGGAGACGATGCTGACGGTGCGGCGCTTCTTGGCGCCCTTGACCGAGAACTCCACCTTGCCGTCCACGAGGGCGAACAGGGTGTGGTCACGGCCCAGGCCAACGCCCGAACCCGGGTGGAACTGGGTGCCGCGCTGACGCACGATGATGTTGCCGGCTTCGATGGCCTGGCCGCCGAAGATCTTGACGCCCAGGTACTTCGGGTTGGAGTCGCGACCGTTGCGCGAGGAGCCTACGCCCTTTTTATGTGCCATGACTGCTTCTCCTGATGCTTAGCCGGCGATGCCGGTGATCTCGATTTCGGTGTAGTACTGACGGTGACCCTGACGCTTCATGTGGTGCTTGCGGCGACGGAACTTGATGATCCGGACCTTGTCAGCACGACCCTGGGACAGGACCTTGGCGGTGACGGCAGCGCCCTTCAGCGCATCGCCCAGCTTCACGCCGTCGCTGTCACCCAGCATCAGGATGTTGTCAAACTTGATCTCGCTGCCGACTTCGACTTCGAGCTTTTCAATGCGGAGCTTTTCGCCCTGCGCCACGCGGTATTGCTTACCGCCGGTGACCAGTACTGCGTACATGACCAGGCCTTCCTCTGTAGTTATTGTGGTCTGAGCTGCCGCCATCGAGGGCGGACAGGAGCGGAATTGTACGCAGATCAGCGGGCGCGGGTCAAGTCAACCCCTGAACGGCCTGGAGACCGGGCCCTGTAGAGCCGGGCCATGCTCGGCTGAACGGTTCGGGGTCCCGGCAGCCGAGCATGGCTCGGCTCTACACAAAGCTGTCGGCCTGTCTCATCAGGTGAGACATCGGGCTGGCATTGTCGCCCATTGCCCCCATCTGGTCACCTCGGTAGGCTGACCGATTGCCGTTCCCTGCTGGCCCGGCACCCAGCCAACGCCCCCACAACCGGATCCCCCATGGCGATGGATTTCATCCGCATCCGCGGCGCGCGGACGCACAATCTGAAGAACCTCGACCTCGACCTGCCCCGCGACAAGCTGATCGTGATCACCGGCCTGTCCGGTTCGGGCAAGTCCTCGCTGGCGTTCGACACCATCTATGCAGAAGGCCAGCGCCGCTACGTCGAGTCGCTGTCGGCCTATGCGCGCCAGTTCCTGAGCGTGATGGAAAAGCCGGACCTGGACCACATCGAAGGCCTGTCCCCGGCCATCTCGATCGAGCAGAAGTCGACCTCGCACAACCCGCGCTCGACGGTCGGCACCATCACCGAGATCTACGACTACCTGCGCCTGCTGTACGCCCGCGTCGGCACACCGCGCTGCCCGGACCACGGCTACCCGCTGGAAGCGCAGACGGTCAGCCAGATGGTCGACCAGGTGCTGACGCTGGACCCGGAACAGCGCTACATGCTGCTGGCGCCGGTCATCCGCGACCGCAAGGGCGAACACGCACAGGTGTTCGACCAGCTGCGCGCGCAGGGTTTCGTGCGCGTGCGCGTGGACGGCGAGCTGTATGAAATCGATGCGGTGCCGCCGCTGGCGCTGCGCCAGAAGCACACCATCGAGGCGGTGATCGACCGCTTCCGCCCGCGCGAGGACATCAAGCAGCGCCTGGCCGAGAGCTTCGAGACCGCACTGAAGCTGGGCGATGGCATGGCCTCGGTGCAGAGCCTGGACACCGCCGACGCCACGCCGGCGCTGTTCTCCTCCAAGTACTCCTGCCCGGTGTGCGACTACTCGCTGCCGGAACTGGAGCCGCGCCTGTTCTCGTTCAACGCACCGATGGGCGCCTGCCCCGGCTGCGATGGCCTGGGCATCGCCGAGTTCTTCGACCCTTCGCGCGTGGTGGTGCATCCGGAGCTGTCGCTGGCCGCCGGTGCGGTGCGCGGCTGGGACCGCCGCAACGCCTACTATTTCCAGCTGATCGCCTCGCTGGCCAAGCACTACAAGTTCGACGTGGATGCCGCGTGGAATTCGCTGCCGGCCAAGGTGCAGCAGGCCGTGCTGTACGGCAGCGGCGACGAGACGATCACCTTCACCTACTTCACCGAAGCTGGCGGCCGCACCCAGCGCAAGCACCGCTTCGAGGGCATCATTCCCAACCTCGAACGCCGCTACAAGGAAACCGAGTCGCCTGCGGTGCGCGAGGAGCTGTCCAAGTACATCAGCGAACAGCCGTGCCCGGAATGCAATGGCGCGCGCCTGAACAAGGCAGCACGCAACGTGTTCGTGGCCGATCGCCCGCTGCCGGAGCTGGTGGTGCTGCCGATCGACGAGGCACTGAAGTTCTTCAGTGAACTGAGCCTGCCGGGCTGGCGTGGCGAGATCGCCGCGAAGATCGTCAAGGAGATCGGCGAACGCCTCGGCTTCCTGGTCGATGTCGGCCTGGATTACCTGACCCTGGAGCGCAAGGCAGACACCCTGTCCGGTGGCGAGGCACAGCGCATCCGCCTGGCCAGCCAGATCGGCGCCGGCCTGGTCGGTGTGATGTACGTGCTCGACGAGCCGTCGATCGGCCTGCACCAGCGCGACAACGAACGCCTGCTCGGCACCCTCACCCGCCTGCGTGACCTGGGCAATACGGTGATCGTGGTCGAACATGACGAGGATGCGATCCGGCTGGCCGACTACGTGCTGGACATCGGCCCGGGCGCGGGCGTGCACGGCGGCGAGATCGTCGGCCAGGGCACCCTGCAGGACATCCTGGAGGCACCGCGTTCGCTGACCGGCCAGTACCTGTCGGGCAAGCGCGCGATCGAGATTCCGGCGCGCCGGCACACGCCGAACCCGAAGATGACCCTGCACCTGCGCGGGGCGACCGGCAACAACCTGAAGGGCGTGGACCTGGCGATTCCGTCGGGCCTGCTGACCTGCGTGACCGGCGTGTCCGGCTCGGGCAAGTCGACCCTGATCAACGACACCCTGTTCTCGCTGGCCGCCAACGAGATCAACGGCGCCTCGCACCCGATCGCTCCGTACAAGGAGATCGATGGCCTGGACCTGTTCGACAAGGTGGTGGACATCGACCAGTCGCCGATCGGCCGCACCCCGCGCTCGAACCCTGCCACCTACACCGGCCTGTTCACGCCGCTGCGCGAACTGTTCGCACAGGTGCCCGAAGCGCGTGCGCGCGGCTATTCGCCGGGCCGTTTCAGCTTCAACGTGCGCGGCGGCCGCTGCGAAGCCTGCCAGGGTGACGGCCTGATCAAGGTCGAGATGCACTTCCTGCCGGACGTGTACGTGCCCTGCGACGTCTGCCACGGCAAGCGCTACAACCGCGAGACGCTGGAGATCCTGTACAAGGGCTTCAACATCAACGACGTGCTGGAAATGACCGTCGAGGATGCGCTGAAGCTGTTCGAACCGGTGCCGTCGATTGCGCGCAAGCTGGAAACACTGGTCGACGTCGGCCTGAGCTACATCAAGCTGGGCCAGAGCGCGACCACGCTGTCCGGTGGTGAAGCGCAGCGCGTGAAGCTGTCCAAGGAGCTGTCGCGCCGCGATACCGGCCGCACCCTGTACATCCTCGACGAGCCGACCACCGGCCTGCACTTCCACGACATCGAAGCGCTGCTGGGCGTGCTGCACAAGCTGCGCGACGAAGGCAACACCGTGGTGGTGATCGAGCACAACCTGGACGTGATCAAGACCGCCGACTGGATCGTTGATCTGGGTCCGGAGGGCGGCCATCGCGGTGGCACCATCCTGGTCACCGGCACGCCGGAAGACGTGGCGGCCTGCCCACAGTCGTACACCGGCCAGTTCCTGGCCCGCATGCTGCCCTCCACCAGCGCCCGCCCGGAGCAGCCGGCCGCCGTGGCCAACAAGCCCGACGCCCGCCCGCCGCGCAAGGTGAAGCCTGAAAAGGCCGAGAAGCCGGCGAAGAAGGCCGTGGCTGCCAAGAGCACCGGCAAGACCAGCAAGACCGCCACTGCCAGCAAGAAGAAAAAGGACGCCTGATGAGCAGCGAACACAAGATCCTGGCCCGCATCCCGATCAGCGTGCGCTGGCGTGACATGGACAGCATGGGCCATGTGAACAATGCCAAGTACATCTCCTACCTGGAAGAAGCGCGCGTGCGCTGGATGCTGGGTGTGGACGGTGTGTCGATGACCGACCGCATCGCACCGGTGGTGGCCGCGACCAACGTCAACTACCGGCTGCCCATCGTGTGGCCCAACGACATCCTGGTCGAACTGTTCGTCGAGCGCCTCGGCAACAGCAGCGTGACCATCGGCCACCGCATCGTCGACCAGCAGGACGAATCGAAGCTCTATTCGGACGGCAACGTGGTGGTGGTCTGGATGGACACCCAGACCGGCAAGAGCGCACCGCTGCCGGAGGCGATCCGCAGCGCGTCGACCTGACGCGCCTGTGGTAGTGGCGGGGGGGGGGGGGGGCGCCCCGCGGGGGGGGGGGGGGGGCGGGGCGCGCGCGGGGGCCGGGGGCCGAGAC
>NZ_JAWIRT010000002.1:0-895 GCF_036320045.1 Stenotrophomonas sp. SMYL20 | reverse complement strand
GGGTCCCCGTGCCGCGCCTGGGGCCGGGCCGGCCGCGGGCCGGCAACCTCCAGATGTATCGCGGATGCCGGCCAGCGGCCGGCACTACCGATCCAATTCAAAGGACTGACATGATCCACCAGACTGAATTGCGCGACCTGCTGCCCGGCATGGTCCCCTTCCCCGCCGATGTCTTCCCCGCCGACCAGGCCTGGCTCGGCCAGCACCTGCTGCCGCTGCTGAAGATCGACCTCGGCGTGCTGCGCCCGGAACTGGCCGGCCAGGTGGCAACGATGCTGTGCCCGATCGAGCCGTATGACGGCTGCATCGGCGAGACCACAGAAGAACACCACAACGATTTCACCGGCACCAACTGGATCGCCTTCGAACTGACCGCCGGCAACGAGATGCGCTTCCTCGGCAACGCGGGCTATTTCATCGGTGATGCGGTGCAGGACAAGGATGCGCAGGAACACATCGCGCAGATGCGCGAGAGCTACGCCAAGGCCCGCGATTACCATGCCACGCATGGCCGTCTCGCCTGCTACTCGCGCTATGGCAAGGGTGAGGCCAGCGAGCGCGATTATCTGGATACGCTGGGCGGCCCCATCGGTTTCGGCAACTGGACCGAAACCGCAGAGATTCCCGCGGCATTCGAGTTGGGTTTCACCGAAGCTGCCGATGACCCCAACGCTGCGGACGATGCCGAAACAGTGATCATCACCCGCAATGGCAACAAATTCTTCGCCGTGGCCGACGTGGCCGGCTACAACTGGTGCGCCACCGGTGCCGATGCGATCGTGATGCTGTACGAGTCGGAAAGCCGCACGGTGCTGTTCTCGTTCGACTGGTCGTAAGCCCCCTGGTAGTGGGGGGGGGGGGGGGGGGGGGGGGGGGGGGGGGGGGCGCGCGGGGG
>NZ_JAWIRT010000001.1:312215-349707 GCF_036320045.1 Stenotrophomonas sp. SMYL20 | reverse complement strand
GCCGGGTGCGGGGGCGTGAGCCGCATGGGCCCGAGGCATGCCTCGGGCGGGTTGGGCAGGACGCCCAACCCCGGTCTTGCCGTGTGCGCAGGACTGCGCACACGAGCAAGCGGCGACCGAGCTTACAAGGACGTACTTGCAGCGACCCCCGCAACCGGACCCACCCCGCCATCCCGCAGGAAACCAGCTGTTGCTGTTGCTTCGGCTGTTGCTGTTGCTTCGGCGGGTGCAGGGCGCAGCCCTGCCAAGAGCTCCCCATTCAGGCAGGTAAGTGCAGGTCACAGGATAAGCAGACGCCTTGTTGCCTCCGCCAATCGGGTCCACATTCCTGTGCAGGAGACGGGCCGCCGCCCGTTGTCGAGACACCAGGAGACCTGCATGTCCGCTGCCCCCACTACTGCCATTTCCCGCGATCCGGCCACCGGCCAGCAGATCGCCAGCCATCCCTTTGCCACCGACGCCGAACTGGAAACAATCCTGGATCGCGGCCAGGTTGGCTTTGCGGCCTGGAGCGCCAGGAGCCTTGAACAGCGTGCAGACGTACTGCGTGCGATGGCGGTGGTACTGCGCCGTGACCGTGAAAAGCTGGCCGCACTGGCCACCGCCGAGATGGGCAAGGTGCAGGCCGAATCACTGGCCGAGATCGAGAAGTGTGCCGTGCTGTGCGACTGGTACGCCGACCACGGTGCGCAGTTCCTGCGCGACGAACCGACCCAGGTGCCCGACGACAAGGCCTACGTGTCCTACCTGCCGCTGGGCGTGGTGCTGGGCATCATGCCGTGGAACTTCCCCTACTGGCAGGTGATGCGCGCGGCGGTACCGATCCTGATGGGCGGCAACGGCTTCCTGCTGAAGCCGGCCGAGAACATCGTCGGTACCGCGCAGCTGCTTGATGCCGCCTGGCGTGACGCAGGGCTGCCGGAAGGCACCTTCATTGCCGCCAACATCAGCCGCGACGGCACCAGCCGCGCGATCGCAGATGATCGCATTGCTGCGGTCACCCTGACTGGCAGCGTGGCCGCCGGCCGTAGCATCGCCGCCCAGGCCGGGCAGGCGCTGAAGAAGGTGGTGCTGGAACTGGGTGGCTCGGATCCGTTCATCGTGCTGGCCGACGCCGATCTGGACGCTGCCGTCGATGCAGCGATGGCTTCGCGCTTCCAGAACACCGGGCAGGTCTGCATCGCCGGCAAGCGCATCATCGTTGAAGACGCGGTCTACGACCGCTTCGTGGCGCAGTTCTGCCAGAAGGTGCAGGCGCTGACCATCGGCGACGGCCGTGAAGCCGGCAACCGTATCGGCCCGATGGCACGCCAGGACCTGCTGGAGCAGCTGGACGCGCAGGTACGGGCCTCGGTGGACGCGGGCGCGAAGCTGCTGGTCGGCGGCCATCAGCTGGATCGCCCGGGCGCGTTCTACGCCCCCACCGTGCTGGCCGACGTGGAGCCGGGCATGCAGGCTTTCGATACCGAGACCTTCGGTCCGGTTGCCTCGATCAGCCGCGCCCGTGATGCCGACCATGCGGTGGAACTGGCCAACCAGAGCGAGTTCGGCCTCAGCGGCAACCTGTGGACCGGCGACCGCGCGCGGGCCATGCAGCTGGCGCGCCGGCTGCAGACCGGCGGCGTGTTCGTCAACGGTTTCTCCGCTTCTGACCCGCGCGTGCCGATCGGTGGCGTGAAGAAGAGCGGCTTCGGCCGTGAGCTCTCGCACTTCGGCATCCGCGAATTCGTCAACGCGCAGACGGTGTGGTTCGACAAGCGTTGACGCGCAGCTTCCATCCTTCCTGCAACGATCCATCATCAGTCCAGCGAAAAGGACGGCATTCCAATGTCCAAGGGTTCAGATCTGCTCGTCGCCGCGCTTGAGAACGAAGGCGTCGAGCGTATTTTCGGTATTCCCGGCGAAGAGAATCTCGACGTGGTCGAGTCGCTGCGCCATTCCAGCATCGAGCTGGTCATCACCCGCCACGAACAGGCGGCCGTGTTCATGGCGGCCACCTATGGCCGCCTGACCGGCAAGCCGGGCGTGTGCCTGGCCACGCTTGGCCCGGGCGCGCTCAACTTCACCACCGGTGCCGCCTACGCGCTGCTTGGCGCGTGGCCGGTGATCATGATCACTGGCCAGAAGGGCATCGTCGCCAGCAAGCAGGCACGCTTCCAGATCGTCGACATCGTCAGCACGATGAAGCCACTGACCAAGCAGGCGCGGCAGATTGTCTCGGCGCGCACCATTCCGACCATCGTCCGCGAGGCGTTCCGTACCGCGCTGGAAGAGCGCCCGGGCCCGGTGCTGCTGGAGCTGCCCGAAGACATCGCGGCCGATGAGGTCGGGGACGTAGCGCTGATTCCGCCGCACGCGGTGGATCGTCCCATTGCCAGTCCGGAAGCACTGGACCGCGCGGCGGAGATCATCCGCAACGCCAAGCGCCCGCTGCTGATGATCGCCTCGGCGGCGTCGCGGCCGCAGTCCAGCGAAGCGTTGTCGGCATTCGTGCTGCGCGCGGGTATTCCATTCTTCACCACGCAGATGGGCAAGGGTGCGGTGGCCGGTGGTTCGGGCCTGTACATGGGCACCGCCGCGCTGACCGAGCGCGACTACGTGCACATGGCGATCGACCAGGCCGACGTGATCGTGACGATCGGCCACGAGGTCACCGAGAAGCCGCCGTTCGTGATGCGCCCGGGTGGGCCGACCGTGATCCATATCGGCTATTCGCAGGCGGCGGTGGAGCAGGTGTACTTCCCGCAGGTGGAAGTGATCGGTGACATCGGCCGTTCGCTGACCCAGCTGGCCGACCGTATCGAAGGTGCAGTGCCGAACGCCGACGCGCTGCTGCCACTGCGCGCGACCATTCTGGAACACTTGGCTGACCGTGCCGAGGAAGCTGGATTCACCCCGCAGCGGCTGGTGCACGACGTGCGCCAGGTGATGCCGCCGGACGGCATCGTGGCGCTGGACAACGGCATGTACAAGATCTGGTTTGCGCGCAATTACCGCACCCAGGTGGCCAATACGCTGCTGCTGGACAACGCGCTGGCGACGATGGGCGCGGGCCTGCCGTCGGCGATCATGGCCTCGATCCTGTACCCGCAGCGGCGGGTGTTGGCGGTGTGCGGCGATGGCGGATTCATGATGAACAGCCAGGAGCTGGAGACCGCGCGTCGGCTGGGCCTGAACCTGGTGGTGCTGATCCTCAACGACGGCGCCTACGGGATGATCCGCTGGAAGCAGGCGGTGGATGGCTTCACCGACTACGGCATGACGTTCAGTAACCCGGATTTCGTGAAGTATGCGGAAGCCTATGGCTGCAAGGGGCATGAGGTGACGGCCATCGAGCAGTTCATCCCCACGCTGGAGGCGGCGTTCAACGGGGGTGGGGTGCACCTGGTATCGGTGCCGATCGACTACTCGGAGAACCAGCGGGTGCTGGTGGACGAGCTGCGGCAGGCGTTCCCCGGGAACGGTTGACGCCTACCGGGGCATCGGTTCCCCGGAATCCGGTAGGTGTCGACCTTGGTCGACACACGGACCGCCAACCAAGGTTGGCGGCTACCAGAGCGGCGGGCAGTGGGCCTGGTAGGTGTCGACCTTGGTCGACACGATGGAGCGCCAACCAAGGTTGGCGGCTACCAGGCGGCGGGCAGTGGGCCTGGTAGGTGTCGACCTTGGTCGACACGCAGAGCGCCAACCAAGGTTGGCGACTACCGGGGCCCGGCCCCGGCCCAGGGCTGGGGCGGGGCGGTTTTGGTATGCTGGGCAACCGGCTGTGCCGGGCGCAACATCCCCCCTCACTACACGATTCCCGCAGATCCATGAGCGAAGCTACCGATACCCCCCCCGTTGACGAAAACAAGTTGATCGCCGAGCGCCGCGAGAAACTCAAAACGCTGCGTGGGCAGGGCATCGCGTACCCGAACGACTTCCGTCGCGAGGACTTCGCCGGCCGCCTGCAGGAAGAATTCGCCGACGCTGAACAGTGGACCGCCGAGGCCCTGGAAGGCAACGGCCGCCAGGTGAAGATGGCCGGCCGCCTGATGGCCAAGCGCATCATGGGCAAGGCCAGTTTCGCGCAGATCCAGGACGAGTCCGGCCGCATCCAGCTGTTCCTGCAGGGCACGGTGCTGGGCGATGCCTACACCGCCTTCAAGGGCTGGGACGTGGGCGACATCATCGCCGTCGAAGGCGGCCTGACCCGTACCAAGACCGGTGAGCTGTCGGTCAAGGCCGAATCGATCCGCCTGCTGACCAAGTCGCTGCGCCCGCTGCCGGACAAGTGGCATGGCCTGGCCGACGTCGAGCAGCGCTACCGCCAGCGCTATGTCGACCTGATCGTGACCCCGGAGTCGCGCGCGGTGTTCATCAAGCGCTCGAAGATCATCCGCGCCATGCGCGCGTGGCTGGACAACCGCGACTTCCTCGAAGTCGAAACGCCGATGATGCATTACATCCCCGGCGGCGCGGCGGCCAAGCCGTTCACCACCCACCATAATGCGCTGGACCTGGACCTGTACCTGCGCGTGGCGCCGGAGCTGTACCTCAAGCGCCTGACCGTGGGTGGCCTGGAGCGCGTGTACGAGATCAACCGCAACTTCCGCAATGAAGGCGTCAGCACCCGCCACAACCCGGAATTCACCATGATGGAGCTGTACGAGGCCTATGCCACGTACAACGAGATCATGGACCTGACCGAAGGCGTGATCCGTGACGTGGCCACGACCGTCAACGGTTCCACCGAAGTGGAGTGGGACGGCGCGAAGATCGACCTGGGCCCGGCGTTCCGCCGCTGGCGCATGGACGAGGCTGTGCGCCACCACAACCCGGAAATCTCTGCTGCCGACTGCACCGACCGCGAGGCGCTGCTGCGCCATTGCGAGCGCTTGAAGATCCGCGTCAAGCCGTCTTACGGCTGGGGCAAGCTGCTGCTGGAGATCTTCGAAGCCACCGTCGAGCACACCCTGATCCAGCCGACCTTCATCACCGACCATCCGGTGGAGGTCTCGCCGCTGGCCCGTGCCAACGACAACGATCCGGGCTATACCGACCGCTTCGAGCTGTTCGTCAACGGCAAGGAGCTGGCCAATGGCTTCTCCGAGCTGAACGACCCGGAAGACCAGGCCCAGCGTTTCCAGGCCCAGGTGGCCGCGAAGGAAGGCGGCGATGACGAGGCCATGCACTACGACGCCGACTACATCCGTGCGCTGGAGTACGGCATGGCACCGACCGGTGGCCTCGGCATCGGCGTCGATCGCCTGGTGATGCTGCTGACTGGCAGCAGCTCGATCCGTGACGTGCTGCTGTTCCCGTACATGCGTCCGGAGCAGTAAGTCGTCTTTTTGACTCCTGTTTGTGCGCGCCGTCGCGAAATGAGACGGCGCGATTGACGCCTCCCGCACTCGGCGTATCGTTAATGCACTACCTTGACGTCTGTTATGGCTTGATCGGCGCCAGGGGGAGTGCGCATTGTGGAGAGTCCGCTTCACAATGTGATGACGATCATGAACCGGGACGCATGACACGGGAGTCAGGCCGATGCAGGGTGCGAGCGTTCGCAGCGGCAGGGTATCCTCGCCTGCTGATGATCCAGCATGGTCGAGAAACCAGGCAGAGTACGCGTTGAACATCGTCATTGTTGACGACCAGACGTCCGCCCGGACGATGCTGCGTCACGTCATCGAAGATATCGCGCCGGAACTGAGCGTGTATGACTTCGGTGATCCGCTGACCGCATTGGCCTGGTGCGAGGCGCATCCGGTCGACCTGCTGCTGCTCGATTACCGCATGCCGGAAATGGACGGGCTGGAGTTCGCCCGCCGTTTCCGTCGCCTGCCCAAGCATCGCGACATTCCGGTGATCCTGATCACCGTGGTCGGCGACGAGCCGATCCGTCAGGCGGCGCTGGAAGCGGGGGTCATCGACTTCCTGGTCAAGCCCATCCGTCCGCGCGAACTGCGCGCGCGCTGCTACAACCTGTTGCAGCTGCGCCAGCAGACCGAGAACGTGAAGCAACGCGCGTTGTCGCTGGAGCAGCGCTTGCTGGCCAGCATGCACGAGGTCGAGGAGCGCGAACGCGAGACCCTGTCGCGGTTGGCACGGGCGATCGAGTTCCGTGATGCCGGCACCAGTGCCTACCTCGAACGCATGGCGCGCGTGGCAGGGCTGATCGCCGAGCAGCTGGGCCTGCCCGAAGACGACGTGCGCCTGATCGAGATGGCCGCGCCGCTGCATGACATGGGCAAGATCGCCATTCCCGATGCAGTGCTGCTCAAGCAGGGCAAGCTCAACGACGAGGAGCTGGCGATCATGCGCCGGCACCCACGCATCGGCCATGAGCTGCTCAGTGGCAGCCAGAACCGCTTCATCCAGGTCGGCGCATTGATCGCGCTGCGCCACCACGAACGTTACGACGGCAGCGGCTACCCGGATGGGCTGGTCGGTGAGGCGATTCCGCTGGAAGCGCGCATCGTCGCCGTGGCCGACGTCTTCGACGCACTCATCTCACCCCGTCCGTACAAGGAAGCATGGACCATGGAAGCCACACTGGCCTACCTGTATGCCCAGCGTGGCCGCCTGTTCGATCCACGCTGCGTGGATGCGCTGATGCGCGGCCACCAGCAGTTGATGGATATCTGCGCCCAGCACTCGACGGCATCGACGCGACCGGGTGGGTGACATGCAGGACCTGTTCGCACGCGTGAGGCGTCGGCTGGCGCAGCGTCCGGATTCGGAACATGGCCAGGCGATCGTGCGGGTGGTGCTGATCTCGCTGATCCTGGTCTATGTGCTGCTGTCCGGTGCGCGCCTGCACCGTCTGGAGCAGTACCAGGGCGTGCTGGCGACGGTGCTGACCGGATTGGGACTTTCGCTGCTGCTGTTCGGTTGGCTGCTGTGGAAGCCGGAGCGCTCCGATCCGCGGCGGGTGGCCGGAATGCTGGCCGATTACGGCCTGATCGCGGTCGGCATGATCCAGATGGGTGAGCCGCTGGCGTGGGTGTATGCGGTGGTGATGTGGGTCACGGTGGGCAACGGCCTGCGCTTCGGGCCGCGTTACCTGGCCGCTGCCATCGTGCTGGCGATGGTCAGTTTCGGCACCACCGTGCTGTTGACCCCTTACTGGCAGGCCAACCTGGGGCTGGCCATTTCCCTGTGGTTGGGGTTGCTGGCAGTACCGTTGTGCTGCTCCTCCCTGCTGCGCCGAAGGATGCGACATCCGACCATGGATACGACTCCCGCCGCTGGCTCCGACAAGCGCTCGCTGCTGGCACGCTTCAAGCAACGCCTGTCCGGGCGCGAGGACAGCGAGCACGCGCAGAACCTGATCCGCATCATCATCACGGCGCTGTTCATCAGCTATCTCGGCTGGCGCTCGCTGAGCGGCGGCGGTGAGGCATTGACTGCGACGTGGCTGATCCTCGCCTTCGAGCTGACCATTTCCGCCGGCCTGCTGACCGCGATTCTGGTCAATCCGGGTGTGTCGCATGTGCGCCGGGTGATCGGCATGCTGACCGACTACACCTGCATGGCCTGGATCATGACCATCCAGGGTGAGCCGGCGGCACCGCTGTATGCGGTGATGCTGTGGGTCACGATCGGCAACGGCATGCGCTATGGCAGCACCTACCTGCGCGTGGCCACGGCCATGGGCTGCCTGGCCTTCCTGTGCACGGTGATGCTGTCGCCGTACTGGCGCGGCCACGACTATCTGGGCTGGGGCCTGCTGCTGGGCCTGGGCGCGATTCCGCTGTACTTCGATTCGCTGCTGCATGCCTTGACCAGGGCGGTGGCAGAGGCGCGCCAGGCCAACGAAGCCAAGAGCCGTTTCCTGGCCAACATGAGCCATGAGTTCCGCACGCCGTTGAACGGGCTGGCCGGCATGACCGAAGTGCTGGCCACCACCCGCCTGGACGACGAACAGCGCGAGTGCCTGAACACCATCCAGGCCTCGACCCGCAGCCTGTTGGCGCTGGTGGAAGAGGTGCTGGACATCTCCGCGATCGAAGCCGGCAAGGTGCGCGTGGAGTGGCACGAGTTCGCGCTGGCCGACGTGCTGCAGGCGATCAACCTGATCCTGACCCCGCAGACCCGCTCCAAATCGCTGGACTATCGCGTGCAGGTGGATGACAACGTGCCGCCGCGCCTGCTGGGTGATGCCGGTCATCTGCAGCAGATCCTGCTCAATCTGATGGGTAACGCGGTCAAGTTCACCGACAGCGGCTACGTGCATCTGCGTGTTTCCAGCCTGGACGCAGCGGGCAGCGAGCGGATGCGCCTGCGATTCGAGATCGTCGACAGCGGCATCGGCGTACCGGTGGCGCTGCGCGGCCGGCTGTTCAATGCCTTCGAGCAGGGCGATGTCGGCCTGGCCCGCCGGCATGAAGGCACCGGTCTGGGCACCGCAATTGCCAAGGGCCTGGTCGAGTCGATGGGCGGGCAGGTCGGTTATGCGCCGAACAGCCCGCGTGGCAGCGTGTTCTGGGTCGAGATCACGCTGGACGTCGCAGACACTTCATCAGCCCCGGCGGTTCCGTCCGAGGTGGCTGAAGCCGGCAATGTCATCGCGTTCTCCAATCCCTTCCTGCGCCATCGTGCGCGCGTGCGCAGCCTGCGGGTGCTGGTGGCCGACGACCACGAAGCCAACCGCATGGTGCTGCAGCGGTTGCTGGAGAAGGCCGGCCACAAGGTCACCTGCGTCAATGGCGGCGCCGAAGTGCTCGATGCGTTGGAGCAGGCCAGTTACGACGCAGCGATCGTCGATCTGCACATGCCCGGCATGAGCGGACTGGACCTGCTCAAGCAGTTGCGGGTGATGCAGGCCAGTGGCATGCCTTACGTTCCGGTCATGGTGCTGAGCGCAGACGTCACCCCCGAGTCCATCCTGCGTTGCGAGCAGGCCGGTGCCCGCGCCTTCCTTGCCAAGCCCGTGGTGGCCACCCGTCTGCTGGAAGTGCTGGCCGATGTCGCCGCCAATACCCGCGCCGAGTCCGGCATCCAGTCGGTGCCGGCATTGCCGGTTGGCGATGGCGTGCTCGATACCGCGGTGCTGGACGAGCTGGCGTCGCTGGGCATGGGCGATGGCTTCGAACGCAAGTTCATCGACCAGTGCCTGGCGGACGTCGACGCGAGCATGGGCCAGCTGCAGGGCTGCGGCGAGCACCAGGCCTGGGAGGATTTCCGCGAGCACGCACACGCGCTGCGCGGTGTGGCGAGCAACCTGGGGCTTGTCCAGGTTGCCGCCTCCAGTGGCGAAATCATGCGCATGGCGGACTGGCAGCTGAAGGGTGAATGGAACGCCCGCCTCGGCAGCCTGGCGACTGCCCTGCGTAACGGCAGGAATGCGTTGGCTGCCCGTAGTGCGGGAGCATCGCGCCGCGACGACAGCGAGCGCAGCCCGTCCTGACCCGCCAGACGGTCAGGCCGGGTCGCCATTGCGCCGGGCCTGCGCCCGTACCAGCCGATCCATGGTGCGCAGGGACTTCTCGCCGAGCTGCATGGCGGTGTCCACCCAGATCTCGGTGATCCGCATCATTTCATGCAGCGGCACCATGGTGGCGATCTCGTTGACCTCACGCATCGCCGCCCACGCGTGCGGAATGCGCCGGCTTTCCTTGATCACCTGTTCGACCGCGGCAACTCCTTCGCCCACCGGCACCACGATGTCGACCAGGCCCATTTCCTTCAGCTGGCTGGCGGTGTAGAGGTTGCCTTCCAGCATGATCTTCTCGGCCAGGCGCGGGCTGATCCGCTGGCACAGGAAGGAGTAGGCGCCCATGCCCGGGAACAGGTCGAACAGCACCTCGGGCAGGCCCATCAGCACGCCTTCCTCGGCGACGATGGTGTGGCAGCTCAGTGCGGCCTCGAAGCCGCCACCCAGTGCATTGCCCTGGACCAGGGCGATGCTGTGGGCACGGGTGCCCAGGCCGGCATGGAAGGCATGCACGCCGCGCACGCAGCGTTGGGCATAGTCGAGCAGGCGGGCACGGTCGCCCTCGCGGATCAGGCGGCAGAACAGTTCGAGATCGCCACCCAGGTTGAACACGTCGCTGTCCGAGGCAAGAACGACATGGGGTGACAGAGCGTGCGAGGCGCTGAGGCGATCGCCCAGTTCGCGCTGGTAGTCGACGATGTCATCGACCAGACGCGAGGCGAAGCACGGCCGGCCCGGCTGGTTGACCAGGTTGGCGTGCATGTGGATCCAGTAGACATCCCGCTCGGGTTCTTCGGTGATACGCAGGGTAGGGTGCTGCGAGGGACGGGTGATGATGGGGCGTACTGCGGACATGGGAGTTCTCCGTGTGACCGTCCGGCCAACCGCAGAGCGGACGGAGAGGAGTGAGGGGGCGGGCTGAACGTGCGGCGGCGACTGATTCTATGCACCCGTCGTGAACCGCCCGCAAGCGCTGTACCGGCCATGTTCCGGTAATAAAAAGACCCCGCCGTCCCCGGCGGGGTCCCTGTACTCTCCCGTTGCCCGGAAACCCTTACTGGGCGGGCGTATCACGCAGCTCGCGACGGAGGATCTTGCCGACGTTGGTCTTCGGCAGCTCCTTTCGGAATTCTACGATTCTGGGGTGCTTGTAACCGGTCAGGTTTGCCCGCGCATGTTCCTTGACCATTTCCGCGGTCAGGTTCGGGTCCTTCTTCACGATCACGACCTTGACCACTTCGCCGGACTTTTCGTCCGGGACACCGACGGCGGCGACTTCCAGCACGCCCGGCATCATCGCGATGACGTCTTCGACCTCATTCGGGTACACGTTGAAGCCGGACACCAGGATCATGTCTTTCTTGCGGTCGACGATGTAGAAGAAGCCCTGTTCGTCCATCTTCGCCATGTCGCCGGTGTGCAGCCAGCCGTCCGCATCGATGGCGGTGGCGGTTTCTTCCGGACGCTGCCAGTAGCCCTTCATCACCTGTGGGCCCTTGATGCACAGCTCGCCCACTTCGCCCAGCGCCAGGATGTTGCCGTTGTCGTCCTTGATGCAGGCATCGGTGGACGGGATCGGCAGGCCGATGGCACCGTTGTACTCGGGCAGGGTGAGCGGATTGATGCAGGCCGCGGGGGAGGTCTCGGTCAGGCCATAGGCTTCGACCAGGGTCACGCCGGTGGTCTTCTTCCAGCGTTCGGCCACGGCGCGCTGCACTGCCATGCCGCCACCCAGGGTGAACTTGACCGAGGAGAAGTCGATCTCGTCGAAGCCCGGGGTATTGAGCAGGCCGTTGAACAGCGTGTTGACGCCGGTGATGGCGGTGAAGCGGGTGCCCTTGAGCTCCTTGACGAAGCCCTTCATGTCGCGCGGGTTGGTGATCAGGTGGTTGCAGCCACCGAACTTCATGAAGACCAGCCCGTTCGCGGTCAACGCGAAGATGTGGTACAGCGGCAGGGCAGTGATGATCACTTCCTTGCCCGGCTCGATGCCCGAGGTGGACAGCCACGCCGACGCCTGCTGCATGTTGGCGATCAGGTTGCGGTTGGTCAGCATCGCACCCTTGGCCACGCCGGTGGTCCCGCCGGTGTACTGCAGGAAGGCAATGTCGTCGTGGTCGATCTCGACCGCCGGAAGCGCGTGGCGGCTGCCCAGCTTGAGCGCCTGCTTGAAGCGGACGGCGCCCTTGATGTGGTAGTTGGGCACCATCTTCTTGATGTACTTCAGCACGAAGTTGACGATCGCGCCCTTGGCGCCGAGCAGGTCGCCCAGGCCGGTGGTGACCACGTGCTTGACCGGCGTATCGGCGATGACCTGTTCGACGGTGTCGCCGAAGTTGTCGACCACCACCAGGGCGCTGACGCCGGCATCAACCAGCTGGTGCTTGAGTTCGCGCGCGGTGTACAGCGGGTTGACGTTGACCACGGTCAGGCCGGCGCGCAGCACGCCGAAGGTGGCCACCGGGTACTGCAGGCAGTTGGGCATCATCAGGGCGACGCGGTCACCCTTCTTGAGCTTGAGCTCACCCAGCAGGTAGGCGGCGAACTGGGTGACCAGCGCGTCCGTCTCACCATAGGTGAGGACCTTGCCGAAGCTGGAGTAGGCGGGACGGTCGCGGAATTTCGCGACGGAAGCGTCGAAGACCGAGGCGACCGAATGGAATTCGTTGACGTCGATTTCGGCGGGAACGCCTTTCGGATAGCTCTGCAGCCAGGGACGATCCAGACTCATATTCCCCCTCCAGGAATCGTGATGTTTTAGGTTACGGCCCTGAGCGTATCGACAATGGCCGTTCATTGCAGCATACCCCGCCGTAGGGAAAACGCGAAGAGGCCCCGAAGGGCCTCTTTGCTTGGTAATGCCGGCCGCTGGCCGGCATCTGCGCTCGATCGGGATTCCGGTGGATGCCGGCCAGCGGCCGGCACTACCGTGGCCCCAAGCGGGGCGCTTGCGTCAGCCCTGCTTGCGTACCGGTGCGCCGTTGGCCTTGTAGTACGGCGCGGTGCTGCGGGCCAGCGGGGTGCGGCCACGGATCACGTCGGCCAGCTTCTCGGCCATCATGATGGTCGGCGCGTTGAGGTTGCCGGTCACCACCTGCGGCATGATCGAGGCATCGACGATGCGCAGGCCTTCCAGCCCGTGCACGCGGCCCTGGCCGTCGACCACCGCCATCGGGTCATCGGCATGGCCCATCTTGTTCGAGCACGACGGGTGGTAGGCGGTCTCGGCATGCTCGCGGACGAACGCATCGATCTGCGCATCGGTCTGCAGTGCGCTGCCCGGCGAGATCTCGCGGCCGCTGTACGGCGCCAGTGCCGGCTGCGCGAAGATCTCGCGGGTGATGCGGATCGCCGCACGGAACTCGCGCCAGTCCTGGTCGTGCGACATGTAGTTGAACAGGATGCTCGGGTGTTCGCGCGGGTCCTTCGAGCGCACATGGATGCGACCGCGGCTGGGCGAGCGCATCGAACCGACGTGCATCTGGAAGCTGTGCGCCTTGATCGGGTTGGAGCCGTTGTAATTGATCGCCACCGGCAGGAAGTGGTACTGCAGGTTCGGCCAGTCGAACTCGGCGTCGCTGCGGATGAAGCCACCGGCCTCGAACTGGTTGCTGGCGCCGATGCCGGTGCCCAGGAACAGCCACTCGGCACCGATGGCCGGCTGGTTGTACAGCTTCAGTGCCGGCGCCAGCGACACCGGCTTCTTGCACTCGTACTGCAGGTACATCTCCAGGTGATCCTGCAGGTTGGCGCCGACGCCCGGCAGGTGGTGCACAAGGTCGATGTCCAGGCTGCGCAGCAGATCGGCCGGGCCGACGCCCGAGCGCTGCAGGATCTGCGGCGAAGCGATGGCGCCGCCGCACAGCAGCACTTCGCGGCGGGCGGTGGCACGCTGCGGCTGGTCGTTGTGCAGCCACTGCACGCCCACCGCACGCTTGCCCGAGAACAGGATGCGGTCGGTCAGCGCGTGGGTGACGATGGTCAGGTTCGGGCGCGGCTTGGCCAGGTCCAGGTAGCCACGGGCGGTGCTGGAACGACGGCCCTTCGGGGTCACCGTGCGGTCCATCGGGCCGAAGCCTTCCTGCTGGTAGCCGTTGAGGTCGTCGGTGCGCGGGTAGCCGGCCTGCACGCCGGCTTCGACCATCGCGGCGAACAGCTCGTTGTTGCCGGCCTTCGGCGTGGTCACGCGCAGCGGGCCTTCGCCACCGTGGTAGTCGTTGGGGCCGATGTCACGGGTTTCGGCCTTGCGGAAGTACGGCAGGCAGTCCAGGTAGGTCCAGTCTTCCAGGCCCGGCATGCTGGCCCAGTTGTCGTAGTCCATCGCGTTGCCGCGGATGTAGCACATGCCGTTGATCAGCGACGAGCCACCCAGCCCCTTGCCACGGCCGCAGTCCATGCGGCGGTTGTTCATGAAGGGCTCGGGATCGGTCTTGTACGCCCAGTTGTAGCGCTTGCCCTGCAGCGGGAAGGCCAGTGCCGCCGGCATCTGGGTACGGAAGTCGAGCCGGTAGTCCGGGCCACCGGCTTCCAGCAGCAGCACGCTGACATCGGCATCTTCGGTGAGGCGGGTGGCCAGCACGTTGCCGGCCGAACCGGCGCCGATGATGATGTAGTCGTACTCGTTATGGGTGCTCATGGGTGTCTCCTGCAGGCCGGGGCGCGCTGCATGCAAGCGTCCCGGCGGAATGTCGGATCGGCGCGGTGGCCGGACGAAGGTGCGCGCTCGCGGCGCGCCGATCAGAACACGCTGGCGTAGTCGCCCAGTTCCACCTGCACCGACTTGATGCGGGTGTAGTGGCCGAGGGTGGAGAGGCCGTTCTCACGGCCGACGCCGGATTCCTTGTAGCCGCCGACCGGCATTTCGGCCGGCGATTCGCCCCAGGTGTTGATCCAGCAGATGCCGGCTTCCAGGCGGTGGATGATGCGATGGGCGCGGCTGACGTCCTTGCTGACCACGCCGGCGGCGAGGCCAAAGGTGGTGTCGTTGGCACGGCGCACCACTTCGTCTTCGTCGTCGTAGGCGAGGATGCTCATCACCGGCCCGAAGATCTCTTCCCGGACAATCGTCATGTCATCGCGGCAGTCGGAGAACACGGTCGGCAGCACGTAGGCGCCATTGGCCAGCGCGCCTTCGGTGGCACGGCCGCCGCCGGTCAGCAGGCGAGCGCCTTCGGCCTTGCCGCTTTCGATGTAGCGCAGCACGTTTTCCATGTGCGGGAAGCTGGTGAGCGGGCCGAAGTTGGTCTCGGCGGCCATCGGGTCGCCGATGCGGATGCGCTTGACGCGCTCGACCACGGCGGCTTCGAACGCGGCCAGCATGCTGCGCGGCACGAACACGCGGGTGCCGTTGGTGCAGACCTGGCCGGAGCTGAAGAAGTTGGCCATCACCGCGATGTCGGCGGCGCGGTCGAGGTCGGCGTCATCGCAGATCACCAGCGGCGACTTGCCGCCCAGCTCCATGGTCACTTCCTTCAGCGACGAGGATGCGGCGCTGGCCATGACCTTCTTGCCGGTGGCGACGCCGCCGGTGAAGGAGATCTTCTCGATCACCGGGTGCTCGGTCAGCCACTGGCCGATCTCGCGGCCCGGGCCCTGCACGACGTTGAACACGCCGGCCGGCACACCAGCTTCGGTGTAGATCTCGGCCAGGCGGATCGCGGTCAGCGGGGTTACTTCCGACGGCTTGAACACCATCGCGTTGCCCGCGGCCAGCGCCGGGGCCGACTTCCACATGGCGATCTGGATCGGGTAGTTCCACGCGCCGATGCCGGCGACCACGCCCAGCGGCTCGCGGCGGGTGTAGAAGAAGCTCGATTCGCGCAGCGGCAGCTGGATGCCTTCGATGGCCGTGGCCAGGCCAGCGTAGTACTCGACCACGTCGGCACCGGTGACGATGTCCACGGTGGTGGTCTCGGCCAGCGCCTTGCCGGTGTCCAGGGTTTCCAGGTGGGCCAGTTCGTCGTTGCGCTCGCGCAGGATCTCGACGGCGCGGCGCAGGATGCGCGAGCGTTCCATGGCGGTCATCGCCGCCCACACCTTCTGGCCTTCGGCCGCGCTCTGCACGGCGCGTTCGACGTCGGCCTGGCTGGCGACCTGCACTTCAGCGATCACCTCGCCGGTGGCCGGGTTCACGGTCTTGAAGGTCTTGCCGCTGGTGGCATCGACGCGCTGGCCGTGGATGTAGAGCTGTTGGACGGGCAGGGTGGTCATGGGGCGTACTCCTTGGAAGGGGGCGGGTGCTGAAGCGCTTATAGCGCGACTGCCTGCAACTGGAAGTCGATGTAGCCGTAAGCGATGCGCCGGGACTTCTCGGCGTTGAACTGGCCGCCGACCAGGCTGCCGCGCAGCCACAGGCCGTCGATCATCGCGGCCAGGCCACGGGCGGCCAGGCGGGCCTGCGGGTGGGGCAGCAGGCGGTTGAACTGGTGGCACAGGTTGGAGAACAGGCGCTGGTCGTTGGCGCGCTGCAGCCGGGCCAGTTCCGGCTGGTGCATGCTGGCGGCCCAGAAGGTCAGCCAGACGCGCATCGCGGTGCCGTTGATCTGGCTGTCGTCGAAGTTGCCATCGACGATGGCGCGCAGCTGCTCGCGCGGGTCGTCACCAGCGTCGGCACGGTAGCGGGCGACCGCGTCCTTCAGTTCACGCAGGATCTGCCGCATTGCAGCATTGAGCAGGCCGTCCTTGTCGCCGAAGTAGTGGGCGACGATGCCGCTGGACAGCCCTGCTTTCTTCGCGATGGTGGCGACGGTCGCATCGGCCATGCCGATCTCGTCGATGGTCTGGAAAGTGGCCCGGATCAGCTGTTCGCGCCGTACCGGTTCCACGCCTTTCTTCGGCATTGTCTCTCCACGGATTGCGACCCGAAGGATCGGGCTGCCCGCCATTATGCTTTTTATTGATTGAACGTTCAATCAATAAACCCTAGGATGCGCTCGCGCCCCACGCCATGGGCCCGGTTTACCGGTCCGGCCCCGCCCATGTGCCCCCTCGGACTTGATGAGACGATCCCATGTCTTCCCTGGCTCATCCCAAGCGTTCGCCCCTGCGCTTGAACCGTTTTGTCTTCTTCAGCTCTTCGGTGTCGATCGGCATCCTCGGGCTGCTCACCGTTCTTTATCCCGAAAGCAGCGAGCACTGGCTGCAGTGGGCGCAGGCCGAAGTCTCGGCGGCGTTCGGCTGGTGGTACATGCTGCTGATCGTGCTGTGCCTGGGCTTCGTGCTGTGGCTGGCGTTCTCACCGTATGGCCGCATCCGCCTGGGCCACAACGAGGAATCACCGGCGTTCGGCTACGTGGCCTGGGTGTCGATGCTGTTCTCGGCCGGCATCGGCATCGCGCTGCTGTACTACGGCGCCTACGAGCCGCTGGACCATTTCCTCAATCCGCCCGGGCAGCCCGGCGGGACCGTGGCCGCCGGCCGCGAGGCGATGGTGCTGACCTTCCTGCACTGGGGCCTGCACGGCTGGGCGCTGTATGCGCTGGTCGGCGTGGCGCTGGGCTATTTCGCCTACCGCCGCGACCTGCCGCTGGCGCTGCGTTCGGCGCTGTACCCGATCTTCGGTGAGCGCATCCATGGCCGCATCGGCGACATGGTCGATGGCTTCGGCATCCTTGCCACGCTGATCTCGATGGTGACCAACCTCGGCATCGGCGCGCTGGTGGTGCAGTCCGGCCTGGTCTACCTGTTCCACATTCCGGATACGCCGCAGGTGCTGGTGGCAATTGTGCTGGTGATGATGGTGGTGGCCACCATCGGCGTGGTGGCGGGTGTGGAGAAGGGCATTGCCTGGCTCTCCAACCTCAACGTGCGCCTGCTGTGCGGCCTGCTGCTGTTCGTGCTGGTCACCGGCCCGACCCTGCACCTGTTCGATGGTCTGATCCAGAACACCGGCGATTATCTCGGCGCATTCGTGCGCAAGAGCTTCGACATGTACCTCAACGACCCGAAGGGCCGTGAGTGGATGGGCTCGTGGACGCTGTTCTACTGGGCGTGGTGGATCGCCTGGGCGCCGTTCGTCGGTCTTTTCGTGGCGCGCATCTCGCGTGGCCGCACCATCCGTGAAGTGATCATGGGCGTCCTGCTGATCCCGCTCGGCTTCACCCTGGCGTGGCTGTCGATCTTCGGCAACACGGCTATCGACCTGGTGCTCAACCACGGCCAGGCGATCCTGGGTGACGTGGCCCAGCATGATGCGGCGATGACGCTGTTCAAGCTGCTGGAGTACCTGCCCGCCGCGCCGTACGTGGCCGGCGCCGCAGTGGTGATCGGCTTCGTGCTGTTCCTGACTCCGGTCGATTCGGGCACGCTGATGATCGCCAACCTGTGCACGCGTCGCGTCGACGATGGCGTGGAGGACGGCCACGACGCGCCGATCTGGCTGCGCGTGTTCTGGGCGGCCGGCATCACCGTGGCCAGCGTCGGCCTGCTGCTGGCCGGCAACTTCAGTGCGATGCAGACCGCGGTGGTGCTGTGCGGCCTGCCGTTCTCGTTCACCCTGGCGTTCTACATGTGGGGCCTGCTGAAGGCCCTGCGCACCGACCCGGACGCACCGCGGCGGTGATCGGGCACCTGGCATCTATCCCGATGCCGTCGGTGACGCAGTAGAGCCAGGCCATGCCTGGCTGCGGAGAAACAGGAAGGGCCGGATCCGTGAGGATCCGGCCCTTTTGTAGCGTAGTCGACCAGCAGTCGACTCTACCGAGAGTGCGGCGTTACTTGCTGGCCAGCTGGCGCAGCACGTACTGCAGCAGGCCGCCATGGCGGAAGTACTCGACTTCCTTCGGGGTCAGCAGCATCACCGAGACTTCGAAGGTCTTCTTGGTGCCGTCGGCCTTGGTCGCGGTGACGGTGGCACGCTTGCTGGCACCGTCCTGCAGGCCGGTGATGTCGATTACTTCCGAACCGTCCAGGCCCAGGCTCTGTGCGTTTTCACCGTTGCGGAACTGCAGCGGCAGCACGCCCATGCCGACCAGGTTGGAGCGGTGGATGCGCTCGAAGCTCTCTGCGATGACCGCCTTCACCCCCAGCAGCAGGGTGCCCTTGGCCGCCCAGTCACGCGACGAGCCGGTGCCGTATTCCTTGCCGGCCAGCACCACCAGCGGCACCTTGTCAGCCTTGTACTTCATGGCCGCATCGTAGATCGCCAGCTTTTCCGGCTGGCCGCCGCCGGCCGGGTAGTACAGGGTGTTGCCGCCTTCCTCGCCACCGAACATCAGGTTCTTGATGCGGATGTTGGCGAAGGTGCCGCGGACCATCACGTCATCGTTGCCGCGGCGGCTGCCGTAGCTGTTGAAGTCGGCCGGCTGCACGCCGCGCTCCTGCAGGAAGCGGCCTGCCGGCGAGTCCTTCTTGATGTTGCCGGCCGGGGAGATGTGGTCGGTGGTGATCGAATCGCCGAACAGGCCCATCACGCGTGCACCGTGCACATCGTCGATGCTGCCGGTCTGCATGGTCATGCCATCGAAGTACGGCGGGTTCTTGATGTAGGTGGAGGCATCGCTCCACTCGTACAGGTTGCCGTCCGGCGAAGCGATGGTGTTCCAGCGGGTATCGCCCTTGAACACGTCGGCGTAGTTCTGCTTGAACATCTCCGGGCCGATGGTGGCAGCGATGACGTCGCCGATTTCCTTGTTGCTCGGCCAGATGTCGCGCAGGAACACCGGCTGGCCATCGCTGCCGGTACCCAGCGGCTGGGTGGTCAGGTCGATGTCGGTGGTGCCGGCGATGGCATAGGCCACCACCAGTGGTGGGCTGGCCAGGTAGTTCATCTTCACTTCGGGGTGCACGCGGCCCTCGAAGTTGCGGTTGCCGGACAGCACCGAGGTAACCACCAGATCGCCGGTGGCGATGCCGGCGCTGACTTCGGTCGGCAGCGGGCCGGAGTTGCCGATGCAGGTGGTGCAGCCGTAGCCGACCACGTAGAAGCCGATCTTCTCCAGCTCCTTCAGTACGCCGGCCTTTTCCAGATAGTCGGTGACCACGCGCGAACCTGGGCCGAGCGAGGTCTTCACCCACGGCTGGCGGTTCAGGCCCTTGGCGGCCGCGTTGCGGGCCAGCAGGCCCGCACCGATCATCACCGCCGGGTTGGAGGTGTTGGTGCAGGAGGTGATGGCAGCGATGACCACCGCGCCGTCCTTCAGGCGGACCTTGCGGTTCTCGATTTCGATGTCCGCGTAGCCCTTGGCCAGCTGCTCGTTGCCGACCGCCGCACCGCCGCCTTCGTTGACGAACGAGGAGACATCGTCGCTGCGCTTGTCACGGTTGGTGGTCAGGCCAACCAGGGCTTCGCGGTAGTTCTTCTGCACGTCTTCCAGCAGCACGCGGTCCTGCGGACGCTTCGGGCCGGCCAGCGACGGCTTCACCGTGCCCATGTCCAGTTCCAGCGTGGTGCTGTACTGCGCGTGCGGGCTGCCCGGTTCGTGCCACAGGCCCTGCGCCTTGGCATAGGCTTCAACCAGATCGATCTGCTCTTCGCTGCGGCCGGACAGGCGCAGGTAGTTCAGCGACTCGGCGTCGATCGGGAAGATGCCGCAGGTGGCGCCGTATTCCGGGGCCATGTTGCCAATGGTGGCGCGGTCGGCCAGCGGCAGGTGCTGCAGGCCGTCACCGTAGAACTCGACGAACTTGCCGACCACGCCCAGCTTGCGCAGCATCTGGGTGACGGTCAGCACCAGGTCGGTGGCGGTGGCGCCTTCGGGCAGCTTGCCGGTCAGCTTGAAGCCGACCACCTGCGGGATCAGCATCGACGACGGCTGGCCTAGCATGGCCGCCTCCGCTTCGATGCCGCCCACGCCCCAGCCCAGCACGCCGATGCCGTTGATCATCGTGGTGTGGCTGTCGGTACCGAACACGGTATCGGGGTAGGCGACCGCCTTGCCGTCCTTGTCCGCCGTCATCACCACGCGGGCCAGGTTCTCCAGGTTCACCTGGTGGACGATGCCGGTGTTCGGCGGCACCACCTTGAAGTTGTCGAAGGCCTTCTGGCCCCAGCGCAGGAAGCCGTAGCGTTCCTGGTTGCGCTGGAACTCGATTTTGCCGTTGAGGTCCAGCGCGTCCGGCTTGCCGAACACGTCGACCTGCACCGAGTGGTCGATGACCAGTTCGGAGGGAATCTGCGGGTTGATCTGCTCAGGCGAGCCGCCGAGCTTGACCACCGCGTCGCGCATCGCGGCGAGGTCGACCACGCAGGGCACGCCGGTGAAGTCCTGCAGGACCACGCGCGCCGGCATGAAGGCGATTTCGGTGTCCGGCTCGGCCGCCGGGTTCCAGCGGGCCACGGCTTCGATGTGGTCCTTGCCGACGGTGATGCCGCCGTCCTCGTGCCGGAGCAGGTTCTCCAGCAGGATCTTCATCGAGTAGGGCAGGTGGGAGATATCGAAGCGCTGGCCCAGCGTGGGCAGGCTGAAGTAGTCGTAGGTCTTGCCGCCGACGTTCAGCTGGCTGCGGGTGGAGAACGAATCGCTCATGCGGGGTAACTCCTTCTTGCGGATGGCTTGCAGTGGCCCGCGCATGGGCGGACCTGCTTGCGGTCGCCGCGGGCCTGACGGCCCCGGTGGTTCCAGTATGAACCCGAAACTGAATGGATTCACCCGGGCCGGGTTCCGGCCTGCGGCATCGGTTCCAGACTACAGGGGAAGGTGTATGGCGTATGTCACGTTTGTGGCCGATCCTTTGCGAGGCAAGGGCTGGCGGGGTGCCGGTCCTGTTCAGGGTGGAAGTATGCCCGGGGAAGTATGTATAATTTGTGCATACTCTGGAGGGCCTACCGATGGAAGCCACTGTTGCAGAACGCGGACAGATCACCCTGCCCAAGGCGGTGCGTGATGCCCTCGGCCTGACCAAGGGCACGCTGCTGAAGGTCGAGCTGGACGGCAGCCGCATCATCCTGCGCAAGAGTGTTGACGATGCCATTTCACGGGCGCGCGGCAAGTTCGCGCTGGACGGTTTCGAATCGTCCGACGCAGCGGTACGTGCGGTGCGTGACGAGGAATAAGCCGTGATGATCGCCGTCGACTCTCCGGTGCTGGTCGAGCTGCTCAGCAATGGCCCGCAGGCCGATGCCGTGGAAGCCATCCTCAGGCAGAGCCTGGTCGGTGGCCGCGTGGTGGTCTGCGGCGCGACCCTGGCCGAGGTCTGCGCATCGCTGCGTGGCGGTGCCGAGGTGCTCGAAGCGCTGGAAGAAATGGGCGTGCACTTCAACCCGATGGAAGCCAAGTCGGCGCTGCGCGCCGGCGAGATGCACCGCCGCCACCGCCAGCGCAGCGGCAGCCGCCGCAGCCTGGACGAATTCATGGTCGGCGCCCACGCACTGCTGCAGTGCGATGGCCTGATCACCTGGAACGACACGTTTTACCGCGACTACTTCAAGGGCCTGAAGCTGATCGTGCCGCAAGCCTGAGCCCACTTTTTTTCAACCTACGCATTACCCGGGAGTTGTCATGTTGGAAGCCTACCGCCACCACGTCGCCGAGCGCGCTGCGCTTGGCATCCCGCCGCTGCCGCTGAGCGCGCAGCAGACGGCCGATGTTATCGAACTGCTGAAGAACCCGCCGCAGGGCGAGGCCGAGTTCCTGCTCGACCTGCTGACCCACCGCGTGCCGGCCGGCGTCGATGACGCGGCCAAGGTCAAGGCCTCGTACCTGGCGGCGATCGCCCTGGGCAGCGAGCAGAACCCGCTGATCAGCCGTGAGCGCGCCACCGAACTGCTGGGTACCATGCTCGGCGGTTACAACGTCGCCCCGCTGGTGCAGCTGCTGGACGATGCCAGCGTCGGCACCATCGCCGCCAACGGTCTGAAGAAGACCCTGCTGGTGTTCGATGCCTTCCATGACGTGCAGGAAAAGGCCAAGGCCGGCAACGCCAACGCCCAGGCCGTGCTGCAGAGCTGGGCCGACGCCGAGTGGTTCACCAGCAACCCGGAAGTGCCGCAGAGCCTGACCGTCACCGTGTTCAAGGTGCCGGGCGAAACCAACACCGACGACCTGTCGCCGGCGCCGGACGCGACCACCCGCCCGGACATCCCGATGCACGCCCTGGCGATGCTGAAGAACAAGCGCGACGACGCGCCGTTCACCCCGGAAGAAGACGGCAAGCGCGGCCCGATCCAGCAGATCCTCGACCTGAAGGACAAGGGTCACCTGGTCGCCTACGTTGGCGACGTGGTCGGCACCGGTTCCTCGCGCAAGTCGGCCACCAACAGCGTGCTGTGGTGGACCGGCGATGACATTCCGTTCATCCCGAACAAGCGCGCCGGTGGCGTCTGCCTGGGTTCGAAGATCGCCCCGATCTTCTACAACACCATGGAAGATGCCGGTGCACTGCCGATCGAGCTGGACGTGTCGAAGATGGAGCACGGCGATGTGGTCGAGCTGCGTCCGTACGAAGGCAAGGCGCTGAAGAACGGTGAAGTGATCGCCGAGTTCCAGGTCAAGTCCGAAGTGCTGTTCGACGAAGTGCGCGCCGGTGGCCGCATTCCGCTGATCATCGGCCGTGGCCTGACCGGCAAGGCGCGTGAAGCGCTGGGCCTGGCCCCGACCGACCTGTTCCGCCTGCCGGTGCAGCCGGTCGATACCGGCAAGGGCTTCTCGCTGGCGCAGAAAATGGTCGGCCGTGCCTGTGGCCTGCCGGAAGGCCAGGGCATGCGCCCGGGCACCTACTGCGAACCGAAGATGACCTCGGTCGGCTCGCAGGACACCACCGGCCCGATGACCCGTGACGAGCTGAAGGACCTGGCCTGCCTGGGCTTCTCGGCCGACCTGGTGATGCAGTCGTTCTGCCACACCGCCGCTTACCCGAAGCCGGTGGACGTGAAGACCCACCACACCCTGCCGGAGTTCATCTCCACCCGTGGCGGCGTGTCGCTGCGCCCCGGCGACGGCGTGATCCACAGCTGGCTCAACCGCATGCTGCTGCCGGACACCGTCGGTACCGGTGGTGACTCGCACACCCGTTTCCCGGTGGGCATTTCGTTCCCGGCCGGTTCGGGCCTGGTTGCCTTCGCCGCTGCCACCGGCGTGATGCCGCTGGACATGCCGGAGTCGGTGCTGGTGCGCTTCAAGGGCAAGATGCAGCCGGGCGTGACCCTGCGTGACCTGGTCAACGCGATCCCGCTGTACGCGATCAAGTCGGGCCTGCTGACCGTGGCCAAGGCTGGCAAGAAGAACATCTTCTCCGGCCGCATCCTGGAAATCGAAGGCCTGCCGGAGCTGAAGGTCGAGCAGGCGTTCGAACTGTCCGACGCCTCGGCCGAGCGTTCGGCGGCCGGTTGCTCGGTGCGCCTGAACAAGGAGCCGATCATCGAGTACCTCAACAGCAACATCACCCTGCTGAAGTGGATGATCGCCGAGGGTTACCAGGACCCGCGTTCGCTGCAGCGCCGTATCGAGAAGATGGAAGCGTGGCTGGCCAACCCGGAGCTGCTGGAGCCGGATGCCGACGCCGAATACGCTGCCGTCATCGAGATCGACCTGGCCGACATCCACGAGCCGATCGTGGCCTGCCCGAACGACCCGGACGACGTGAAGACCCTGTCTGAAGTCGCTGGTGCCAAGATCGACGAAGTGTTCATCGGTTCGTGCATGACCAACATCGGTCACTTCCGCGCGGCTGCCAAGCTGCTGGAAGGCAAGCGCGACCTCCCGACCCGCCTGTGGGTGGCCCCGCCGACCAAGATGGATGCCTCGGAGCTGACCAAGGAAGGCGTGTACGGCACCTTCGGCGCCACCGGTGCACGCATGGAAATGCCGGGCTGCTCGCTGTGCATGGGCAACCAGGCGCAGATCCGCGAAGGCTCCACCGCGATGTCGACCTCGACCCGCAACTTCCCGAACCGCCTGGGCCGCAACACCAACGTGTACCTGGGTTCGGCAGAACTGGCGGCGATCTGCTCGCGCCTGGGCCGCATCCCGACCAAGGAGGAGTACATGGCGGACATTGGCGTGATCAACGCCAATGGTGCGGAGATCTACCGCTACATGAACTTCGACCAGATCGAGGAATACCAGGACGTGGCCAAGACGGTTGCTGCCTGATACTGCTGATCGGTTGATGATGTAAACGAAGAACCCCCGGTGAAAACCGGGGGTTTTTTGTGGACGGGGCACTTTCGTAGAAGTTGTATTTCAGTGGAGATGCATGGCGCCTACCGTGGATGCCCCCCGTTTCGGTCTTGCCTGAGATGCGCCGCTCATTCCTGCTGCCTCCCAGTCCTACCCATCGCCGCACCGTCACCACCCAGGCCTTGGGCATTCTGCTGGCCTCTGTACTTCTGACCATTGCGCCATCAGCAGGGGCAACGCCGGCGGCTGCAATGCTACAGCCCACCGAGCCGCCGCCACGTTTCGACAGGACTACACGCCACGGCCTCTGTCATGAGGGCCGCTGCGTGGTGCTGGATGGCACGGGCCGGCAACTGGCCGAGCATTGGGGAATGCAATACCTCCGCCCCTTCAAAAATGGGGTGGCGGTCTTCGAAAGGGGGGAGAACAGGGGCGTCATGAATTCAGAAGGGCGTATCGTCCTTGAAGCGCATTACGACTCGGTTGAGGTACATGGCAACGGGGTGATCGAGGCCAAGGTGCTGCTGCGGAGCCCGCCCAAGGCGTATACGCGAATCGACTTCTTCAATGCATGAGGCCGATTGGTGCGTCGGTTTGAGCAGAAAGGCGAGATCGATCTCCTGCGCTCGGCGTCCTGGGCTGGAAACCCGGCTGTAGAACTCTGCAACAGTGAGAAGCAGCGCTGTACGACCCGCTTCCTTGACGCAAAGGGCAGGTCCGGTCCCGTTTTCAGTGTCTTCGGTAGTTTTGGTCCCTTGGGTCATGAGGGGGACGTGGCCATCGCTTCGCGCGATGGTGTCAACTTTGGCCTGGTTGATCGATCGCTGGCAGGCATAGGGCGTCAGGACTACGACCAGATGACGTTCAACAGGTCGGGTTTCGCGCTCGCCACCCAAGGCGGGAATGACACGGTGTTGGATCCCCATGGGGTGCAAGTGGCGCCCATGGGTCGATACCGGTTCAAGTTTGGTCGGGGTGAGTACCTGCTTTCTGCGGTAGCCGAAGACGGTGCGTGCCTGCATTTCACGCGAACTGGGCAGCTGTTCCCGGCGCCTACAGGCCTTTGTATGGAGACAGACGAGCGCGCTGAAGGTGTGGGCTACGTAATCTTCGGTTCGGAGGATGACGAATACGTAGTAGGCCTGGATGGATTGCCGCGCTCCGCGCAACACAATGCGGACCTGCATCCGTTGAATCGCAGGATGGTCCAGTATCGAAAGCCCGGCGAAGCGGGGGTGCGTTTCATGATGCTGGAAGATGCCAGCATCTCGTCCTCCCAGTACCGCCAACTTGCGCCTTTTCAAGCCGAGGCAGGACTGGATGACCAACTGCTGCTGGCGGAAGCCGATGAAGGCTGGGGTTTAATAGATGCCGCTGGCGCTTGGCTGATTCCTCCTCGCTACCGCCGGATACAACCATTGGGTCCGAATCTGGTCGCGGCATTTGAACGGCCGGGATATGACCCCGGGTATCACATACTCGATCTGCGCGGTAATGCGCTGGCTGATTTCACGCCGCATACTCCCTCACCGGCGCTCTTGGCGGATGGAACGAGGGTCTACGCCCTCTCACTGCGTGGTCGCTGGGGGCTTCTGGATGAGTCGGGACGATGGAGGCTTGCGCCACGCTACGGCTACGTGAGTGTTTCGAATGGCTTGGTTTTCGTGCGTGAGCGAAACAGCGCCGGTGATGTTACGGTTAACTTTCTTGACCCAGACACAGGAACGACGCTGTTCGAACAGGGATTTCTATCGGTTCATTCTCGTACGGATGGTCTGTTTGAGACATTGAAGACAGACCAGACCTTGGAGCTGATCAAGCTTGACGGGACCGTTCTGGGGCGTCTGCATCCCCGTCCCAACCGATAGCCGGAGCAGTGACTGGCGGGATCGCTGGAGCCTGGCGCGATCCAAATGGCAGATTTTGGCGTTTGGGCAACAACGGAACGGTTAGGCTTACGGCGCTACTGAATGGTCCAGTCCGCGCTGCCTTCCAGCCGACGGCCGCCGATCAGCACGTTGCCGCGCTCACCGGAAACATCCATCTCGAACCAGGGCAATCCATCACGGCTATGTGGACGCACATAGGCCTGGCGCTTTGCGCGGTTGAATTCGATGTAGTAGCGGCGATGCACGTTGGGGTACGGCGGGATCGACGCGCCTTTCCAGCTGACGCTTACCGCGCCGGGGTCTTCGCGACCCACCAGCATCAGCATGAAGAACACATCACCTTGCTTGGCCTCGAAGTAGAACAGATCGCCACTGGCGCCGGCGGGTGCCAGTGGCAATGAAAGCAGTACGGTCGCCAGGGCGGCCTTCCATATGCCTTTGATCATGTGCAGCGTTCCTTGTGCAATACCGCTATCAAAGCACACATGCGGGTAGCGCGTTGAAACGAAGCCCCCCCCGGTGAAAGCCGGGGTTTTTTTGTTGCCTGATGGCCTGTAGTGCCGAATCCACGCGTGGCTGCTGTTCGCGCCATGCGCGATGAGTCGAGCGTGGCTCGACTCTACAACGGCATCCACGCATGGCATGGATCTACTGCGCGCGCGAGCCCTTGAGCGGGGGCACGCAATCAGCCGCGGGCCAGGGCCAGCAACCGCTCGGCAATCCGTTCCAGCGGCACCTGCTCCTCGGCGGCGCCGAGCTTGAACGCGGCACCGGGCATGCCCCAGACCACGCTGGTGGCCTCGTCCTGCACCAGTGTCGGTGCGCCGGCCTGGCGCATCTCCAGCAGGCCGCGCGCACCGTCATCGCCCATGCCGGTGAGAATGGCACCGATGGCGTTGCCGCCGGCGTTCTGCGCGACCGAGCGGAACAGCACATCCACCGCGGGCTTGTGCCGGTTCACGGCCGGGCCGTCGTCGACCCGGCAGCGCCAGCGCGCACCGTCGCGGATGATGCGCAGGTGCTTGCCACCCGGTGGCAGGTAAGCGTGGCCGGGCAGCACGGCTTCGCCGTCGCTGGCCTCGCGCACGGCCATCGCCGAGTGCCGGTCCAGGCGTTCGGCGAAGGCGCTGCTGAAGCTGGCCGGCAGGTGCTGGGTCATCACCACGGCCGGGCCGTCGGCGGGCATGCCTTCCAGCACTACACGCAGGGCCTCGGTGCCACCGGCCGATGAGCCGATCGCGATCAGCCGGTCGGTGGTGCGGAACTGGGGCGTGGCGGGACGCGTCGCTGGGGAGGCGTCCAGCAGGAGCTTCGGTGCGGCAGCGCGCACCAGCGGGCGCACACGCGAACGCGCCGCCATCTTCACTTTGGCGATGATCTCGTCGGCGTAGGCCTGCAGGCCGCGCGCCACGTCCAGTTTCGGCTTGGAGACGAAGTCCACCGCGCCCAGCGCCAGTGCCTGCAGGGTGGTGTCGGCGCCGCGCTCGGTCAGCGAGGAGATCATCACCACCGGCAGCGGGTGCAGGCGCATCAGGTTTTCCAGAAACGCCAGGCCGTCCATGCGCGGCATTTCCACGTCCAGCGTGATCACGTCGGGGGCCAGGCGCTTGATCTTCTCGCGTGCCAGCAGCGGGTCCGCGGCGGTGCCGACCACGTCGATGGACGGATCGCTGGACAGGATCTCGGTGAGCATCTGGCGCACGACGGCGGAGTCGTCGACGATCAGGACCCGGCAGGGGGCGTTGCCGGTCAGGGTCATTCGAACAGCTCCACGCCGCCGGTGACCGGGGCCTTGGACAGGCGTGCACGCACCGCCGATTCGGTCGCGGCCACTTCGGCCTCATGGGCATGCGGCAGGCGCTGCACTACCACGCGGCCAGTATCGGCGAAGAACCAGATCTTGCGCGGATGGATGCCGCACAGGTCCTCGGCAATGATCGGGATGTGCTCGGCCTGCAGGTACTGGCGCACGAACTCGGCGTTGCGGGTACCGACCGGGTTGCTGGTGAAACCCTTCAGCACGTTGGCACCGCCGAACACCTTGGCCTCGATGCGCTTGCGGTGGGCGCCACGCTTGAGCATGTCGTTGATCAGCAGTTCCATCGCGTAGCTGCCGTAACGCGCGGGCGCGCCGTCGCCGGCGTTGCCCTCGGGCAACAGGAAATGGTTCATGCCGCCGATCTTCAGCACCGGGTCGCGCAGGCAGGCGGCCACGCAGGAGCCCAGCGTGGTGGTCAGCGCGGTGGTGTCGTCGACCACCAGGTACTGGGTCGGCAGCAGCTTTGCCGCAATGGTCTTGAAGCGCGCGTCCTGGTAGCGCATCACATCATCGGTGCGCAGCGATGCGTTCATGCGCCTGCCTTTGCCGCACGGCGGTACAGGGTGCGCCCGCAGGGCTGGATCAGGTCGGCGGCGTGCAGGTAGTTCTCCGAGTGGCCGGTGTAGAGCAGGCCATCGTCGGACAGGTGCTGTACCAGCCGGCCGAGGATCGCGCGCTGGGTCGGCTTGTCGAAGTAGATCATCACGTTGCGGCAGAACAGTGCGTCGAACGGGCCGCCGACGTCATAGCGCGGGGCAAGCAGGTTCAATGGGCGGAACTCGATCAGCTCGCGCAGCGCCGGCAGCACGCGGCACTGGCCCTCGTTGGGGCCGCTGCCGCGCTGGAAGTAGCGGCGGCGCAGATCCGGATCGAGGCTGGTGACGCGGTCGATGTTGTAGACGCCACGGCCGGCGGTGGCCAGCACCTGGGTATCGACGTCGGTGGCGATGATGCGTACCGGTGGCTTCAGGGTGCCGAAGGCTTCGCAGGCGGTGATCGCCATCGAGTAGGGCTCTTCGCCGGTGGAGGCGGCGCACGACCACAGCAACAGCGGCGTGCGGCTGGAGCGCTGCTGCAGCTCCTCGCGCAGCTTGTCGAAGTGGTGCGGCTCACGGAAGAACGAGGTCAGGTTGGTGGTCAGTGCGTTGGTGAACGCCTGCCACTCGTCACCGTCTTCCTGCTCCAGATGGTCCAGATACTGCTGGAAGCTGCGCATGCCCAGCGTGCGCAGGCGGCGCGACAGGCGGCCATAGACCATGTCGCGCTTTGCCGGGGCGAGGGCGATGCCCACGCGCTGGTAGATCAGGTCGCAGACGCGGCGGAAATCACGGTCGGCGAACTCGAATTCGCGTGGGCCGGTGACGATGGGAGTAGGACTTTGCACGGGGGACGTGTCCATCGGCAGAGGCGGCGGCCGAAGCCGCCGCGGGTGGGTCTCAGAATTCCTGCCAGTCGCTGTCGCTGGCGACGAAGGTGCTGGCGTTGCTGCCGGTGCGGCGTACCGGTGCTGGCGTCGGAGCCGGCCGCGGACGCGCCACGGCGGCGGCAACATGCACCGGCTCGACACGCGCGGCCACCGCCTTCATCGCGGCCGAGACCTGGTTGTCCAGGCGGAAGATCGCCACGGCGTCGGCCAGCTGGCCAGCCTGTTCTTCCATCGCACGTGCGGCGGCGGTGGCTTCTTCCACCAGCGCAGCATTCTGCTGGGTGGTTTCGTCCATCTGCACCACGGTCTGGTTGACCTGCTCGATGCCGGCCGACTGCTCCTGCGAAGCCGCGGAGATCTCGGCCATGATGTCGGTCACGCGCTGCACCGAGGCGACGATCTCGCCCATGGTGCTACCGGCCTGGTGTACCAGGCTGGAACCTTCGGCGACCTTGCCGACCGAATCATCGATCAGGCCCTTGATCTCCTTGGCGGCAGCGGCCGAGCGCTGGGCGAGGGTGCGCACTTCACTGGCGACCACGGCGAAGCCACGGCCCTGTTCGCCGGCACGTGCGGCTTCCACTGCGGCGTTCAGCGCCAGGATGTTGGTCTGGAAGGCGATGCCGTCGATGACCGAGATGATCTCGGCGATCTTCTTCGACGAGGCTTCGATGGCCGACATGGTGTTGACCACCTGGCCGACCACGCTGCCGCCTTGAGAAGCAACACCCTGCGCGCCGATCGCCAGCTGATTGGCCTGGCGGGCGTGCTCGGCGTTCTGGCGCACGGTGGAGGTCAGTTCCTCCATGGACGCGGCGGTTTCTTCCAGATTGGCGGCCTGCTGCTCGGTACGGCGCGATAGATCACTGTTGCCCGAAGCGATCTCACCGGCGGCCAGGGTGATGCTGCCGGCGCTGGCCTGGATCTGGCCGACGATCTGGGTCAGCTGGGTGACGGTGGTGTTGGCGTCGTCCCGCATGCGTGCGAACACGCCCTGGTAGTCGCCGTGCATGCGCGCGGTCAGGTCGCCTTCGGCGATGGCCGACAGCAGCTGCGAGAGCTTGCCGAGGTTGTCATCGCTGACCGCCATCATCGCGTTGAGGTTTTCCAGCATCAGGCGGAAATCGTGATCGAAGCGCTGCGCGTCGCCACGGCGGCTGAAGTCGCCTGCGGCGGCGGCACTGGCCAGCTGCTTGATCTCGGCGTTGATGCGGCCGAGGTTGGCCTTGACCGTGTCGACGGTGGTGGTCATCGCGGCCTTCTCGCCGGGGTAGCGCGCGACGTCGCGGCTCAGATCGCCCACCGCGTACTGCTGCACCACGTCCAGCACATCGTGCAGGGTCTGCACGTGGCCGCCGACCAGGGCATTGGTTTCCTGCACCATCAGCCCGTACTCGCCGGGGAAGGCGCTGGCATCGATGCGGTAGCTCAGTTCGCCGCCGTCGTGGCGACGCGCCATCTCGCGCTGGCCGCTGATCACCGCGTGCAGCTGCTGCTGCATGCCGGACATGGCGTCCAGCAGGCGGCCGGTCTCGTCATGCGGCTGCGGGCCGATGTGGCTGTCCAGCTTGCCGCGGGCGATACCCTCGGCGACGGCCGTTGCCTGCTTCAGCGGTATGGCGATGCGGTTGCCGATGAGCCAGCTCAGGGCCAGCACGATCAGTACCAGCACGCCACCGGAGACGGCCATGATGGCGGTGAACACCAGTGCCTGCTTCTGCACGTCGTCCATGTAGACGCCACTGCTGACCACCCAGTTCCAGGGCGCGAACAGGCCGGCGTAAGCCACCTTCTCGACCTCGCCCTTGCTGCCGGGCTTGGCCCAGCGGTAGTTGACGAAGCCGCCACCGGCCTTGGCTGCTTCCACCTGGTCGTAGTAGATGCGCACGCCGTCGTCGGTGCGGAAATCCTTCATGTCCTTGCCGACCAGGTCCTTGCGGAACGGGTGCATCAGCAGGCGGTAGCCGGTGTCGTAGATGTTGAAGTAGTAGGCATCGTTATCGGCGCGCATCACTTCCAGCGCCTGCAGGGCGGCGGCCTTGGCAGCGTCCTCGCTGAGCTCGCCGGTACCGGCCAGGCGATGGTAGTGCTGGAGGATGCCGTAGCTGAGTTCGACCTGGGTCTTCAGAGCGGTCTTGCGGGTCTCGGTCAGGTCGAGGTACTGCATGCGGGCGGCGATCACCGAGAGCGCGATCACGCCAAGCGCGATGAGCAGCGTCAGCAGGTTGAGCTTGCGCCGGACGGAGAGGTTGCTGAAGTAGTGTTGCCAGCGATGCATGAGATTCATCGAGCAGGACCAGGTCGAAGCGGGCGGGCGGCGCCGTGCCGGTCACAGCGGGACAAGCGGTGACAACCCCGTTATCGGCCGCGCGGGCGGGGGATTGAGGTGCGGTGTCCGAACGTATTCAGGTTTCCTTGCAGCGGCGGCTGCGGCGCTGCCTGCGGCAGGCTTTTGAAGCAACAGCAACAGCAACAGCAACGGCGGTTGGTCGGCTCTGAATTTTCAGTGGGTGGCTGGATCGGGGTGGGCTGGCGGGACACGCCGTAAACCCCGCTCCGCGGTCCGGCCCAGCCGCTGGCGGCTGGGCGTTCGGGCGCTTGCGAAGCAGTGCTTCGCAAGCAAAGCGCCCTCACCCTTGGGGGCTCGATGGCGCCATCCATGGCGCCAACGGTCCCGCCAGCCCAGCCCGACCCAGCCCTCTCGGCATTCCTGTGACGGACGGCAAGAGCGTTGGGTTTCCAAGTGGGAAGAGGGGGCAGATCCGTTTTCCTGCGGAAAGCGAATCTGAACCCGGAAGCGGTGCTGTTGCTCTTGCTCTTCTTTCTTCAATCCGGGGTGGACGCGCACGGAAACTGTCCGTGGCCGGGAGGGTGGGCTGCGCAGGGGCGTAAGCCGCATGGATGCGGCGACCGAGCTTACATGGACGTACTTGCAGCGGCCCCTGCGCAGCCCACCCTCCCGGCCAACCCTCAGTAGCCACGCGCCTACCGCGACCACCCCGAGGGGCTTCGCCGTTGGCTGGATATCCAGATACCCCGTAAACAAAAACGCCCCAGCGCAGGGCCAGGGCGTTCTCGTACGTCAGTCAGGCAGGCATCAGAACTCCTGCCAGTCTCCATCAGCCAGTTCGGTGGCCATCGGACGACCACCGGTGCTGCGGCGGGCTGGCGGGGCGACCGGGGTCGGTGCGGCAGGTGCGGCAGGTGCGGCAGCACGCGGGGCCGGGGCAGCGGCGATGCGCGGGGCAACCAGGGTCTCGGCTTCATCCACCACGAAGATCGACACGGCCTCGCTGAGGTGACCGGCCTGTTCTTCCATTGCGCGTGCGGCGGCGGTGGCTTCTTCCACCAGCGCGGCGTTCTGCTGGGTGGTTTCGTCCATCTGCACCACGGTCTGGTTGACCTGCTCGATGCCAGCACTCTGTTCCTGCGAAGCCGCGGAGATCTCGGCCATGATGTCGGTCACGCGCTGCACCGATGCAACGATCTCGCCCATGGTCGCGCCGGCCTTGTGCACCAGCGCCGAGCCGTCGTTGACCTTGCCGACGGAGTCGTCGATCAGGCCCTTGATCTCCTTGGCGGCAGCGGCCGAGCGCTGGGCGAGAGTACGCACTTCGCTGGCGACCACGGCGAAGCCACGGCCCTGTTCACCGGCACGCGCGGCCTCAACCGCGGCATTCAGTGCCAGGATGTTGGTCTGGAAGGCGATGCCGTCGATGACGCTGATGATCTCGGCGATCTTCTTCGACGAGGCTTCGATGGCCGACATGGTGGTGACCACTTGGCCGACGACTTCACCGCCCTGCGAGGCGACGCCATGCGCGCCGATGGCGAGCTGGTTGGCCTGGCGGGCATGCTCGGCGTTCTGGCGAACGGTCGAGGTCAGCTCCTCCATCGAGGCGGCGGTTTCTTCCAGGTTGGCCGCCTGCTGCTCGGTGCGGCGCGACAGGTCACTGTTGCCCGAGGCGATCTCGCCGGCGGCCGAGCTGATCGCGCGGCTGGACTGCTTGATGCGGGTGACGATCTCGCTCAGCTGCGCGGCGGTCGCGTTGGCGTCGTCTCGCATACGGGCGAACACACCCTGGTAGTCGCCGTGCATGCGCACGGTCAGGTCACCCTGCGACAGTGCGGCGAGCAGGCCGGAGATCTGTTCGATGCTGCCGGCGTTGGCGTCGAGCAGGCCGTTGATCTGCTGGGCCAGCTGCAGGAAGAAGCCTTCCTTGTCGCTGGAATCGATGCGGCCGGACAGGTCGCCGGCAGCAGCCTGGGCGATCACGCGGGCCACTTCGGCTTCCACCTGCGCTTCCTGGGTGCGGTCGCGCCATTCCACCACGTAGCCGACGGTGTCGCCGCCTTCATTGCGGATGGTGGAAACCACCTGGGCGAACTGGGCATCGCCGTACTGCATCGGGCGACGGGCGACGCCGTGTGCCTTCAGGTTGCCCAGCAGGGTCTGGTCCATCTCGCCGCGATGCTCCAGCACAGTGACCGGCTTGCCGATCAGCGAGGCCTGCGCGTCGAAGTCCGGCAGGTCGCGGCGCACGTCGTCCTGGTACTGGCTCAGGGTCTGCTGCAGGGCGCGATTGGTGTAGACGATGGTATTGCTGGTGTCGGTCAGGTACACGCCGGTGGAGCTGTAGTCCAGCGCGGTGCGGATGCGCAGGTTCTCGCGGGCGATGGCCTGGTCGGTTTCGGTGCGCTCGCGCAGGTCGCGCTGCATGCGCTGCATCGCCTGCATCAGTTCGCCCACTTCGTCCTGGCGGCTGACGTCGATGTGGCCATCGAGCTTGCCGCCGGCCACATCGTTGGCAACCGAGACGGCGCCGCGCACGCTGCCGACCAGGGCACGGGCAAACAGCCAGACCAGCACCAGGCCGAGTGCGGCGCCGCCCAGCAGAGCGATCACGGTCAGCACGGCCGAGGCGGAGTAGGTGGATTCGGCCTCTTCGCGCGAGGCGCGGGCGAGGCGGTTGTCTTCGGCGATCAGCGCTTCCAGCGCCGAAGCGGCCTTGCGGTGCTTGGTGCGGGTCTCGCCGACGAAGGTATCGATGGCGTCGTCCGGCAGGTCCAGTTCCAGCATCTCGGTGACGCTGTCATAGGAGGCCAGGGCGTCCTTCCATTCCTTGGCGAAGGTGTCGAACAGCTTCTTCTGCTGTGCGTTGTCGACCAGCTTCGGATAGTCCTTGATCGACTTGTCCATGCTGGTACGCAGCTCGACGGTCTGCTTGCGTGCATCAGCCTTGACGTCGTCACTGGCGCGGATCAGCTGCTGGTAGGCGGCGTTGCGGTATTCACCCAGCATGCCGCGCATCTCGCCGGCCATGCGGATGCTCTCCATGCGAGAACCCGCCAGCTCGGTGGTGACGTTGTTCAGCGAGTGCAGGCCGCGATAGGCGACGATACCCTGCAGCAGCATCACCAGCAGGAGGACACCGAAGGTCAGCAGCAGCTTCGGCATCAGTTTCAGGTTGTTGATCCACGGCATGGGCGTTGCGAGCTCCTAAGGCAGACGCGCCCGGGCATCGGGCCCGGTTGCAGCAGAAACCACGCCGGCACCAGGTCCGGCGTGGTTCGACGGACAGCGGATTACTTGATGTTGGCCAGCTTCAGGCCGGCCGGCGAGCTGACTTCGATTTCGGCGCGCGAGGCGTCGCGCTGGATCTTGCCGATCACGCAGACGGTCTTGCCTTCCAGGGTTTCCAGCGGGAAGGAGAACTTGCCGCGGTTCTCGCCAGCGATGCGGGCCGAGAAGGTGTGGCGCGGGAAGGCGCCGCCCATGTACAGGAAGGTCGGCTGGCCTTCGGAACCTTCTGCGTAGCGGGCCTTCTCGACCTTGCCGCAGACCATGCCGTCCTTGCCGACCGAGCGCGGTGCCAGTTCCGGCGGGATCATGTCGGCCGACTGGGCGAACGCGGCGGAAGCAGTGGTGGCCAGGACAGCGGCCGAAACGAACGCAAGCAGGGACTTCATCGAGGTGTATCTCCGGGGATGGTGATGGTCGTTCCGGTTCTGCGCGCTCCTGCGCGACCGGCTTCTGTCCCCCTATCGGCACTGCCGGAGGGAACTGAAGGGTTTTGTGACCAGAACGTGAAGCAGGTCCGTTCGATCAGGCAGCGGCGTCTTCAACGACGCTGGCCTGGCCCATGTCGGCGCTGTCCAGCAGGGTCTCGATGTCGAGCAGGATCAGCATGCGGTCGTCCTGCGTGCCGATGCCGGAGATGAAGCGGGTATCGACGGCGGCGCCGAATTCCGGGGTCGGGCGGATCTGCTCGGCCGACAGCGGGATCACGTCCGAGACGCTGTCGACGACGATGCCGACCACGCGGTCGTCGACGTTCAGCACGATCATCACGGTGAAGGCGTCGTAGCGGGCATCGTCCAGGCGCAGCTTCAGGCGCAGGTCGATCACCGGGACGATGGTGCCGCGCAGGTTGATCACGCCCTTGATGTAGTCCGGTGCATCCGGGACCCGGGTCACCGCGTCATAGCCGCGGATTTCCTGGACCTTGAGGATGTCCACGCCGTAGTGCTCGGCACCGAGGGTGAAGCTGAGGAATTCGCCACCGGCGCTGGCGGCGGAGCTGGTCTTGTCGTTCATCGAGGGGTCCTGGTTCTGCCGGAAGTCCCGGTGTCAGGCTCGATATCGGCCCCTCGTCGGGGGACTTTAGGTGCCGGGGGAAGGCATCCAAGCATGGCGTGGATCTACCGGGGAAGATGGGGGCATCCACGCATGGCGTGGATCTACACGGGAAGCGCTAGTGCCGGCCGCTGGCCGGCAACCTGGCAACAATGTGGATGCGGCCATTGCCGGGCCGCGGCCGGCCCGACCGGGGGGGGGGGCGGTCACGACGCCGGTGCGGGCCCCGCCGGGCGCCCCCCCCCCGGCACAGCGGGTGGGCCCCCCGTGGGCCGCCCCGCGCCCGCCACTACCGGTCGGGAGGCCTTACAGCTCGCCGTTGCGGCGCGCCTTGCGCTGGCGGTCGATGCGGAAGATGTAGCGCTGGATGGCACTGTCGGCGCCACGCGGCAGGATGTCGAAGCGCATGCCCACGCGCTTGATCTCGATACCATTGGGTTGGCGCTGCGGCAGCAGGTTGCAGACGACCAGCTCGATCTCCAGGTCGGGGCCGTCGGGCAGCGACAGCATCGCCGGGTAGCGCTTCTGCAGGCTGAACACCGCGCAGTCGGTAGGTACGGCCACCGCCAGGCCGCCGCCGCTGATGTCCACCACCCGCATCGAGAGCGCTTCGGCACGGCTCTCGCCGGCGGGGATCAGCAGCTGGGGCGAATCGGTGACTGGCGTCTCCAGCCGGTACATCTCACGTCGTTGCAGATGGACCAGTTCAATCGGCAGAGGGGCACGGAAGGCGACGTGGCCGTCGTTGTCCACACGCTGCAGTGCCTGCAGGCGGAACCGTACCAGCACGCGTTCGAGCTGGGCAAAGCACAGCAGATGGTCGGCCTGTTCGGCGGCGCGGTTGGACGCCTCCTGCGGGCTGCCATCGAGCAGCAGGGTGTCGTCGTCCTCGTCGAGTTCAAGCAGCGCGGTCGGGAACGAGCGGTCGCGGCCGTCGATATGCGCATTGATCAGTGATCGCTGGTCGATCAGCGATCGCAACAGCTGCCGCAGCTGGCGCGGATTACGGACCAGGAAACGTTCGTCAGCGGCATCAGCCGCGTGGACATCATGCACTGCAGTGTCGTTGCCGTCGGACATGGAATCTACGGTCAGGGGCGGGCGCCAGCACGCGTTGGCGCGAGGCTCGATGGGGATATCGGCCACTGTGCCCGATTATGAAGTGAGAATTGCATCACTTTCCATGCGTCAGGGGTCGGATCCCTTTCCCGGTGGGAAAGGGCTCCACCCCCGGTAACTCACAA